>NZ_CP043505.1:3166750-3483425 GCF_008365295.1 Agromyces intestinalis
GAACACGAAAGACGCCGGCGTCACGCCCTCGAGGGCGCGCTCCTCGGGGAAGTCGGCGCGCGCGTCGGCGTCGCTGTAGGTGGATGCCTCGTCGTCGGCGCTCGACGGAAACGCGGCGAGCAGCAGCTGCTGGGCGGTCGGCTCGTCGGCGCGCCAGCGACCGTGCCCGGCGAAGTGGAGCAGGTCGACGCCGTCGCGCAGTTCGGAGCTGATCGCGGCGGGCGTCTCGACGTCGAGCACCACGCGGGCCGCGAGGTGGTCCGCGAGCGCGGCGATCTCCGCGGCCGTGCGGGGGAGCGCGAGGATCGGGTCGTGATAGCGCGGCGACACGGCGAGCGCGCGATCGGGGCGCACCCGGATGGGCTCGGGGCTGGCGGACCCGTATACGAGCCTGGTCATGCCGAGGTCGGCGAGGAACCACCGCTTCCCGTCGCCGGCGGCCCCCGACGGCGGCACGAGGTGCACGATCTCCCACGGGAGGTCGAACTCGCCCTCCGTCTGCACGACGAGGTGGCTCAGCCGCGAGGTGCGCGACCGCCACAGCAGGTCGTTCACGTGGTCGTCGAACAGGTACCGGGCGATGTCCGACCCGATGCCGCTGAGCAGTTCGGCCGCCCGGCGGCGGCGCGCCTTCGCGTCGCGAACGGTGTCGACTTGGGCGCGGATGCCGCCGACCCTGCTGTACAGGCGGCGGATGTAGGCGGCCTTGTCGGGCAGTTCCTTCGTGCAGACGGCGCGCTCGTCGCCGACGCTCACCGCGATGCGCAGCGTCGAGCGGCCACGCGAGATCGATTCGTCGATGCGGATGGTGGGCAGCGCCGCCAGCTCGGACGAGCGCCCCGAGACGCGGGTGCGCGGGTTCGGCGCCGGGCCGGGAACGGCGCTCGCCGACTCGACGATCGCGGCGCTGACCCGCAGGGTTGCGAGCGGCTGCTCGATGGGCTCCTGTCGCACCGCGATCCAGACCACGCCGCGGCCGGGCTCGTCGGCCACGAGCCGGAACGGCACCCTGGCCGGGTCGGCGCCCGGGGCCGGCAGCGGTACGGTGCGCTCGGCCCGGTCGCCGGGGGCGTGGTGGATGCCTCGGAGCGTGATGCTCACCGTGACGTCGCGGTCCTCGTCGACCCGGATGACCTCCTCGTCGCGCACGAGGCCGGGAGTGGCGGTGAGTGCCTCGCGCGAGAGCCGGAAGATGAGCTCGAACGATTCCCCCGCGACGAGCTCGGGCGGCATCTCGGCGTCGACGTGCGCGGCGGTGACCCGGCGGCCGCGCGTGGCGGGTTCAACGGGCTCGGCGGGTTCGGGCTCGGCGGGCTCGGCTGCGGCCGGTTCGGCGGCTTCGGGGAACTCGATGGGTTCGTCAGCCGCGACGGGCTCGGCATCCAGTGCGGCTTCGAACCCGCCACCGCGTCCGTCGTCGTCGAGGTCGAAGCCCGGCATCGAGCGTGTCATCCCGTCGATGTACCCGCCCGGTCGCGGCAGCGGCGGCCGCGGTGCCGCGCCCCAGCGATCGAGGAACCGTTCGGCGTCGGCGGTCCGCGCGAACCCGAGCACGAAGATCGTGGTGCGCCCGTCGGACGTGGGCAGGTCGGCGGTCGCGGCCCCACCGCCGATGCCGCGCAGCGGTACGGCGAAGCAGACGCCGTCGGAGCGAGCGACGCCCAGCACCGTGCGGTCGGCGTCGTCGAGCCCGTCGACGACCGCGACGACCGATGCGGGTTCGGCAGGCAGCAGGACCTCGAGCGCGCCGAGCAACCGCAGCGGCCGGTCGAACGCCGCCCACTCGGGCGGAAGCCCGGGTCGACCGCCCGGCACCACGCGCGCTTCATCCGCGAACCGGACCTCGATCCGGTGTGCGCCTTCGCCCGATCGGGACATCCCGATCCCCTCCTGCTCCGCGCTTCCGCGTGAACCTGAGCATTGCTCGATCAGCTCGAAGTCTATTGACCGCGCCGGGCCGCCCACCATCAGGGCTGGCCCTGATCGTGCCCGCTTCGTCGCATGCACGGGGTGGCGCGGCGGCAGGCGTATTCATTTGATCGAGCATCAAGTTTTCGCTTGACTCAGATTCAAATGGCGAGGATGCTTCGGGTATGGCCGGAGGTGTTCGCGAGTACGACATGACGACCCGTGCGGCGTCGAGCGGGCGCACGCGCGAGCGCATCCTGCGCGCGGCCGCCGAACGCTTCGCCGGCGCCCACTACGACGACGTGACGCTCGCGGGCGTCGCCGACGCGGCCGGCGTCACGGTGCAGACCGTCTTCAACCACTTCGGCTCGAAGGAGGGGCTGCTCACCGCCTCGATCGCGCACTTCGCCGGCGAGGTCGCCGACCTGCGCGGCAACGTGGCGCCCGGCGACGTCGACGGTGCCGTGGACGCGCTGATGCGGAACTACGAAGTGCTCGGCGACGGCAACTGGCGTGCGATCGCCGACGCCGACCGCCAGGCCGCGCTGCGGCCCCTGCTCGAGGGCGCGCGAGCGCAACACCGGGCGTGGCTCGAGCAGGTGTTCGGCCCGCACCTGCCCGGGGGCGGCACCGCCCGCGCCGGGGTCGTCGACGCCCTCTACGCCGCGACCGACGTCGGCAGCTGGAAGCTTCTGCGCCGTGACCTCGGCCGATCGGAATCCGAGACGCGCGCGGTACTGCACCGCCTCGTCACCGCCGTGCTCGAAGGGAGCGCACGATGAGATACCTGCTCGCCGTCTGGGACGGCGGCGGTGCGACCCCGCCGAACCTCGGCATCGCACGTCTGCTGATCGAACGCGGCCACGAGGTCGTCGCCTACGGCGACCCGAGCATCGCCGGGGGGATCCTGGCGACCGGCGCCACGCACCATCCGTGGCCGACCGCCCCCCAGCGCGCCTCGACCGCCCTCGAGGACGACCTGCTGAAGGACTGGGAGGCCGCCACGCCGCTCGGGGCGTTCGCACGACTGCGCACCCGGCTCGTCACGGGACCGTCGGCGCGCTTCGCCGCCGACGTCGCGACGGCGCTCGACGACGCGGCGGCCGAAGGCGAGCCGTTCGACGCGGTGCTCGCCGACGGCGTGCTGCTCGGCGCCCTCGTCGCGGCTGAGGCGCGCGGCATCCCGTCGGCCGCGCTCGTGGGCAGCGTCTATCTCGTGCCCTCGGCGGCCAGGCCGCCGTTCGGCCTCGGGCTCGCACCCGCCCGCGGACCCCTCGGGCGGATGCGCGACCGCGCGGGGCGGGTGATGTCGAACGCCGGGTGGGACGCGGGCCTGCGCGCGCTGAACGCGACCCGCGCCGGGTTCGCCCTCGATCCGCTCGGCCACGTGTGGGCGCAGTGGGATCGGGCCGACCGCGTGCTGCTGCTCACCGGTGCGGCCTTCGACGATCCCGCGCCCGTGCCGCCGAACGTGCGCTGGGTCGGGCCGGTGCTCGAGGATCTCCCCGCCGAGGGCCCTCTCGAACTGCCGCCGGGCGATGCGCCGCTGGTCGTGGTCGGCCTGTCGAGCTCGTACATGCAGCAGGAGGATCTGCTGCGGCGCATCGCGATCGCGCTCGCGGGGCTGCCGGTACGCGCGGTCATCACGACGGGCCCGGCGATCGACCCCGCCGACGTGCCCGCCGCCGCCCACGTCCGGGTCGTGCGCGCCGCCGCGCACCGCGAACTCTTCGCACGCGCGGCACTCGTCATCACGCACGCCGGGCACGGCACCGTCATCAAGGCGCTCGCCGCCGGCGTGCCGATGCTGTGCCTGCCGATCGGACGCGACCAGCCCGACAACGCGGCGCGCGCGGCCAGGCACGGCGTCGCGATCGTGCGCCCGGCGAGGTCGGATGTCGCGACCATCGCGACGGCCGTCGTCGAGCTGCTCGCCGATCCGTCGTACCGGACTGCCGCGCAGGCGCTGGGGGAGCGCATCCGCGCCGAGATCGACTCGGGTCGACTGCTCACCGAACTCGAGGGGCTGCCGGAGGCATCCCGCCCTGAGGCCCGCCGGTAGACTGGTCGCCCGTGGCACTCACCATCGGAATCGTCGGTCTCCCGAACGTCGGCAAGTCGACCCTGTTCAACGCGCTCACCAAGAACCAGGTGCTCGCGGCCAACTACCCGTTCGCGACGATCGAGCCGAACATCGGCGTGGTGAACCTGCCCGACCCGCGGCTCGAGACCCTCGCCGGCATCTTCGGATCCGAGCGCATCCTGCCCGCGACCGTGTCGTTCGTCGACATCGCCGGCATCGTGCGCGGGGCGAGCGAGGGCGAGGGGCTCGGCAACAAGTTCCTCGCGAACATCCGCGAGGCCGACGCGATCGCGCAGGTCGTGCGCGGGTTCAGCGACTCCGACGTGGTGCACGTCGACGGCGCCGTCGATCCCAAGGCCGACATGGAGACGATCAACACCGAGCTGATCCTCGCCGACCTCGAGACCCTCGAACGCGCGATCACGCGTTACGAGAAAGAGGTCAAGGGTCGCAAGCTCGACCCGTCGGTGCTCGAGGCGGCTGTCGCTGCGCGCGACCTGCTGCAGGCGGGGACGCCGCTGTCCGCGGCATCCGTCGATATCTCGCCCATCGCAGAACTGGGCCTGCTCACCGCGAAGCCCTTCATCTACGTCTTCAACGTCGACGAGCAGGTGCTGACGGATGCCTCGAAGAAGGCCGAACTCGCGGCGCTCGTCGCCCCCGCCGAGGCCGTCTTCCTCGACGCCAAGATCGAGTCGGAGCTCATCGACCTCGACCCCGAGGACGCCGCCGAGCTGCTCGCCTCGACCGGGCAGGAGGAGTCGGGCCTCGACCAGCTCGCCCGCGTCGGCTTCGACACCCTCGGACTGCAGACGTATCTGACGGCCGGGCCGAAGGAGTCGCGCGCCTGGACGATCCACAAGGGCTGGAAGGCCCCCCAGGCCGCCGGCGTCATCCACACCGACTTCGAGCGCGGCTTCATCAAGGCCGAGGTCATCTCGTTCGACGACCTCGTCGCGACCGGCTCGGTCGCCGAGGCCCGCGCCAAGGGCAAGGCGCGCATGGAGGGCAAGGACTACGTCATGCAGGACGGCGACGTGGTCGAGTTCCGCTTCAACGTGTAGATCTGCGCCGTCGCCGACCCGGTGCGCGGCAGCAGGGGGAGCGCGGCCGACGACGTGGGAGGCCGCCGGACACGCCGGATGCCCCGGACCGGTCCGAGGCATCCGGCGTGTCCGGGGCATCCGGCGTGGAGGAGCGTTCGGTTAGTTCACCAACCGGAATGTCGCGTCCTGCTGGGCAGTGCTTCCCGAGATCGTGTCGATCCGGAGCACGTAGTTGCTGTGCCGGATGTAGCGATCGGGGAAGTTGTACGAGCGGAACGAGGTCCACGACGAGTTCGCCAGTCCCGCGACCTTCTGGAAGGTCGCGTCCTGCGCGAACGTCGAACTGCCGTCGTTCGGTTCGAGCCGGAGGACGTAGTTGTTGTGGCGCAGGTAGTAGCCCGGGAAGTTCACGGACTCGAACGACACGTAGGCGGAGCCGTTGTTCGCGAGACCGGTGACCGCCCGGAACTGTGCGTCCTGACTTGGACTCACGTTCGGGTCGATGCGCACCGCGTAGTTGCTGTGCCTGACGTAGCGATCCTGGAAGTTGAACGACTGGATGCGCTGGATGGTGCCCTGCGAGCCGCCGGCCGGCTCACCCGAGGGCCCACGCAGGACCGTCGAGGTCGACACCGGCACACCGAGGTTCGGCGTTCCGTCGGAGTTCCATGAGATCGGCTGCGCCCGGCTCGTGCGCGTCGTTCCGCAGCCGTCGGAGGCAGAGGAATTGGCGTGGTACACGATCCAGTCCTGCGTGCCATCGGGCGACTTGAAGAACGAGTGGTGCGCTGGCCCGTACACCCCGTTCGCGTCGTTGCGCTGGAAGATCGGCGTCGACTTCTTGGTCCAGGAGCTCGCGCTCAACGGGTTGCTTCCGGTGAGCTCGAGCATGCCGATCTTGTAGTCGGGGCCGCCGCAGTAGCTCGCCGAATAGGTGAGGAACGTGCGACCGTTGCGCTGCAACGGGTACGGCCCCTCATTCACCGGGTTCCCCTGCTTCTCCCACGCGAGCGTCGGCTCGGAGATCAGCGCACCGGTCGCGGCGACCGTCCACGGGTTCGTGAGCCGAGAGATGTACAGGCTCTGCAGCCCACCATCTCCGAAGCCCGTGCCGCGCGAGAACGCCGAGAACACGAAGTAGTTCTGGTTGCTGACGGTCATCACGCTGCCGTCGATCGCCCAGGCATCGTTCGGCATGAGGTTGAGCTTGCCCCGATACGTGTACGGTCCCATCGGGTCGGTGCCGGCACTCTCGAGCACGTGCTGGCGCTGCCCGCCGCAGCAGCTGCTGGGACCCGCCGAGTAGTACAGGTACCAGCGTTTGCCGTTCGGCCCGTCGAGCAGATGCATGCTCGGCGCCCACATGTTCGAGGTCGCGTTCGTCTGCGACATCGTGAAGACCTTGGTCTCCGGCGCGTTCTTCAGGCCCGCGAGGGTCGTCGACTTGCGGATGTAGATGTTCCCCGTCCACGTCGTCGCGGTGTAGTAGTAGTACCCGTTGTAGTACCCCAGCCACGGGTCGGCACTGTTCGGGGCGCCGACGATCGGATTCTGGTAGGGAGTGCCGTCGGCCGCATAGCTCGGCGTGGCGACGCCGAGCAGGGTGATCGCGGCGCACACGGCAACGATCAGCCATCGGCGGAGTCTCTTGCGCATCAGTGCGGATTCCTTTCCTTCACTCGATGGATTGCACACTCGGTCATGCGGCGGCGCGGAGCCATTGCTGGTTGTTGCCGTTGTTGCAGTCGTAGATCTTGATGATGGTGCCGTTGGCGGTCGACCAGCCGGGCACGTCGAGGCATCGTCCGGATCGTCGGTCGACGATCTGCACGTACCCGTTGCTGGTGCTGCGCAGGGTGAATTGCTGGTTGGTGCCGGTGTGGCAGTCGTACTGCTGGACCTCGGCGCCGTTGGCGGTGCCGGCGACATCCAGGCACTTGTTCGAGTGCACCGAGCGGATCCGTACGTAGCCGCTGCCGGCGTCTTCGAACTTCCACTGCTGCCAGGCTCCGCCGTTCCAGGCGTACTGGCCCACCTTCGCCCCGTTCGAGGTGTTCGGGTTCTGCACGTCCAGCACCAGACCGCTGTGCCGATTCGTCACCCGCTCACCACCCGACGCACCACCACCGGTGAAGATGCTCGGCGGGGTGTCGCCGAAGGTGAACGAGCCGTCGGGCACCGGAACGCCGAACAGCGGGGTGCCGTCGGAGTTCCAGTACAGGCGCTGGAGGCGCGTGTGACGGTCGGGGTTGTTCAGCGGCTCGCCGCTGATGTTCTCGTAGTTGCGCGCGTGGTACACGAGCACGTCGGCGCCGGTCTCGTCGACCGTGAACGAGTTGTGCCCCGGACCCCACTGCCCCGTCGACGCGTTGCTCTGGAACACCGGCGTGGAGCGTTTGCTCCACGACGAGGCCGACAGCAGATTGCTCGACGTGCTCGCCGTGAGCAGTCCCATCGCGTAGTTCTTGTCGGTCGCGCTCGCCGAGTAGGAGATGAAGACCCGGTTGTTGCGGACCAGCACCGCCGCCCCCTCGACGACCTTGTGGCCGCGCTTCTCCCAGTCGTAGGTGGGCTGTGCGATGCGCACCGGCGTGCCGGTGATGGTCCACGGGTTCGTCATGCGCGCGATGTAGAGGTTGGAGTTCGAATCGATCCCCGACTCCGACTGGGCCCACACGAGATAGCGGTTGCCGTTGTGAGCGAACGTCGTCGCGTCCAGCGAGAAGCTCGCCCACGGGGTGACGATTCGCCCCTTCTCCGTCCAGTTCGCGGTCAGGGCGTTGGAACCGGTGCCCTCGAGCACGTACATCCGGATCGCCCAGATGTCGTTCGTCGCGCCCGCCGCGAAGTAGACGTACCACTTGCCGTCGATGAAGTGGATCTCGGGCGCCCAGATGTGGGCACCCATCTCACCGCTCGAGTGCTTGGTCCAGATCGTGGTCTCGGGGGCGGTGCGCAGACCGTTCAGGGTCGTCGCCCGGCGCAGCACGATACGGTCGTACGCCGGAACCGTCGCGGTCATGTAGTAGTAGCCGTCGGTGTGCTTGAAGATGTGCGGATCGGCGCGTTGCTGGATGAAGGGGTTCGTGAAGCTCGTCGAGGCGGCCGCCGCCGGACTGGCGACGACGAGCCCCGACAGCATCACGGCTGCTGCCGCCAGGGTGGCGACGATCGTGCGCCACAGCCCTCGGCGCGCAATGCGCCGCGGATTCGAGAGGTGTTCCATCTCACGTCCTTGGGGATGGGGAGGGGCGAGGCCCTCCGCGGATTGATTGGTGGTGGGTGTTCGGTGCTCGTACGCTCAGCGCGTCATGCGGCGGCGCGGAGCCATTGCTGGTTGTTGCCGTTGTTGCAGTCGTAGATCTTGATGATGGTGCCGTTGGCGGTCGACCAGCCGGGCACGTCGAGGCATCGTCCGGATCGTCGGTCGACGATCTGCACGTACCCGTTGCTGGTGCTGCGCAGGGTGAATTGCTGGTTGGTGCCGGTGTGGCAGTCGTACTGCTGGACCTCGGCGCCGTTGGCGGTGCCGGCGACATCCAGGCACTTGTTCGAGTGCACCGAGCGGATCCGTACGTAGCCGCTGCCGGCGTCTTCGAACTTCCACTGCTGCCAGGCTCCGCCGTTCCAGGCGTACTGGCCCACCTTCGCCCCGTTCGAGGTGTTCGGGTTCTGCACGTCCAGCACCAGACCGCTGTGCCGATTCGTCACCCGCTCACCGGCGGAGCCCCAGCGGGCGAGCACTCGGCTCTCCTCGGCCGCGGTCAGGTTGAGGATCGTGCCGTGCCGCTTGCGATTGCTGCCCAGGCTGTACCCCGAGGCGGTGCGGAAGTTCTGCACGCTGCCCAGGTTGGTCGAGGTGATCGGCATGTAGCCCCGGCCCGTGCCGTACTGGTCGAGCCACAAGGCCCACTCGTCACGGCCGTTGAACCGCATCCACATCGGCCCTTCGACCGCGTTGCCGAAGCCCGCGTTCGAGATGTTCAGGTGACGGAGGTTGCCGAGGCTCGTCCACGACCCCAGGATCGAATTGGATGCCTCGACGGTGATGTCGCCGTTCGAGGCGATGACGCCGTCGGCCGAGGTGCGGTAGTACCGGTATCCGCCGACGCTGTTCGCGACCTCGATGATCTGGGTGTCGATCGTCGCTGCGCTGCCGCTGCGGTCGATGTAGACCTGCGGTGCCGTGAATGTGCGGAAGTCGGAGGTGCGCGAGTACCAGATGCGATGCTTCGTCACGCCGTTCCGCGCGGAGTTCGTCGCCCAATAGACGACGTAATCGCCGGTGGCGGGGTTGTAGATCGCCTCGGGCGCCCATGCGTCGCCCGCCCCCGAGATGCCGTTCGCGACGCCGACGAGGCGAGGCGCCGACCAGTTCACGAGATCGGTCGACTCCCAGACGACGAGCGATTTGCTGCCCTGGTTCGCGGCCTGCTCCCACGTCGTGCCGCTCGCGATCCGCAGGTCCGTCGCGATGATCCAGTAGCGGTCGCCGTTCGGAGATCGCACGAGCGCGGGGTCGCGGACGCCGCGGGTGCCGACGGTGGACAACAGCACGGGCTGGCCGGCGTTGAGGTCGGTCCAGTTCAGGCCGTCGCGGCTGTGGGCGAAGTAGATCTGCTCACCGTTCGCCGATTCCCCCGTGAAGTGGGCCATCAGGTACCCGGTGAATGGATCGAGCGCCTGCGCTCGTTCGGGCGCGGTGACTGTCCAGGTGCCGGCGAGGAGGACGGCGGCGGCGAGGGTTGCGAGCAGCCGGGGCACGTGTTTCCACATGAGTGCGAGGTTCCTTCCGTTGGGGAGGACGCTTCGCGCCGGGGCGGGATGCCGATGCGTTCCGAGGCGGCGAGGGCCGCTCGGTCGGAGAGAACCTCGGTCCGCGCGACTGGCCTAACGTCCTTGTTAGCGGTAACAGCGACCAATGTAGGGGTTGCGGCGACATTTCGGCAAGGTTTCCGGCTTCTCTTGTCGTTCACCGGATGTTCCCGCTAACATTCAGACCGGCGAAGCGTCTTCTCGCCGCCGAGGTCGCGCGGGCGACGCTGGTCGCTTCCGCACCGACGCCCGATGCGGCTCGCGGGCGCGAACCTCGGGTATGACCGCAACCGCGAGCCTGCGACGAAGGAGTCGAAGATGACGAAACCTGCTCGCCCGCCCATCAGGTGGCTCTCCCGCCTGATCGCGCTCGTGAGCGCCGCGCTGCTCGGCATGGGGCTCGCCGTGGTGAGCGCCGCGCCCGCCCAGGCCGCAACGGCGTACATCTACACGACGTTCAAGGGAGACGGCGCCGCCGACCAGGAACTGTGGGTGTACACCTCGAGCGACGCCGCGAACTTCAGCGTGCTGCGCGACACCAACTTCCGGGGCCCGAGCGGCGCGTTGCGCGATCCGAGCATCATCAAACGCGACGGCGTCTACTACGTCGCCTACACCGTGCAGTCGTGGACGACGCAGTCGACCCACTTCAACATCGCCAGGAGCACCAACCTGGTCGACTGGACGCACGTCGCGAGCGTCAACGCCGGAGTGAGCGGAACGGCGTACACGTGGGCGCCCGAGTTCTACGTCGAAGGCAGCACCGTGCGCGTCGTCGTGAGTCTCGGCACGTCCGACCACCAGTTCACTCCCTACGTCTACACCGCGCAGAACAGCGGGCTCACCTCGTGGAGCAGCCCGACCCGGTTGGGCATCCCCACCAATCACATCGACACCTACATCGTGAAGCGGGGCAGCACCTACCACGCCTTCGTCAAGAACGAGACGAGCAAGTGGATCGAGCGCTGGACCTCGACGAACTTCACCAGCTGGACGAACCAGGGCAACCAGTGGCAGCAGTACCACGAAGGCCCGTCGATCGTTCAGTTGTCGAATGGCACCTATCGCGCCTACATCGACCGCTACCCGAGCGGCGGCATGTGGACGTCGACGAGCTCCGACCTGGTGTCGTGGAGCGGGCTCTCGCAGGTCGGGTGCTCGGGCTGCCGCCATGGCACGGTCATCCTCGACACCGACTACACGGCTCCCGGTGGTGGTGCGTCGGGTGGTGAGCGGGTGACGAATCGGCACAGCGGTCTGGTGCTGGACGTGCAGAACCCGAACACCTCGAACGGGGCGAAGGTCGGCCAGTACGCCTGGAACGGCGGAGCCTGGCAGCAGTGGAAGTTCGAAGACGCCGGCAGCGGCTACGTACGGATCCGCTCGGTGCACTCGAACAAGTGCCTGGATGTCGCCGGCACCGCCAACGGCGCCGAGGTCCAGCAGTACGACTGCCACACCGGCACCAACCAGCAATTCACCCTGCGCAGCACCAGCAACGGGTACGTGCAGATCGTCGACCGACGATCCGGACGATGCCTCGACGTACCCGGCTGGTCGACCGCCAACGGCACCATCATCAAGATCTACGACTGCAACAACGGCAACAACCAGCAATGGCTCCGCGCCGCCGCATGACGTGACGGTCCGACGGCCGGAGGCCGCGGTCGTGCGGGGCATTCCGCACGACCGCGGTTCCGGCTTCCCGACCACGTCGAAGCTGAGATGCCATCCCTGCTCGGTATGCTGGGCGAACCATTTCCAGACCGCCCGAGCGACCGAAGCCGGTGCCGCGCGGCGACTCCAGACTCTGGGGCGTATGCGGCGGTCAGGTTCCGATGATCGGAGAGTGATTGACGTCGAACGCGAGTTCCGATCAGCCGAACATCCGGCAGGTCGCGGCGATCGCTGGTGTCTCGCACATGACCGTGTCGCGGGTGCTGAACGACTACCCGAACATCCGTCCGGCCACTCGCCGGCGCGTGCTCGAGGTGATCGAGGAGCTCAACTACCGCCCGAATCTGGCCGCGCGTGCACTGACGACGCGACGCACGCGACGGATCGGCGTCATGGTCGAGAGCGCTGTCGAGTTCGGCCCGACCAGTACCCTCCGAGCAGTCGAGTTCGCGGCACGCGAGTCGGGGTACTCGGTGACCTCCGTCGCGCTTCGCGATGACGACGCGATGACGCCGCAAGACGCCGTCGATCATCTCACCGGTCAGGGCGTCGACGCCCTCTGCGTCGTGGCGCCGCGATCGTCGTCGGTCTCTGCGCTTCGCAAGATCAGCATCCCCGTCCCGGTGCTGGTGATCAAAGCAGACAGCGATCCGAGCTTTCTCACCGTTTCGGTCGACCAGCAAGGGGGAACCGACCTCGCGGTCGATCACCTGGCAACGCTCGGGCACCGCGACATCCTCCACATCGCGGGCCCGCTCGACTGGCTCGACGCACGAACCCGCGAACGCGCGTTCCATGCACGCGCGAAAGGATGGGGGATCCGTGAGCGGCCGATCGTCATCGGCGATTGGTCGGCGGACTTCGCCTATGAGTTCGCGAGCAGCCTGAAGCGGCTGCCCGAATACACCGCGATCTTCGCGGGAAACGACGACATGGCTCTCGGCGCCATCCACGGCCTCCACGACAAGGGATACCGCGTGCCCGAGGACATCAGCATCGTCGGGTTCGACGACCTTCCCGCAAGCCGTCATTTCCTTCCCCCGCTCACGACGGTCAGGCAGGACTTCCGCGCGCTCGGAATCAAAGCAGTCGATGTCCTCCGAGCGTCGTTGGAGGG
Source organism: Agromyces intestinalis (assembly GCF_008365295.1). Taxonomy (NCBI): domain Bacteria; kingdom Bacillati; phylum Actinomycetota; class Actinomycetes; order Micrococcales; family Microbacteriaceae; genus Agromyces; species Agromyces intestinalis. The sequence continues at coordinate 3,179,397 of NZ_CP043505.1, forward strand.
GCTCGAGATTCCCCAACGCACCAAGATTCCCGCCGACCTCGTCATCCGGCAGTCGACCGCGGCTCCCCGCCAACTGAGATGAAGCGGCCGAGTCGGAGGGGCCGCGCGCGTCACAGATGGTTTCCGGCGCGAGCGTTCGAGGCGCACCCGGGCTATTCTTGCCTTTCCCCGATCTGATGGACTCGAAGATGACTGCCACAGATGTTCCGCCCGTGATCGAGATGATGTCGATCACCGTCGCTTTTCCGGGCGTGCTCGCCCTGGACGGGGTCGACCTGCGCCTGTATCCCGGCGAGGTCCACGCGATCATGGGCGAGAACGGCGCCGGCAAGTCCACGCTCATCAAGGCGCTGACCGGCGCGACTCCCGTGGAAAGCGGTGAGATACGCGTCGACGGCATCCCGCGGAGACTCGCGAACGCCTCCGAGAGCCGCGCAGTGGGCATCGAGCCCGTCTATCAGGAGGAGTACCTCGTTCGGAACCTGAGCGTGCTGGAGAACGTCATGCTCGGGCATGAGGCTCGCGGGCGGCTCGGAATCGACTGGCGCCGCACTCGCGCACAGGCGCGCAGCATGCTCGCCGAACTCGGTCTCGAGGATCTCGATCCGAAGCTGAAACTCGCCTATCTCACACCGGCGGTCCGCCAACTCGTCGCGATCGCGAGAGCGATGGTCGCGCACCCTCGGGTGCTGGTGCTCGACGAGCCGACCTCGAGTCTCGACGCCCGAGAGGCCGACCGGCTCTTCGCGGTCGTGCGGCGGCTGCGAGACCGGGGCGTCGCCATCGTGTTCGTCTCGCATTTCCTCGAACAGGTCTACGCCATCAGCGACCGGATGACCGTACTGCGCAACGGCAGAAGGGTCGGAGAGTACCTGACGCGCGAACTCGACCGTGCCGACCTCATCTCGAAGATGATGGGCAAGGACATCGTCGGACTCCGGGCCATCACATCGCAGCGCAAGGCGCATTCGCACGACCCCGAGGGGCCGGTGGTCTATCGAGCGGTCTCGCTCGGACGTCGGGGAGATCTCGAGAAGACCGACATCGAGTTGCATCGAGGCGAGATCGTCGGCCTGGCAGGCCTACGTGGTTCCGGGCGAACCGAGCTCGCATCATTGATGAGCGGTGCGCAACGCCCCGACTCCGGGTCGCTCTTTCTCAACGAGCGGCCGACGAGCATCCCGACGCCCGGATCGGGCATCAGACAGCGAATCGCGATGTCGAGCGAGAACCGGCGGGACGGCGGCATCATCGGCGAGCTCAGCATGCGCGAGAACCTGGTGCTCGCATTGCAGGCGCTGCGCGGGTGGGCGCGACCCCTGACGAAAGCCGAGCGCGACGATCTCGTGGAATGGTGCATCGACGCGTTCCGAATCCACACGCCTCGCCCCGACATCCCGGTCAAGTACCTGTCCGGTGGCGCGCAGCAGAAGGTGCTGCTCGCCAGATGGCTCGCCACGCGGCCGAAGGTGCTCATCCTCGACGAACCCACGCGCGGAATCGATATCGCAGCCAAGGTCGACATCCAAGCACGGATCGCGCAACTCGCCGCGGACGGAGTCGCCGTGCTCTTCATCTCCTCGGAACTGGAGGAAGTGGTGCGGCTGAGCGATCGCATCATCGTCCTCAAGGACCGCGAGAAGATCGGTGAACTCAGCAACGGACCCGGAGTCACTGCGGACAGCATCGTCGAGATGATCGCAGCCGACCACGACGCATCCGAATAGTCGATCCTCCCGCCCCGCCACCGGGCGTAACGCCTCTGGTCTGTTCTCGGTAACAACCGGAGTGGTTCGTTACGCCCTTTCTTTCTGCAGTTGCTTGTGCGCAGAAGAATGTTTCCGGTAACATCCGAGAAGGCAGCTGAGCGAGATTCGGGTGCCGCAATCACAGATCCGGCTGACCCAGCCGAGCCACGGGCCCCACCCATCCCGATGGCATCTCAAGGAGGAGATTCAATGTCCGCAAAGAGGCGATTCACCAAGGTTCTGGGCCTCGCGGCCGCCGGCGCGTTCGCGTTGGGACTGGCCGCGTGCTCGCCGGCCGCCGACGGTCCCGACGAGCCCGGGGGTGACGACCTGACGACCATCGGCTTCGTCGCCGTCGGCCCCGAGGGCGCGTGGCGAGAGGCGAACGAGCAGAACATCCAGGACACGTTCACCAAGGACGCCGGCTTCGACCTGAAGTACGCACCCGCGACCAACCTCGACCAGAAGTCGCAGATCGACGCATTCACGTCCTTCGTCGATGAGGGCGTCGACGTGATCCTGCTGTCCGCGACCGAGGCCACCGGTTGGGAGGACTCGCTCAAGCGCGCACAGGAGGCCGAGATCCCGGTCATCCTGCTCGACCGCGGCATCGAGCCCAACGACACCGACCTCTACGTCACTCGCATCGCCCCCGACAACATCGAGGTGTCGAAGTCGGTCGCCAACTGGGCGCTCGAGGCGTTCCCCGACGGCGGCAACTACTTCGTGCTCGAGGGTCCGGCCGGCGTCTCGGTCGTGAACGAGCGCAATGAAGGCTGGGACGAAGTGATCGGCGGCGAATCGTCGTTCGTGAAGGTCGGCGCGCAGACCGCCAACTGGTCGACCGAAGAGGCCAAGAGCGTGTTCGAGACGGTGCTGAAGTCGAACAACAACGACATCCAGCTCGTGTTCGCACAGAACGACGAGATGGGTCTCGGCGCGGTGCAGGCCGTCGAGGAGGCCGGGCTCGTCCCGGGCGTCGATGTGAAGATCGCGACGATCGACGGCACGAAGTCGGCGCTCCAGGCGCTCGCAGACGGCAAGCTGAGCTTCGTCGCCGAGTACAACCCCCTGTTCGGTGAGACCGCTCTCGACGTCGTCAGCACCATCCTCGACGGCGGCTCGGTCGAGTCGTACATCATCGTCCCGAGCGAGACCTTCGACTCGCCCGAGGCGGCTGCGACGGCCCTACCCGATCGCAAGTTCTAACCGCAACGCCGGGAGGCCGGCCGACCGCGGGTGCGGGGTTCCACTCGAACAGGTGGAACCCCGCACCTGACCGATCTGCACCCGCGCGCACGAACCGTGGCCGCGGAACAAGAACTGGAGCTTGCGATGACAGGATCGCATCCGATCGTCGAGATGCAGCGCATCTCGATTTCCTTCCCCGGGGTGAAGGCCCTCGACAGCGTGGATTTCCGCCTCTTCCAAGGTGAAGTCCACACCCTCATGGGGGAGAACGGCGCAGGGAAATCCACCCTCATCAAGGCGCTCACGGGCGTCTACAAGATCGACGAAGGCGAGATCCTCGTCGCCGGCGGTGCTCGCCGATTCACTGGAACGTCCGACGCGCAGAACGCCGGCATCTCGACCGTGTACCAAGAGGTGAACCTCTGCTCGAACCTCACCATCGGCGAGAACGTCATGCTCGGGCACGAGGTTCGCGGGCTGTTCGGCATCAAGTGGCGTGCGACGCACCGCCAGGCATCCCTCGTGCTCGAAAAGCTCGGTCTGGGCTACCTCGATCCGCGGCAGCCGCTCGGCTCGCTGTCGCTCGCCCTGCAGCAGCTGGTCGCGATCGGCCGGTCGATGGTCACCAACCCGAAGGTACTCATTCTCGACGAGCCGACGTCGAGCCTCGATGCGAACGAGGTCGAGCAGCTCTTCAAGATCATCCGACGCTTGCGCGACCAAGGTGTCGCCATCCTGTTCGTCTCGCACTTCCTCGATCAGGTGTACGCGATCAGCGACCGGCTGACCGTGCTGCGCAATGGCGGGTTCGTCGGCGAATACCTGCCGCGCGAGCTCGACCGTGCCCAGCTGATCGCGAAGATGATCGGCAAAGACATCGCAGCGCTTCGCGCCCTCGACTCGCAGAGCGCTCGACGCGAGCACCTGCACGACGAGGCGCCGATCTACCGTGCGCGGGGCATCGGCCGCAAGGGTGCGATCGACGAGACCGACCTCGAGTTGCACCGTGGCGAGATCGTGGGATTCGCCGGGCTGCTCGGCTCGGGTCGCACCGAGCTCGCGCGACTCGTCTACGGCGCGGATCGCCCCGATGGCGGCGACGTCGAGATCCGCGGCCGCAAGACCGATATCCACACCCCGGCCGCCGGGATGTCGTCGCGGATCGCCTTCTCGAGTGAGAACCGCCGCGACGAGGGGATCATCCGCGATCTGAGCGTTCGCGAGAATCTCATCCTCGGGGTACAGGCCAAGCGCGGCTGGGCGCGACCGCTCTCGCGCCGCGAGAAGGATGCGATCGTCTCGAAGTACCTCGCCGAGATGAACGTGCGCCCTGCCGACCCCAGCCGAGCCATCAGAAATCTCTCGGGTGGGAATCAGCAGAAGGTGCTGCTCGGTCGCTGGCTCGCCACCAAGCCCGAGATCCTCATCCTCGACGAGCCGACGCGAGGGATCGACGTCGGCGCGAAAGCCGAGATCCAAGAGCGGGTCATCGGGCTTGCCGATGAGGGCGTCTCCGTCGTCTTCATCTCCTCCGAGTTGGAGGAGGTCGTCCGATTGAGCGATCGTATCGTCGTCCTCAAGGACCATCGTAAGATCGCCGAGATCGTCAATGGTCCCGACATCACCGCAGAGTCAATCGTCACGGCCATCGCAGAGGAGAACGACGGCGCCGCCGTCGCTGCCCTCGTGAAGGACGCCAACGCCAAGGAGGCCGCTCGATGAGCGACACCCCGACCCGATCGTCCCGCTTCTTCACCGAGCTGGTGCGAACGCCGTATTTCTGGGGGGGCGTGGCGATCCTCTTGCTGCTCCTCGTGAACGTCCTGAAAGATCCCGGCTACCTGGCCGTCACCGTCAACCCGACGAGCGGCAACCTCGTCGGCAACCTGATCGACATCCTCCGCGCGTCGGCGCCGATCCTCATGATCGCGGTCGGCATGTGCCTGGTCGTGGCAACAGGCGGGATCGATCTCTCCGTCGGATCGGTGATGGTCGTCGCCGGCGCCGTCTCGATGGAGTTCCTCGCAGCCGCGGACGCGCCCGACTCGGTGGGTGCCGCCTTCGCGGCCTTCGGGCTCGCCATCGCGGTGAGCGCCGTGCTGGGCGTCGTCAACGGCGTCCTCGTCTCGGTCGTCGGCCTGCAGCCGTTCATCAGCACGCTCGTCATCATGCTCGCGGGTCGTGGACTCGCGAAGGTCATCACGGGCGGCCAGAACACCGCGGCCCACAACGACGCGTTCCGGTGGATCGCGAACGGCTACGTGCTCGGCCTGCCCGTCGTCTTCCTGCTCGCGATCCTCGTCGTGATCGCCGTCGGCCTGCTCGTACGGCGCAGCGCGCTCGGGCTCATGCTCGAGGCGGTGGGAATGGACCCGAAGGCCGCTCGGCTGGCGGGGGTCAACCGTCGCGGCCTCTTGATGACGGTGTATATCGTCAGCGCCGTTCTCGCAGGCATCGCCGGCGTGTTCGCGACGGCGAGCGTCATGACCGTCGACGTTTCGCGCACCGGATACCAACTCGAACTCGACGCGATTCTCGCTGTCGTCATCGGCGGCACTTCGCTGGCCGGCGGCAAGTTCAGCATCACGGGTGCCGTCGTCGGCGCCCTGCTGATCGCGACCCTCGACAAGACCATCGTGTTCCTCGGAATCTCCTCGTCGGCGACGCCTGCGTTCAAAGCCGTCGTCATCGTCATCCTGTGCCTCCTGCAGTCCGAGCGGGTTCAGCAGATGTTCCGCCAGCGCCGCCTTCCGCGGACTCCGAAGAAGGAGGTCGTCCCCGCATGACCATTACCACCCTCCCTCCGCACGCCAGTGAACAGCCGACCGAATCCGGCTTCCGCCACTGGATGAGACTGCACTTGGATCTGCTGCCCACGGCGGCTGCGGTCGTGATCTTCATCGGGATGATCATCTACGGCGAGATCGCCTATGGGCGCATCGTGCAGGCCAGCACCGTGTCCAACCTGCTGATCAACAACGCGCACCTCATCATCCTCGCGGTCGGTCTCACCTTCGTGATCTTGACGGGCGGCATCGACCTCTCCGTGGGCGCCATCATCGCGTTCAGCAGCGTCGCCGGCGTCATGCTGATCAACGCCGGATGGAACCCGTGGCTCGCCGTGCTGATCATGATCGTGAGCGGCTCGGCCTTCGGAGCCGTCTCGGGAATTCTGATCCAGTACTACAACGTGCAGCCGTTCATTGCGACGCTCGCGATGATGTTCCTCGGTCGGGGCCTGGCCTCGATGCTGAGCACGGTACCCCAGCGAATCGGCGATGACTCGCCGGTCAGGATCCTCGCCGCGCAGATGAAGCTCATCGACGGACCGAAGGTCAACGACCTCGTCGTGACACCAGGTGTCATCATCGCCTTCGGGATCGTGATCATCGCCTTCTTCGTGCTCCACCGAACCCGCATGGGCCGCACGGTCTACGCGATCGGCGGATCCGAGCAGTCGGCCGGGCTCATGGGGCTTCCTGTGCCGAAGACGAAGGTGTGGGTCTACGTCATCAGCGGCACGCTCGCCGGCATCGCCGCGGTCGTCTACACCGCCCGGCTGGGCAGCGCTCAGAACATCACCGGCATCGGGTGGGAGCTCGACGCGATCGCCGCGACGGTGATCGGTGGCACGCTCCTCACCGGTGGAGTCGGCTTCGTGCTCGGCTCGGTGATCGGTGCGCTCGTGCTCGGTCTCATGAATGTGCTGATCACCCGCGATGGCGGCATTCCGCCCGAGGCCACCACCATCATCACCGGCGGAATCCTGCTGGTGTTCGTGCTCCTCCAGCGTGCCGTGCTCGCGCGCAGACGAGAGTGACCACGCTGCGACCGTGACCGCGCGGGCCGTCGAACCGAGGAGCATCGACGGCCCGCGCGGTCAGAACCGAAGGTGGCGGCGATACAGACCGGTACGCAACGAAGCGGAAGGGGTGCGATCGATGAACACGATGCGTTGTCGTGCACTGGAGCGCGGGATCGTCCGGTCCCGGTCGAGCGCCCGCTCGGTGGCCGCCAGGAAGGAGCACTCCGTTGGGTCGTCATAGCACCCCCGCTCCGACCAAGACCGACGGCTGGTCGCGGCCCCGTCTTCTGCCGATCATGGCGATCGCCCTCACCGCGGTCATCGTCATCACCGGCGGGCTCATCTGGATCGGCGGCAGCCTGTCGCCGCTGCTCGCGTCAGCAGAAGCGGGCTGCCCCTCGGTCGACGAGTTCACCGTCGTCGCCGACCCATCCGTCGTACCCGTCGTCGAGCAGATCGCGGCCGACTTCGACGCCGAATACGACGGCTGCATCCGTACCGTGATCCGTTCGCAGACGGCGGCCGACACCGTCGCGCTCGTGGCCGCCGGCGGACTCGACGCCGATGTGTGGCTGCCCGACTCGAGCGTCTGGATCGAACGGGCCGTCGGTCTCTCCCGATCGCTCGGGCGCCCGGCCCCGTCGATCGAATCCCGCGGATCGATCGCGACCTCGCCCGTCGTGTTCGCCGCGCCGGCGTCGAGTGCGCAGGCCATCGCCGCAGAACCCGTGACGTGGGAGCGCATACTCGACGGCGGTCTGACAGCGATACTCCCCGATCCGACCGTCTCGGCGCCGAGCCTGGCCGGACTCCTGGCGCTGAAGGCGCGCTCGTCGGATGCGGATGCTCGGCAGTTCTCGGCCGCGATGGTCGGACTGACCAAGTCGATCCCGGCCTCGACCGAAGCGGCGTTCAGTTCGGTGCCGTCATTGTCGGAGCCGACCGTCGTCATCACCAGCGAGGTGCTCGTCGCTCAGCACAACCTCGACGACGATTCGGAATTGCTCACCGTGGCGTACCCACCCGAGGGCACGGTCGCCGTCGATTACCCGTTCATCGCCGTCGCCGCCGGTACACGGGGGCACAAGGAACTCATCAAGACGTTCCACGACTCGCTGCGCACCTCGTCGCGGATCTTCCGTGCCGCGGGCTTCCGTGCTCCGAACGGCAGTGGCTACATCGAGATCGAGGGGTTGTCTTCGGCCGCGCCGATGCCGGCCCGAGGCTGGGACGGCGGGGGCCAGGTCGAACTCCTGAAGGCGTGGGCCGTGTTCTCGCTGCGGTCCCGCATGCTGGCGGTGATCGACGTCTCGGGCTCGATGGAGGAGCCCGCCGACAACGGCCTGCGTCGTATCGATATCTTCCAGCAGGCGGCGGGCGGTGCGCTGGCGAAGTTCTCGGGCGAAGTGCAGCTGGGCGTCTGGGTCTTCTCGACGGCGCGCAACGGCGAGCTCGACTACGAGGATCTGGCCCCGATCGAACCACTGGGCAACGCCGCACACCTCGCCGACGTTCAGCGCATCGTCGACTCGCTCCCGCAGCGACTCGGCGGCGCGACCGGCTTGTATGACACGACCCTCGCCGCAGTGCAGCGCGTTCGCGACTCCTACGACGCCGAGAAGATCAACACCGTCCTGCTCTTCACCGACGGCAGGAACGAGGACGAGAACGGCATCGACTTGCCCACGCTCGTGGCTGAGCTCGAGCGGCTCGACGATCGCGAGCGGCCCGTCCCCGTCATCGTGGTCGGCATCGGCCCTGACACCGACATGGCCGCGCTGCAACAGATCGCGAACGCGACCGGCGGCGCCGCGTACACGGCGACGAAGCCCGAGGACCTGAGCACGGTGCTCATCGACGCGCTCTCGCAACGCGACTGCCGTCCTGACTGCACCTGAGCGAGCCGAGCGCGAGGCCGCCGCACGGGGCATGCCGACACGCCGCGAGACGCGTGCGGGTGCGCGGGTGGCGACGCACCGGCCTAGGGTTGAGCGGTGACTGCAACCCTCGTTGCCCACGGGCTCGCCGGCGGATACGCGCACCGCACGCTGTTCGAGCAGCTCGACCTGACGGTCGCGCCGGGTGACGTGATCGGCGTCGTCGGTGCCAACGGCGCCGGCAAGTCGACGCTGCTGAGCATCCTGGGCGGTGCGATCGCCCCGCTGGCGGGCACGGTCGCGCTCGCCCCCGCCGACGCGTTCGTCGGCTGGCTGCCGCAGGAGCACGAGCGTGTCGAGGGCGAGACGATCGCGCAGTACGTCGCCCGGCGCACGGGCTGCACCGAGGCATCCATTCGGTTGGATGCCGCGGCCGAACTTCTGGCCGTGACCGACGTGCCCGACGGCGTCGACCCGGCCGACGAGTACTCGGTCGCGCTCGAACGCTGGCTCGCCTCGGGTGCCGCCGACCTCGACGAACGACTGCCGGGCGTGCTCGCCGAGCTCGGGCTCACCGTCGGCTCGGCCGACGGCGCGCGCGACGGCTCGGCGGTCACCGCCGACTCGCTCATGACCGGCCTCTCGGGCGGACAGGCCGCCCGGGTCGGCTTGGCTGCGCTCATCTGCTCGCGGTTCGACCTCGTGCTGCTCGACGAGCCGACGAACGACCTCGACCTCGACGGACTGGCGAGGCTCGAATCCTTCGTCACCGGGCTGCGAGGCGGGGTGGTGCTCGTCAGCCACGACCGCGAGTTCCTCGCTCGCACCGTGACGAAGGTGCTCGAACTCGACCTGGCGCAGCACTCCAACCGGCTCTACGGCGGCGGGTACGATGCCTACCTCGACGAGCGCGAGACCGTTCGCCGGCACGCCCGCGAGGAGTACGAGGAGTTCGCCGCGAAGAAGGCCGACCTCGTCGGACGCGCGCGCGTGCAGCGGGAATGGTCGAGCCAGGGCGTGCGCAACGCCATGAGGAAATCGCCCGACAACGACAAGATCCGTCGCAGGGCAGCGACCGAGTCGAGCGAGAAGCAGGCGCAGAAGGTGCGCCAGATGGAAAGCCGCATCGCACGCCTCGACGAGGTCGAGGAGCCGCGCAAAGAGTGGAAGCTCGAGTTCACCATCGGCCGGGCACCAAGGTCGTCGGCCGTCGTCGCGACCCTCGCCGAGGCATCCGTCACCCGCGGCGACTTCACCCTCGGGCCGATCTCGCTGCAGGTCTCGGGCGGCGACCGCATCGGCCTCACCGGACCCAACGGCGCCGGCAAGTCGACGCTGCTCGGGCTGCTGCTGGGGCGCATCGCGCCCGATGCGGGCCGGGCGAGCCTCGGGTCGTCGGTCGCGGTCGGCGAGATCGACCAGGCGCGTTCGCAGCTCGCGGGAGGCCAACCGCTCGCCGGCGCGTTCGAGGCGCTCGTGCCCGATCTCAGCTCGGGCGAGGTGCGCACGCTGCTCGCGAAGTTCGGCCTCAAGGCCGACCACGTGCTGCGTCCGGTCGACGCGCTCTCGCCCGGCGAGCGCACCCGCGCGGGCATGGCCCTGCTGCAGGCGCACGGCGTGAACGTGCTCGTGCTCGACGAGCCCACGAACCACCTCGACCTGCCCGCTATCGAGCAGGTCGAGCAGGCGCTCGACGGCTACGAGGGCACGCTGCTGCTCGTCACGCACGACCGGCGCATGCTCGAGCACGTGCGCCTCGACCGGCGCTGGCAGGTCGAACACGGAAAGGTCACCGAGCACGCATGATCACCATCCACCTGCGGTACGAGATCGACGCCGATCGGCTCGCCGACTTCGAGGAGTACGGGCGGAGGTGGATCCGGCTCGTGAACCGGCTGGGCGGCACGCACCACGGGTACTTCCTGCCGAGCGAGGGCGACAGCGACGTGGCGTACGCGCTCTTCACATTCCCTTCGCTCGCCGACTACGAGCAGTACCGCATCGCCGCCGCGACCGACGCCGAGTGCGCGGAGGCGTACCGGTTCGCGCAGGAGACGAGGTGCATCCGGCGGTACGAGCGCCGGTTCCTCACTCCGATGTTCGACTGACGCGTGCGCCAGCGCGCGGGCGATTGGGCTCCCGCGCGGCGATACCCCATGATGGTGCGGTGGACGCCGGACTGATCTTCGCCTTCATCTGGAGCGTGCTCGCCATCGGTTGGGGCGCGCTGCTCGTCGTCAAACGCGACGACCTCGCCAAGGGCTCGCGGCAGCAGGAGTCGAAGGGGCTCGGGGCGACCCGGCGCTGGTCGCTGTCGGCGCGGGCGGTCGGATGGGTCGGGGTCGTGTTCCTCCTCGTCGGTGTCGTCACGCTCGTGCTCGGGATCGTCGGCGCGACCAGATAGGGCGCGCGCCCGGCCGCCGGCGCGCCCGGCCGCCGGCGCGCCCGGCCGCCGGCGCGCCGAACGGGTTCGACGCGGAAGGTCGCCGACGGTTGCGCGGCCGTGGTCGCTAGCATCGGATCGATCGTCGGGCGATGGGGGAGCAGATGGCGTCATGGCGACGGATCCGCGACTGGTTCCCGACGCTCCCGCGCTGGGTGCGGGCGGTGGTCGGCGTCGTGGCGATCGTGCTGGGCGCCGTCATCCTCGTGCGACCGACGACCGCGCTCGGGGTGCTGGCGATCCTCATCGGCGCCGGCCTGATCCTCACGGGCATCCTCGAGGCCGCCGGCGGCGGCGAGCACGGCGGCGAGCACGACGGCGAGCACGGCGACGGCGCGCGCACGCCGCGGTGGCGTCTGCTGATGGCGGCGATCTGGGTCGTGCTCGGCGTCGCCGTGCTCGCCTGGCCGGGGCTGACGGTGCGCGCGCTCGCCGTCGTGGTGGCGATCGGGCTCATCGTGAACGGCGTGCTCTCGGCGGTCTCGGCGTTCCGCGCGAGCCGGACGGTCGACGCCCGCGTGGCCGCCGCCCTGCTCGGGGCGGCCGGCATCGTGTTCGGCCTGCTCGCACTGCTGTGGCCCGACATCACGCTCATCGTCGTCGCGGTCGTCTTCGGCGCCCGGCTCATCATCATCGGTGCATTGGAGTTCTGGCACGCGGTGCGAGGCACCGCCCGCACGACGGTGACGGATGCTCCGCCGACGGTGTTCGCCCGCTGGGCGCGCACGATCGCGGCCGTGCTCGCCCTGGTCGTCGCGATCGGCGCGGGAGCGGTCAGCGCGACGCTGCGCGGTGGTTCCCCCGTCGTCGACGAGTTCTACGCGGCGCCGCGCGACGTGCCCGACGAACCGGGCCGGCTCATCCGCGCCGAACCGTTCACGCGCGAAGTTCCCGACGACGCCCTCGCCTGGCGCATCCTCTACACGACCACTGATCTCGCGGGCGACGCGGCGGTGGCGAGCGGCCTGGTCGTGGTGCCCGCCGAGGGCGACGGCGACTGGCCGGTCGTCGATTGGGCGCACGGCACGACGGGTGTCGCCCAGCAGTGCGCTCCCTCGCTGCTCGCCCAGCCGTTCGAGTCGGGAGCGATGTTCCTGCTGCCGCAGATCGTCGAGCAGGGGTGGGCGTTCGTCGCCACCGACTACCTCGGCCTCGGCACGCCGGGGCAGCATCCGTACCTGGTCGGTCCGCCGAGCGCGTCCGCGGTGCTCGACGCCCGTCGCGCCGCGGCCGAGCTCGACGGGGCGCGGCTCGGCGACCGGACGGTCGTGTGGGGCCATTCGCAGGGCGGCGGCGCCGCGCTGTGGACGGGTGCGCTCGCCGACGAGTACGCGCCCGAGCTCGAGCTCGACGGCGTCGCGGCGCTGGCGCCCGCGGCGAACCTGCCCGCGCTCGTCGACCACCTGCCCGACGTCACCGGCGGCAGCATCTTCGGAGCCTTCACGGTCGTCGCCTACTCCGCGATCTACGACGACGTCACCACCCGCGAGTACGTTCGCCCGGGCGCCGAGGTCACCGTTCGCCGCATCGCGAGCCGGTGCCTGTCGGAACCGGGGACGGCCGCGTCGCTCGTCACCCTGTTCGGGCTTGCCCAGGATCCCGAGCTCCTCGCCGAGGACCCGACGACCGGCGCGTTCGGCGCGCGCCTGACCGAGAACGTCCCGCCGCCCACGATCTCGGCGCCGGTCTTCTTCGGCCAGGGCGGTGCCGACGGCCTCATCGTCCTCGACGCGCAGGCCCCGATCGTCGACGACCTGTGCGCGGCCGGCGCACGGGTCGACGTCCGTGTCGTCGCCGACCGCGGCCACGTGCCGCTCGTCGAGCCCGACTCGCCGCTCGTGCCGCAGCTCGTCGCGTGGACCGCCGCCCGCTTCGCCGGCGAACCCGTCGACGACGGTTGCAGCAGGACCGAGTTGTGATCCGCGCGACGTGACGTCGGCATGATCGGCGGCGTCAGCCGATCACGCGGTGGCCGCATCGAACAGCGCCGCAAGCGGCGCCGGCACCCGATCGAACGGCACTGCCTCGGCGAGCAGGCGGGCGTAGCGCAGCTTGTTGCCACTGCGTCCGCCGAAGAAGCGCGCGAGCTGCACCTGGATCGGGCGTTCGCGCAGGGCGGGCTGGCGCTGGAGCTTTCGGAACGAATCGAGCTCGCCCTGCTCGCGGACGACCTCGAGCGTGCCGTCGATGCCGAGCGCGCGCACGAACTCCGCCTCGAGGTCGGGATCGCACACGAACACGGTGTCGATGACCGATTCGAAGTCGCGGCGCTCGCCGGCGTCGACGAGCCCGATGAGCCGTGTCGCGGGATGGGCGGCGATCGCACGCGGCGCGTTCTTCGATCCGCCGATCGGCACGACCGGCGGCAGATCGACGCCGAGCCGGGCGGCCAGGGTCTCGACCGCGATGCGGTCGCTGTCGCCCTCGACGAGGATGATCGTGCCCGAGGCATCCGTCATCCTCGGATCCTAGGCGTGCGCCATCGTGCGCGCCCGTGCAAGACTCACGGAACTCGCGACACAAGCAGGGTGTGACGACCGCGAGCACCGCAGCTGACGCCGACCCGACCGAGGAGGTGGCGATGTCCGACGGCACCGCCGCACCCGCCACCAGCGACGACCTGGCGTGGTTCACCGGCGTCGTCCGCGAGCACTCGACCGCCCTCGTGCGCTACTTCGCGCGCCGCGGGCCCCGCCAGGACGCCGACGATCTCGCCGCCGACGTGTTCGCGACCGCGTGGCGGCGCCGTGACGACGTGCCGCGTGAGGCGGTGCTGCCGTGGCTCTACCGGACGGCCGGATTCACGCTCGCGAACCACCGCCGCAAGCTCGTCGACCTGCCGGTCGGCGACGTGCCCGAGGCATCCGCCGATCGTGTCGAGGGCGATCCCGAGCTCAGCGCACTCTTCGACGCCGAACTGCGCGGCGCGCTCGAGAGCGTCGGCGAACGCGATCGCCGCATCCTGCTGCTGCACGCGTGGGAGGGCCTGGACGGCGAGGAACTCGCGCAGGTGCTCGGCATCTCGCGCTCAGGGGCGGATGCCGCGCTCTCACGCGCCCGCAAGCGCCTGCGTGACGCGTGGGGCGAGCGGCTGACGTTCTGAGCGCGCTGCCTCGCGGCCAACGGTGCAAGGTTCGGCGGGTTCGCCACACATTCCTCAGTGAACCCGCCCCACGGAAGGTGATCCGCATGTCCCACCACGACGACGACCTCGACCCGCTTGAGCGACTCCGCGCCGCCGACCCCGCGGCCGGTGTCGAACCGCGCGACGGATTCGTCGACGACGTCGTCGCGTCGGTGGACGCCGCGGCGAGCGACGCGGCACCCGTGCCGCTCGACGCATCCGACCCGACCTCGCCCGCCGTCGCCGACCTCGCGACCGAGCGCGCGCGACGTCGCCCGCGCTGGATCGCGCTCGTCGGCGCCGCTGCTTCGCTCGCGGTGGTCGGCGCGGTCGGCTACGGTGTGGGCGCCGCGACGGGCGGGCAGCCGGCGCCGGTCGCTGCGCCGCCGATCACGCTCGGAGAAGGCGGCGTCACCGAGGAGGCCCCGATGGCCGGCACCCCCGGTATCGACAGCGCCGTCGGCGGGGCCAAGATGTCGGCGCGCGACGCGATGGCGTACCCGGGCTGGTCGGGGCGGAACGAGTTCCACGCGTCGGGCCTGTCGACCGAATCGGGCACGGCCGCCGGCTACGGCTACGACGCCCGGTCGCGGTCGAACGCCGAGACCGTGAACGCGCTCGCCGCGGCGCTCGGCCTCGCCGGCACCGCCGAGGTCTCGGCGGGCGCGTGGGTCGTCGGCCCCAACGACGGCACCGGGCCGACCCTCACCGTCGGACTCGACGGCACGCTGAGCTTCTCGTACTACAACCCCTCCGTCGACCCGTGGGTGTGCGACACCCCCGATGCGCCGTGCACGCCGACCGGTGAACCGCCCGCCGAGCAGGCGGCGATCGACGCACTGCGCTCGCTCATCGCGGCGGCCGGTGACGACCCCGACGCGTACGAGTACGAGGCGCCGACGTACGAGGGCGCCGTCACCCGGACCGCGCAGGCCTGGCCGCTGCTCGATGGGCAGCGCCTCGACCAGGCGTGGTGGCTCGAGCTCACCGCCGACGGCGTGTACTCCGCGTCGGGCTCGCTGGCCGAGCTGGTGCCGCTCGGCGACTACCCGATCGTGAGCGAGCAGGCGGCGTTCGAGCGACTGAGCGATCCGCGATTCGGTGCCCAGCTCGGCGTCATGCCGCTCGCCGCCGAGGCCCGAGCCGATGTCGCGGTCGGAGACCAGGTCAGCCCCGACGTGCCGGTGACGTGGGAACCGCCCACCGAGCCGCCGGCCGTGCCCGCCGCCGGTGCGATCGTGTCGTGGCCGGTGCACGACGTCGAGATCGTCGAGGCCCGGCTCGGCTTCGCCACCCAGTGGCAGCACGACGGCAGCGTGCTCGTGGTGCCGGCCTACGCGTTCACCGACGCCGGCGGGGGCATCTGGTCCGTCATCGCGGTCGCCGACGAGTCGCTCGACTTCGCGTCGCGGTAGGCGCTGCGCGCCTGGGCTCAGGCGTCGGGCAGTTCCGACGCGAGCCGCGGCTCGGTGCGCAGTTCCGGGCGGAAGCCGGCCTTATCGGCGTAGAACGCGCGGATGACGTCCATGTCGGCCTGGACGTCGCCCGTGAGCTCGATCGTCGGGCCGAGGCCGGTCGTCATGGTCGTGCGGTCGACGTAGCCCAGCGTGACGGGCATGCCGGTCTCGCGGGCGATGCGGTAGAAACCGCTCTTCCAGTGGGCGTTCGCGCCGCGGGTGCCGTCAGGCGTGACGACGAGCCCGAACCGCTCGCCTGCGCGCACGCGTGCCACGACCTCGGCGACGACGCGGCCCGGGTCGGACCGGTCGACCGGAATACCGCCGAGCGCGCGCATGATCGGGCCCCTCCAGCCGGCGAAGAGGCTCTTCTTGCCGAGCCAGCGGATGTCGATCCCGAGCCGCCACGCGATGCCGAGCATGAGCAGGAAGTCCCAGTTCGACGTGTGCGGCGCACCGATCAGCACCGTGGGGCGGACGGGTGCGGGTTCGGTGGCGAGCGTCCATCGACTGCACGCCCAGTAGACGCGGGATGCGAGTCGTCGGAGCATCCGGCAACCGTACGCGAGCGGGCATGCCGAGACCGGCATATCGTCGGGCGCCCGGTGCGCCGGGGTGCTGCTGGTGCGTGTCGGCGGCCCGTGCAAGGCTGAGGGCATGCCCGAGTCGCCAGAGGTGCAGGCCCTCGCCGACGAGCTCGACGCACGGTTGACCGGCCGCGCGCTGGCCGAGGTCGACGTGGTCGAATTCCGTGTCGTGAAGACCCGCAGCCGGCCGCCCGAGGGGCTCGTGGGGCAGCAGGTCGCGCACGTCGGCCGGTTCGGCAAGTTGCTCGACGTCGGGTTCGGCAGCGGCGCGCACCTGATCGTCTCGCTGGGCCGGCACGGCTGGGCGCGGTACGGCCAGAGCGAGGCGGATGCCGCGGCGCCCGCCGGGGCGGTCACGCTGCTGTCGCTCGGCTTCGATGACGGAATCGTCGTCGAACTCACCGACGCCGGCGACTGGGTCTCGCTCGGCTGCTGGGTGGTCGACACTCCTGCCGATGTGCCGGCGGTCGCGAAGCTCGGCCCCGACCCCGCCGACCCGGCGTTCTCGCGCGCTGAGTTCGACCGCGCCTTCGTCGGGCGACGCAAGCAGCTGAAGGCCGTGCTGCAGGAGCAGGAGTCGCTCGCCGGCATCGGCAACGCGTACTCCGACGAGATCCTCTTCGTCGCGCGGCTCTCGCCGGTCGCGCACGCGTCGATGCTCGACGTCGAGGCGCTCGACCGGCTGTTCGCCGCCACGGTCGACGTGGTGCGCACGGCCGTCGCCGAGCGGCGAGGCATCCCCATCGATCGCCTCAAGCAGGCGAAGGTCGACGCGATGCTGGTCCACGGGCGCACCGGTGAACCGTGCCCCGGGTGCGGGGGAGCGGTGCGCGACTTCTCGTTCGCGAGCACCATGGCCCAGTACTGCCCCGATTGCCAGACCGGCGGCGAGATCCTGCCGCTCAAGGGCTGACGCGCATCGTCGTGAGGACGACCGAGGCACTGCGTGGCCGGGCCGCACCGAACTCGAGCCCGTGGCGTCCGAGCGGGTCGCCGGAACGCCGCCCGTCGACCGCGGCGCCCGACCGTCCTACACTGCGAAGGACGGGGTGTCCCGCGTACGGGGGTAGGCGGCACACCATGACGGCAGGGGGAGCCGCATGCGTGCACGCGAGCGGATCGGGGCGGTCGCGTTCGCGACGCTCCTGATGACGGGGGTCGGCGCCGCGCCGGCCGACGCCGGAAGTGCGATGGGTCTGTCGGCCGCGGAGTCGACGCCACCCGCGGATACGGCGCCGTCGACGCCGCCTTCCGGGACCGGATCCACCCCGTCGACCCCGCCCGGGGAGACCGAACCGCCGAGTCAGACCGCGCCGCCGAGCGAAACTGCGCCGCCGAGCGAAACTGCGCCGCCGAGCCAGACCGCGCCGCCGAGCCAGACCGCGCCGCCGAGCGAAACTGCGCCGCCGAGCGAGACCGCGCCGCCGAGCGAGACCGCGCCGCCGAGCAAGACTCCGCGGCCGAGCGAGACGGTACCGCCGACCACGGGCCTACCCGAGCTGCCAGGGGCATCCGACCCCCTCGCCCGCGCGCTCGCGGCGCCCGCGACCGTCATCACGCAGTTCGTTCCGGGCGTGCACCGGCTCGCGGGCGTCGACCGCTACGGCACCGCGGTGACGGTCTCGCAGCGGTATTCGGCAGGGGTCCCCGTCATCTATCTCGCGACGGGGGCCGACTTCCCCGACGCCCTCGGCACGGCCGCCGCGGCGGCGCGGGCCGGTGGGCCGCTGCTGCTCACCCAGCCGACTGCCCTGCCCGGTGTCACGCGCGACGAGATCCGGAGGCTGGCGCCGGCTCGTGTCGTCGTCGTCGGCGGGCCGGTCGTGATCGCCGACAAGGTGCTCGCCGAAGTCGCCGCGCTGGTGCCGACCGCGCGGGTGGTGCGGATCAACGGCGGTGATCGGTACGAGACCGCCGAACGCATCGCGCTCGATGCCTTCTCCGCCGCGACCGAGGCGTACGTCGCGACCGGCCGCGACTACCCCGACGCGCTCAGCGCATCATCGGCGGGTGGCACCCGCGGGGCGCCGGTGTTCCTCGTCGACGGGCTCGCGACCTACGTGCGGTCGACCACGATCGCGGCGTTGCGCCAACTCGGGGTGCGCACCGTTCGCATCGCCGGCGGTGCCGGCGCGGTGAGCCCCGGCGTTCAGCAGTCGCTGGTGGCGAACGGGTTCTCGGTCGTGCGGCATGAGGGATTCGACCGCTACCTCACGGCCGCATCGATCAACACCGCCGCGTTCGCGGGCAATTCTCCGGTTCGCAACGTCTTCCTCGCATCGGGCGACGGATTCGCGGATGCACTGGCGGGCGCGGCGTTGGCCGGAGCCACCGCCTCGCCGCTCTACGTCACCCGCACCACGTGCATCCCGTACCCGGTCGCCGCGGCGATCTCGGGGCTCTCGCCGAGCACCAGGGTCGTGCTCGGCGGCACCCAGGTGGTCGGCATCGAGGTGGAGCGCGGTGTCGCGTGCGCGATGGAGTGGGCGAAGCCGGCCGAGGGGCGCATCACCGACAACTTCGGTCCGCGGGCGCCGATCTGCACGCCCGGCGGCTGCACGCAGTCCTTCCATCGGGGTACCGACATCGGCACGGGATGCTGGGCGCCGGTACTCGCCGCATCGGGCGGTCGGGTGCTCATCGCCGGACGACTCGGCACCCTGGGCAACTTCATCAAGCTCTCGCACAACTCGTCGATCGAGACGGGGTACGCCCACCTCGTCGACGGCGGGATCCTCGTCTCGCCGGGGCAGTACGTCGCGGCCGGGCAGCAGATCGGCTGGACGGGCGCGACGGGCGCGGCGACCGGATGCCACCTGCACTACGAGGTGTCGCAGGACGGCACGCAGATCGACGCGGTGCCGTTCATGCGATTGCGCGGCGTGCCGCTGGGGTGAACCGGCGCGGCGGGTCGAGGGCGGGGTGGGTCGGCTGAGCCGACAGGGTGGGCTCAGCCGCGGAGTCGCTCGGCCAACGCCGCCTCGTCGGCCACGAACCAGACGTGATCGCCGCGGTTCGATTCACGTACCCAGTCGCGGAACGCCCGGCTCGCGGACTCGTAGGCGGTGACGTCGCCCACCACGGCGAGACGAATGCGGTAGTTCACGAACTTCTGCGCCACCGCACCGGCGAAGCCCGAGGCGAGGTCGAAGAACCGCGGGTCGAGCCGCGCGACCGGAACCGCGACGGTGTCGCGCGCGTTGGCCCACGCGTCGCCGATCAGGTCGCTCGTGTCATCGGAGGTCGACACCAGCGGCCCCGCCGGATCGAGGTGCAGCACGCGGTCGGGGTCGTGGCGTTCGGTCGACATGCGGCCACGCTAGCGGCCCGCCGACGCGCCACGCTAGCGGGGGAGCGAGGCGGTCGTGTCAGCCGGTGGCGACGACTCGATGCACGAGACGTTGCTGATCCAGCCGAACGCGTAGTCGTCCTCGCCGAACGCGATCTCGATCGCCTCGCCGGCCGCGACGTCGGTGCGGCTGATCTGGTGTGTGAGCTCGCCGTCGCCGTCGGGGTCGTTCGAGAACGAGGTCTGGATCGAGATCAGGTCGCACGCCGCCTCGGGGATCACGGCCACCTCCCAGCAGCCGAGCTCGTGCTCGGCCGCGCACAGGTGGTCGAGGCGACCGTCGTTGTAGAGCTCGAGCGCGGCGGGGAACCAGAACTCGAGCTCGTCGGACGAGATCCGTTCGACGGCGGGCTGCGCCTCGTCGTCGGTGATTCCGCCGCCCCACAGGTCGCCGCCCTGCCCGCCCTGCCCCGCCTGCGACCAGCGCGCGACCACCGGCGCCGAGAGCACGGCGCCGATGCCCGCGCCGATGACCGTCGCGAGCGTGAGGACGCTCGCGAGCACGATGCCGGTGATCGCCGCGCCCGAGAGTCGCACCTCGGGTGCGCTCGCGGGCGGAGCCGGCGCGGGCCGGGCGGGCGGGGGCCAGGCGGGCGCGGGCCAGGCGGCCGCGGGTGACGTCCACGCGGTCGTCGGATGCTCCGTCGCTTCCCGCGACGGGGCTGCCGACGGCGGGGGCGATGGCAAGACGGACGCGGGCGGCGTCCAGGGTGTGTTCGGGTCCACAGGCGAATCCTAGGCAGTGCGGCCGCGCCGGCAGAAGACCACCTCGACGTCGGCGGTGACGCTGGACCTCGGAGCGACCTGCGCACGCGCATCTCGCTCGGTCGAGTACTGCGCACTCACCGGCCTGACCACACGAGCGGCGCCGGCGCCAGCACTCCCTCCACCAGCCGTTCGAGCAGCGCCAGCCCGTCGGGCGACAGCACCGACTCGAGGTGGCCCTGGATCGACGCGACGGATGCTCCGCGCAGCGCGATGATCGCACCCGTCGACGGATCCGCCGCCACCTCCAGGCCGAGCTCGGGCGTGATCGACCGGTCGGGCGCGACCGCGGTGAACGTGTTGTAGAAGCCGACCGCGGCCGGTTCGCCGAACACATCGACGTGCAGCTGCAGCCCCTGGCGCGGTGCGGGGAGCGGCTCGAGCGGCAGGCCGGCGAGGTGGGCGAGCAGCTGATGGCTGAGGCAGACGGCCAGCATCGGCCGACGCTGCTCGAGGCGCGCGGCGACGAGCTCGCGCAGGCGCGCGATGCGCGGGTCGGTCGAGTTGCGAGGATCACCCGGGCCGGGGCCGAACACGACGAGTTCGTCGGATGCCACGACGGGCGCCTCGTGCCACGGCACCACACGGGCGTCGAGGCCGAGGTGCCGCAGCTGGTGCGCGAGCATCGTGGTGAAGTCGTCGCCCGCGTCGATCACGAGTGCTGAGACCTCTCGCGGCTGGCGGGCGCGCTGCGGGGTGCTCCAGAACGCGGCGAGCGTGCGATTGCGGTCGGCGAGCAGGGCGGTCGCGCGCGGGTCGTCGGTCGCTCCGGCGGCCAGAGCGCCGATCGGCGTGCCCGAGGCATCCGATCGGGGGATCGCACCGATCGCACCGAGGACGCCGGCCGCCTTCGCGTGGGTCTCGGCGACCTCGCCGGCGGGATCGGAGTGGCGCACGAGCGTGGCGCCGACCGGCACGCGCACGCGCCCGGCATCGTCGAGGTACGCCGTTCGGATCAGGATCGGTGCGTCGAGGTCGTACCCCGACGGCGAGGCCGGGGCCGGCGTGAACCGCGCCAGCACGCCAGCGTAGTAGCCGCGGCCGGTCGGCTCGTGGCGCGCGATGACGGTGCACGCGTTGCCCATCGGCGAGCCCGTGACGGTCGGTGCGAACATCGTGCGCCTCAGCACCTCGCGCGGATCCAGGCCGGTCGTGCCCTCGAGCAGGTATTCGGTGTGCGTGAGTCGTGACATCCGCTTCAGGAACGGCCCGCGCATGCGCCCGCCGTCGGGGCAGACCGCGCTCATCATCTTCAGCTCCTCGTCGACGACCATGACGAGCTCCTCGCGCTCCTTCACGTCGCCGAGGAAGGCGACCAGATCATCGGCGGATGCCCCGCCCGCCGCGTGCCGGAACGTGCCGCTGATCGGATTCATCGCGACCACGCCGCCGATCGACGAGACGTGCCGTTCGGGCGTCGCGCCGACCGCCGACAGGCCCGGCGTGTGCACCGCGAAGGTCCAGTACGCGCCGTGCTCGTGCTCGAGCAGCTCGCGCATCCATGCGAGCACGGCGTGCGCGGGCGTCGCCGCCGTCGACCCGGTGAACTCGCGGCGGATCACGAAGTTCGCCCCCTCGCCGCGCCCGATCTCGTCATCGATCACCCGACGCACGACCTCGGCGTAGGCATCGTCGGCGACGTCGACCGCGAGGTCGGCGACCGCGGGCGGAGTCGCGGGAAGCAGCGCGACGGCGAGGTCGACCGGCACCCGCTCGCGTTCGCGCACGACGAGGCAGCGCAGCGGCGCGCCGTCGTCGCGGGCGGTGAAGCCGCGCTCGCGCAGCTGGCGGAACGGCACGAGCGCGAGCACCTCCTCGCCGTCGAGCGGGATGTCGGCCAGCCGGTCGACGTCGACGACGTCGCCGACCAGCACGTCGAGGTGCGCGTCGGTCTCGCGGTGCAGCAGCGCGAACGCGGGCACAGGCCGATCGCGCGCCGCATCGGTCACGAGTCGGTGGAGCAGTCGCGTCATGGGGTCCTCCGGGGTCGTGCCCTCGGACATCGCCCCGGAACCGCGAGACGACCGCCCTCGGGCGGTCGTCGATTCGTCGAAACGCGCTGGCCGCCTACGAGGCGGGCCACCAGGAGCGGGTCGACGGAGTGTGCATGCCGGGCAGCCTAGCGCACGCGCCATCCGCAGGTCGAGGAGCGCCGGCCGCGGTTGGCGCGATCGCGACGGTGGATGGCAGCCGCGAATGAAGCATCGTGGAGGCGCGGGTGGCACCGTGGAACGCGATCGACCGGACGGAGGCGTCAATGACCCGCATCGTGATCGTGCCCGGCATCGGCGGCTCGGGCCCCGAACACTGGCAGACCCGCTGGGAGGCGACGCTGCCCGCCGCGGTGCGCATCCGCCCCGCCTCGTGGGACGAGCCCCGCCTGGTCGACTGGTTGCGCGCGATCGACGACACCGCCCCGGGTCGCGACACCGTGTTCGTCGCGCACTCGATGGGATGCCTCGCGGTCGCCGAGTGGCTGACGAGGCATCCCCGCGGCGCGGCCGGTGCCTTCCTGGTGGCGCCGCCCGACCCCGCCGGGCCCGAATACCCCGACGCGGCGCGCGAGTTCACGGTGCCGCGCGGCACGCTCGGCGTGCCGGCGCTCGTCATCGCGAGCAGCGACGACCCGTACGCACCGGGCGACGCGGCCGAGCGGTTCGCCCGCGCCTGGGGCGCCGGCCTCGACGTCGTCGGCGCGTTCGGGCACCTGAACACGGCGAGCGGGCTGGGGGAGTGGGCCGAGGGGCGCGAGCGGTTCGACGCGTTCGCGTCGCAGGTCGCCGCGGCCGCGGCGTAACGCGCCTCTGGCCGTTGTCGGCAGCGGATGCCACGATGGAACGGTGCCCGAGATGCCCGAGGTCCAGGCGCTCGTCGACTTCCTCGGCGAGCACGCCGTCGGGCGCGCCGTCGCGTCGATCCGGCTCGCGTCGATCTCGGCGCTGAAGACCTTCGACCCGCCGATCTCCTCGCTCGAGGGCGCGGTCGTCGAGCGCGTCGAACGGCACGGCAAGTTCCTCGACCTGGTGACGCCGGCCGGCCATCTGGTGTTCCACCTCGCGCGCGCCGGCTGGCTGCGCTGGTACGACGCCGTGCCGACCACACCCGTGAAACCCGGCCGCTCGCCGCTCGCGCTTCGGCTGCGGTTCGACGACGGCTCGGGGTTCGACCTCACCGAGGCGGGCACCAAGAAGTCGCTCGCGGTGTACGTCGTGCGCGAGACATCCGAGGTGCCCGGCATCGCCAGGCTCGGGCCCGACCCGTCCGCGCCCGACTTCACCCTCGACGACTTCGCCGCGATCCTCGCCGGCCGACGCACTCAGGTGAAGGGGCTGCTGCGCGATCAGTCGGTCTTCGCCGGGATCGGCAACGCCTACTCGGACGAGATCCTGCACGCGGCGCGCATGTCGCCGTACGCGCTCGCCGCGAAACTCACGCCCGAGCAGGTCGACACGCTCTACCGGGCGATGCGCGACACGCTCGCCGAGGCCCGGGCCGCGGCCGCCGGGCGCCCACCCGCCGATCTCAAAGACGCCAAGCGCCGCGGTATGCAGGTGCACGGTCGCACCGGCGAGGCCTGCCCTGTCTGCGGCGACACGGTGCGGCAGGTGATCTTCGCCGACTCGACGTTCCAGTACTGCCCCACCTGCCAGACCGGCGGCAAGCCCCTGGCCGATCGGGTGCTGTCGAGGCTCGTCAAATAGCGCGCCTCCGCAGTATCTCGACGACCTCGTCGTCAGGCGTCTGCCCGAAGTCGAGGTAGTGCATGCCGACCGCCATGAACGAGCGGGGTCGTTCGAGGCACACCACCTCGTCGGCCTCGCGCAGGCCGGCGATCGTTTCGGGCGGGCCGACCGGCACCGCCAGCACCACCCGGGCGGCACCGAGCTCGCGCGCGATCCGGCACGCGACCCGCGCTGTCGCCCCCGTGGCGACCCCGTCGTCGACCACGATCGCGGTGCGGCCCGTGAGGTCCACCGCCGCACGCCCCTCGCGGAACCGCCTCACCCGGGCCTCGACCTCGTCGCGCTCGCGGTGTTCGACCCGTCGCCGGTCGGCCGCATCGACGCCGGACGAACGCACGACGTCGTCGTTCCACACCACGGCATCGCCCTCGCCGACCGCGCCCATCGCCACCTCGGGCCGCCAGGGCACGCCGAGCTTGCGCACCACGAGCACGTCGAGAGGGGCGCCGAGCGCACGCGCCACCTCGTCGGCGACCGGTACCCCGCCGCGCGGCAGGCCGAGCACGATCGGATGACTCGGGGCGAGTCCCAGCAGCGCCTCGCCGAGTCGGCGCCCGGCGTCGCGTCGGTCGCGGAAGCGGTCGCCCGGGCGGTGCAGCCCATCGGTCGCCGGATGGTCGCGGCTCATCGGCGTCGTCCGTCTCGACGGACGAAGCGCGTACGCGGCGGGACATATGGCATGCGACGTCGGGCGATCGAGTGGGGCCGCCCGTCTCGGAGTGTACGACGCCCGAGGTGGGAAAGTCGAGGCGGTTTCGCGTACACTGACTGCACCCTCCCCCTGGACGGGGGAACCCGTTCAGGCTCCGGCCCGCCCCCTCCCCCCAATGGGCCGGACAGTAGGGAGTGCTCTGTGGGTCGGCATACGGTCGAGGCTGCGGCGAAGAAACCCGTACGCCCCCTCGTCATCTCCGCCATCGCGGCCGCCGCCGTGATCGGCGTGGTCTCCACCGGCGCCTACCTGTGGGTCGGCGGCCATCTCAACCCCCTGTTCGCGTCGGCCGAAGACGGTTGCGAGACCGAAGACCTGGTGGTGGTCGCCGACATCTCGGTCGCGCCGGTGGTCGAGGACCTCGCCGAGGTGTTCGACAAATCGCGCGACGGCTGCGTGAAGACCGAGGTGCGGGCTCAAGAAGCCGCCGACACCGCGGCACTCATCGCCGGCGGCGGTCTGAACGCCGACATCTGGATCCCCGATTCCAGCGTCTGGCTCGACCGTGCGGCGGCCACGGCGCAGTCGCTCGGTCGCAATGCCCCGCAGATGAAGTCGAAGGGTTCGATCGCGACCTCGCCGATCGTGTTCGCCGCCGCAGCCTCGCAGACCGAGCAGATCGCCTCCGAGCCGGTCACCTGGGCACGGGTGCTCGGTGGCAGCCTGCAGGCGCTCCTGCCCGACCCCGAAGCCTCGGCGGCGAGTCTCGCCGGCCTGCTCGCGCTCAAGTCGAAGAGCTCACCCGACGACCCGCGGCAGTTCGCCGGAGCGATGATCGCGCTCGGCAAGACGATCCCCGCGTCGACGGGCGCCGCGTTCAGCTCGGTGTCGACGATGAACCAGCCGACCGTCGTCATCTCGAGCGAGCGACTGGTGGCCGAGTACAACCTGAAGAACGGCAGCGAGCCGCTGTCCGCGGCGTACCCCGTCGACGGCAGCGTCGCGCTCGACTACCCGTACATCGCGCTCGGCGAGCTGAAGGGCACGCGGGCCAAGCTCATCGGTGCGTTCGAAGGCACGTTGCGGCACAACCCCAAGGCCTTCCGCTCAGCGGGATTCCGCGCACTCGACGGCACCGGCGAGCTGAAGATCGCCGGGCTCTCCATGACCCCGCCGACGCCGGCGGCCGGGCTCGACGGCGCGGCGCAGGTCGAGATCCTTCGCCAGTGGGGCGTGCTCACCCTCCGATCCCGGATGCTCGCCGTGATCGACGTGTCGGGCTCGATGGAGGAGCCGGCCGACAACGGGCTGCGTCGCATCGACGTGTTCCAGCAGGCCGCGTTGGGCGCGATGCAGAAGTTCTCGGGCGAGGTCGAGATGGGCGTCTGGGTGTTCTCCACCCAGCGCAACGGCGACCTCGACTACGAAGACCTGGTGCCGATCGGCCCGCTCGCCGACGCCGGCCACACGCAGCAGATCGCCGGCGTCATCGCGTCGCTGCCCGATCGCCTCGGTGGCGCGACGGGTCTCTACGACACCACGCTCGCAGCCGTGCAGCGGGTGCGCGAGACGTACGACCCCGAGAAGATCAACTCGGTGCTCATCATCACCGACGGTCGCAACGAGGACGACAACGGCATCGACCTCGACACGCTGCTCGCCGAGCTCGCGAAGATCGCCGAGGAGAACGAGCCCGTGCCGGTCATCATGATCGGCTTCGGTCCCGACACCGACATGGACGCCATGCAGCGCATCGCCAAGTCGACCGGTGGTGCCGCGTACTCGGCCTTCCACCCCGAAGACCTCGGTGTGGTCCTGGTCGACGCGCTGTCGCAGCGCAGCTGCCGACCGGACTGCGGCTAGGCGCACCCACCGCGGAGCCCGACCACCGCGGAGCCAGACCAGCGCTGAGCCCGACCACAGCGGAGCCAGACCAGCGCTGAGCCCGACCACCGCGGAGCCAGACCAGCGCTGAGCCCGACCACAGCGAGAGGCCCGCCGGCGACCATTCGGTCGACCGGCGGGCCTCTCGTCGTCCGGGCGGATCAGTGCGCCGCGACGCCCTCGGGGACATCCGCGGGCCGTCGCACGAACGCCGCGCCCACGATCGCGGCGAGCGAGACGATCGCGCCCACCAGGAACGCGCCGCGCACGCCCGATGCCTCGGCTTCGACGCCGTTCGCGCCGCCCGCGGCGGCCGTGAGCTGCTGCGCGGTCAGCACCGTGATGAACACCGCAGTGCCGGCCGCGCCCGCGACCTGCTGCACGGTGCCGACGATCGCCGACGCGTGCGAGTAGAAGCGGGGCTCGACCGAGCCGAGCGCGGTGGTGAACAGCGGCGTGAACATGAACGCGAGCGCCACCGAGAGGCCCACGTGGAGGGCGAGCACCATCCAGACGGGGGTCTGGGTGCCGACCATCGTGAGCATCCACAGCACCGCGCTCACCGCGATCGCGCCGGGGATCAGCAGCGGCCGCGGACCCACGCGGTCGTACAGTCGGCCGACCGTCGGGCCGAGCAGGCCCATCGCGAGGCCGCCGGGAAGCAGCAGCAGTCCGGTCTGCAGCGGCTCGAGCTCGAGCACGTTGCGCAGGTAGATCGGCAGCACGATGATCGTGCCGAACAGCGCGCCCATCATGACGACCATGAGCCCCACCGACACGGCGAAGTTGCTCGAGCGGAACGTGCGCAGATCCAGCAGCGCTCGATCGCCGCGCTGCAGCACGAGCTGACGCACGATGAACGCAGCGATGCCGAAGGCGCCGACGCCGAACGAGATCCACAGCGGTAGCGTCGAGCCGCCCGTCGCGGCCTCGCCGCCGACGAGGCTCAGCCCGTACACGAGACCGCCGAAGCCGAACGCCGACAGCACGACCGACAGCAGGTCGATCGGGGTGCGACGGGTCTCGCTGACGTTCTCGACGCGGCGTGCGCCGATCACGAGCATGACCACCGCGATCGGCAGCACGAGCCAGAACATGAACCGCCACGAGAGATAGTTCAGGATGAGGCCCGAGATCGTCGGACCGATCGCGGGCGCGACCGACATGACGATCGACACGCGGCCCATGAAGCGGCCGCGGTCGGAGGGCGCCACGACCGTCATGAGGGTGGTCATGAGCAGCGGCATCATGATCGCGGTGCCGGCGGCCTGCACGATGCGCCCGCCGAGCAGCACCTCGAAGCCCGGTGCGAGTGCGGCCAGCAGCGTGCCGGCCGAGAACAGGCCCATCGCGGTGATGAAGATCGGCCGAGTCGGGAACCGCTGCAGCAGGAACCCGGTGATCGGGATCACGATGGCCATCGTGAGCATGAAGCCGGTGGTCAGCCACTGGCCGGCGGTGAGCGTGATGCCGAGGTCGACCACGAGCGACGGGATCGCGACGCCCATGATGGTCTCGTTGAGGAAGACGACGAAGGTGGCGGCGAGCAGCAGCCAGATCACGCGCGTGTTCGACGCGCCGTGGCTGGGCTGATGGGCGCGGACGGCCGCGTCCTCGGCGGCGGCGGGCTCGGCGGGTACGGCGGACGTGTCGATCTCAGGGAAGGCGCGTTCGGTCACGAACAAGGTCAAGCCCGGTGAAGGGGAGCGCTATTCCCGATTCGTCGGATGCATCGGAACGCATCGAGTCGGCGTGGCCGACGGCTCAGGGCCGGGTCGGATGCTGCGGAGCGGCGTCAGGGCGCGACCGCTCCGCCGATCCCGCGCACGGTGCGCACGGCACCGGCGACGGCGTCAGCGGCGGTCTCGATGTCGGCGGCGGTGGTCTCGGCGCCGAGCGTGAACCGCACCGCGGTCTGCGCGATCTCGGGCGAGATGCCCATCGCCGTGAGCACGTGCGACGGCTCGTCGCTGCCCGCCGCGCACGCCGACCCGCTCGAGCAGATCACGCCGTCTTGTTCGAGTTCGAGCAGCACCGCCTCGCCCGCGGTGCCCGGGAACACGAACGACGCGGTGCCCGGCAGGCGCCCGATCCCGGGGGACGCACCGGTGAGCTGCGCGCCAGGGACCTCGTCGGTCACCCGGGCGACGAGACGCGCGGTGAGTGACGCCACGCGAGACGAGACATCCGACCGCTCGGCCTCGGCGAGCCCGAGCGCGGTCGCGAACGCGACCGCACCGGCGACGTTCTCGGTGCCCGACCGGCGCCCGCGCTCCTGACCGCCGCCATGCAGCACCGGCTCGAGCGGAAGACGACCGCGCACGAGCAGCGCACCCGTGCCCTTGGGAGCGCCGACCTTGTGCCCGGCCAGCGACAGCGCATCGACGCCGAGCTCGTCGAGCGACAGCGCCAGCCACCCGGCGGCCTGCACGGCATCGGTGTGCATGAGCGCGCCCGCCTCGTGCGCGACGCGCGCGAGGTCGGCAACCGGCTGCACCGTGCCCACCTCGTTGTTCGCGAGCTGCACCGACACGAGCGTCGTGTCGGGCCGCACGACGCGTCGCAGTGCGTCGGGCGTGACGACCCCGCGGTCGTCGACGTCGACCAGCGACACCGTGAATCCGTGGATGCGCTCGAGGTACGACGCGGCCTCGAGCACCGCCTCGTGCTCGATGGGGGAGACCACGAGGTGACGACCGCGCGGGTTCGCGAGAGCCACGCCCTTGATCGCGAGGTTGTCGGCCTCGGTCCCGCCGCTCGTGAACACCACGTCGCCTGGGCGCACGCCCGCCACCACAGCGACCCGTTCACGTGCCCACGCGAGTGCGCGGGCCGCCTCGTCGCCGAGGCGGTGGCGGCTCGAGGGGTTGCCGAATGATCCGCTGAGGTACGGCCACATCGCCTCGAGCGCCTCGCGACGCACCGGGGTGGTGGCCGCATGGTCGAGGAAGACGACGTGCTCGCCGGTACTCATGGTGTGCCGGCATCCATCGGCGCCTCCAGCACGACGTCGAGCCCGAGGTCGAGCGAGCGCACCGAGTGCGTGAGCGCGCCGACCGAGATCACGTCGACCCCGGTCGCGGCGATGTCGGCGACCGTGTCGAGGTTCACCCCGCCCGACGCCTCGACGACGGCGCGTCCCGCGATGAGCGCGACCCCCGCGCGCAGGTCGTCGAGCGAGAAGTTGTCGAGCATGACGGTCTGCGCGCCGCCCGCGAGCACCGGCTCGATCTGGTCGACCCGATCGACCTCGACCTCGAGGTGCGCGGTGTGGGGCATCCGGTCGCGCGCCTCGCGCAGCGCGGTCGCGAGATCCGCGCCGCCCGCGGTGAGGATCGCGAGGTGGTTGTCCTTCGCCATCACCGCGTCCGACAGGCTGCGGCGGTGGTTGCGCCCGCCCCCGTCTCGCACGGCCTGGCGTTCGAGGCTGCGCAGGCCCGGCGTGGTCTTGCGGGTGTCGACGATGCGGGCGCGGGTGCCAGCGACCGCGGCGACGTACCGCGCGGTCAGGGTCGCGATGCCGCTCATGCGCTGCAGCAGGTTGAGGCCGACGCGTTCGGCTCGCAGGATGCCGCGGGCCGGCCCCTCGACGCGGGCGAGCGCCTGCCCCGCCTCGAACCGCTGGCCGTCGGCGGCGAGCGCCGTGACCTCGATGCGCGCATCGACGAGCCGGAACGCCGCCGCGAACACCTCGATGCCGCTCAGCACGCCCGCCTCGCGCGCGACGAGTTCGGCCGTCGCGGTTGCGTCGACCGGGATGAGCGTCTCGCCGGTCAGGTCGCCCCACGGCGCGTCCTCGTCGAGCGCGGTGGTGACGATGCGGTCGATCTCGCGGGCGTCGGTCATCAGGCGGCCTCCTCGGCGGGCTGGGTGTCGGAACGGAAATGGGCGCCCACGCTCTCGCGCCGTGCGATCGCGGCGGCCACGGTGAGCCGGGCGAGGTCGAGCAGGTTGCGGTCTTCCGCGGTGCGTCGGTCGACCGGCTCGGGCGCGTGCCAGGTCGCGAGCCGGCCGGATGCCTCGGCGAGCCCGTCGGCGTCGCGCACGAGCCCGACCCGCTCCCACATGAGCTGCTGCAGCTCGCCGCGGTGGAACTCGTCGTTCGCGACGTAGGAGATCCGGCGCGACACGCCGTCCGCGGTGGGGGTGTACCCGGCGTGTCGCGATGACGTTCCTACGCCGGCGTCCGCCGCCCACGGGCCTCCACGGGTGATCGCCGCGGCCGCCCGCTCGGCGAACACCGCCGCCTCGAGCAACGAGTTCGACGCCAGCCGGTTCGCGCCGTGCACGCCGGTCCGGGCGCACTCGCCCACGGCATACAGCCCGGGCAGGCTCGAGCGCCCGTGCAGGTCGGTCGCGATGCCGCCCATGGCGTAGTGGGCCGCGGGTGTGATCGGCACGGGGGCATCCGACCAGTCGTACCCGGCCGCGCGCACCGACGCGTCGAGGCCGGGGAACCGCCGAGCGAGGAACGCCGCCCCCAGCTCGGTCGCGTCGAGGAACACGGGCGCAGCGCCCTGGGCCGCCATCGCCGCCCACACACCGCGGGCCACGACATCCCGGGGCGCGAGCTCGGCGCGCGGGTCGATCGAGGGCATGAACCGGATGCCACGGGCATCGCGCAGCACTGCGCCCTCGCCGCGCACCGCCTCGGAGATGAGCGGTGTGCCGGGGGCGGCCAGCGCGGTGGGATGGAACTGGGTGAACTCCAAGTCGGCGACCTCCGCGCCGGCGCGCCACGCTGCCGCCACGCCGTCACCCGTCGCGACGTCGGGATTCGTCGTATGCCGGTAGAGGCATCCGCTGCCTCCGGTGGCGAGCACGACGGCGTCCGCCCGCCGCTCGGCGCGCGATCCGTCGCGCTCGATGATCGTCGCGCCGACGACCCGGCCGGCCTCGACGACGAGATCGACGAGCATCGCGCCCTCGGCGATCGCCACCGCGCGACGGCGCACCGTGGCGACCAGCGCGGTCTCGATCGCCGCGCCGGTCGCGTCGCCGCCGGCGTGCACGATGCGGGCGCGCGAGTGCGCCGCCTCGAGCCCGCGCGCCAGACCCTCGTCGCCGCGGTCGAACCCGACCCCGAAGCGGATCAGGTCGCGCACCCGCGCGGCGCCCTCGTCGACGAGCACCCGAACCGCGGCGGGGTCGGCGAGCCCGGCGCCGGCGTCGATGGTGTCGGCGAAGTGCCGGTCGGTCGAGTCGTCGGGGAACAGCGCCGCGGCGATGCCGCCCTGGGCATATCTCGTCGAACCCTCGGCGAGCTCGGCCTTCGTGACGAGCTCGACCTCGCAGCCGGCGTCGGCCGCGCGCACCGCGGTCCACAGACCCGCGATGCCGCCGCCGACGACGAGGACCCGCGTCATGTCAGGCTCCGGAACCGGCTGTGCCGGCGTCGTTCGGACGCGATTCGGCGGTCGCCGGCTCGACCGGGCGCCGAATCGCGTCCGATCGACGGGTGGACGGTACGGGTGCGGTCCCGACGGTGGCGGGCGGCTTCGCCGCGAGCATCCGCTCGAGGGCGAGGCGAGCGGGCGCCGCCACGTCGTCGGCCACCTGGATTCGGTTGACGACCCGGCCGGCCACCAGCTCTTCGAGCACCCAGGCGAGGTAGCCCGGGTGGATGCGGTACATCGTCGAGCAGGGGCACACGACCGGGTCGAGGCAGAAGATGGTGTGCTCGGGGTGCTCGGCGGCGAGCCGCTGCACGAGGTTGATCTCGGTGCCGATCGCGAACGTCGAACCCGCGGGCGCGGCGGCGATGGCCTTCACGATGAAGTCGGTCGACCCGGCGGCGTCGGCCGCGTCGACGACGGGCATGGGGCACTCGGGGTGCACGATCACCTGCACGCCCGGGTGGTCGCGCCGAGCCGCCTCGATCTGCTCGACGGTGAACCGCTTGTGCACCGAGCAGAACCCGTGCCAGAGGATGACCCGGGCGTCCGCGAGCTCGGCTGCGGTGGACCCGCCGAGCGGCTTGCGCGGGTTCCACATCGGCATCTGCTCGAGCGGCACGCCCATCGCCTTGGCGGTGTTGCGCCCGAGATGCTGGTCGGGGAAGAACAGCACTCGCTGCCCCTGCTCGAACGCTCGCTCGAGCACCGTGCGCGCGTTCGACGAGGTGCACACGATGCCGCCGTGCCGGCCGACGAAGCCCTTGAGCGCCGCCGACGAGTTCATGTACGTGACCGGGATGACCGGCACTCGCCCGTCGGCGTCGACGGCGTCGAG
Source organism: Agromyces intestinalis (assembly GCF_008365295.1). NCBI lineage: Bacteria > Bacillati > Actinomycetota > Actinomycetes > Micrococcales > Microbacteriaceae > Agromyces > Agromyces intestinalis. The sequence goes on from NZ_CP043505.1 coordinate 3,212,253, forward strand.
GTCGCCGTACACCTCGGCGAGCTGCTCCCAGCACTCTTCGACGCTGGACTCGTCGGCCATGTCGGCCATGGAGCATCCGGCGGCGAGGTTCGGCAGGATGACGGCCTGCTCGGGCCGCGACAGCAGGTCGGCGGTCTCGGCCATGAAGTGCACGCCGCAGAACACGATCGCCTCGGCGTCGGGCCGGGTGAGCGCCGCGTTCGCGAGCTGGAACGAGTCGCCCGTGAAGTCGGCGTGCTGCACGACCTCGTCGCGCTGGTAGAAGTGGCCGAGCACGACGACGCGGTCGCCGAGCGTCGCTTTCGCGGCGCGGATGCGCTCGTGCAGCTCGTCGTTCGACGCGGTGCGGTATTCGGCGGGCAGGCCGCCCTGGCGGGGAGCGCCCGCGGGGATGACGTCGCCCATCGACGCGCCGGGGCCGTACCCGGCGGGACCGAGATCGAAGGTCCACGGCCCGTCGGCGAGCTCGGGCGCGCACGTCGAGCCGGTCTGCTTCCCGGTCGAGATGAGCCGGATGCTGCGGTCGACGGATGCGCCGAGGCGCACGTCGGCGGCGGTGCGGCCGTCGGCGTGATCGGCGGCGGTGGCGGGATCGGTGAGCGTCATGACTGCTTCCTCAGGTGCGGTGCGATGGGGACTCGGAACAACCCGTTCGCGCCGGCGTCGGCCGGCTCGGCGGGGCGGTACAGCTTGGGCGGACGGTGGGGCGTGCCGGTGCGCACCTCGCCGGTCTCGACGAGGGCGCCGGATGCCTCGACGGTGCGGCGGAAGTTCGCCGGATCGAGCGGGCGGCGCAGCACGGTCTCGTACACTTCGCGCAGCTCGGCGAGCGTGAACGTCTGGTCGAGGAACGCGTGCGCGATCTGCGAGTACCCGAGCTTCGTTCGCAGCCGTGCGAGCGCGTATTCGACGATCATGTTGTGGTCGAAGGCGAGCGCGGGCAGGTCGTCGGGATCGAACCAGCGCACGTTGGGGTCGTCGATCGCGCCGGTCGTCTCTTCGGGCCGCACGAGCGCCCAGTACACGACCGACACGACGCGCTCGGCGGGCGACCGGTCGGGGGCTCCGAAGGTGTAGAGCTGCTCGAGGTAGGCCGGCGTGACGCCGGTCGTCTCTTCGAGCGTGCGGGCGGCGGCGGCTTCGAGCGCCTCGCCGGCGCCGAGCCATCCGCCGGGAAGCGCCCAGCGGTCCTTGCCGGGCTCGCGCAGGCGGCGCACGAGGGGGATCCACAGCGACCGGGGCCCGGATGCCTCGTGCTCGACGCCGTCGGGCGTGACCCCCGGCTCGAGCGCGAAGATCACGGTCGACACGGCGAGCCGTGCGTCGGAACCGGGCAGTCGTGACATCCGTGCGCCCCTTCTGATCGATCCGAAGCTTCTAGTCAATCTGACTCGAAGTGCCGGAAACAGCTTACAGTCAATCTGACCAGAACGCGAATCACCGGACGCGTGCCGAGCCGTCGGCTAGGATCGACCTCACAACCGCATACCGGGCCATCGACGCGTCGCGGGAGAGCCGGCAGCACCGCACCAGCACTGCGAGCCGGCACCGAAGGAGCAAGCCTCCCCGCCAATCTCTCAGGTCGCCATCACCGCGACGACGAGGCCGCTCTGAAAAGCGGGCGCCGCGCTGCGTCGCCCCGCCCACGGTGAAAGCCCCCGAATCATCGGGTGTGAAACTCTCAGGCCCATGACAGAGGGGGAGTTCCCAGCACGGCGTCCGCCGTGTGATCCGCGCGATCCGGAGAACTCATGACCGACCTCGGCACCGCCCCCGAAGCACGCCAAGCCCACCAGCGCCTCAGCCCGCTCGACGCGGTGCACCGCGCCGCGGGCGCCTCGTTCACCGACTTCGCCGGCTGGCAGATGCCGGTGCGGTACGCGTCCGACCTCGCCGAGCATCACGCGGTGCGGCAGCACGCGGGGCTGTTCGACCTCTCGCACATGGGCGAGATCGTGGTGGTCGGGCCCGAGGCATCCGAGGCGCTCGACTACGCGCTCGCCGGCAAGCTCAGCGCCGTCGCGATCGGGCAGGCGAAATACACCCTGCTGCTCGCCCGCGACGGCGGCGTCATCGACGACCTGGTCGTCTACCGCACGGGCGACGACCGGTACCTTGTGGTCGCGAACGCCGCGAACCGCGAGGTCGTCGCCGACGAGCTGCGCGACCGCACCTCGCCGTTCGATGCCGACGTGTTCGACGAGAGCGACGACGTCGCGCTCATCGCCCTGCAGGGCCCCGACGCGCTCGCCGTGCTGCAGGAGACCGAGGGCTTCGGCCTGCAGGGCCCCGGCAACGACCGCGACGACTTCCTCGCCGCGCTCGACGCGCTGAAGTACTACCGCGCGATCGCCGCCGAGTACCAGGGCGAGCCCGTGCTCGTCGCGCGCACCGGCTACACCGGCGAAGACGGCTTCGAGTTCTACCTCGCGCCCGATCGCGCGCCCGCCCTGTGGGAGGCGTTCCGCGAGACCGGCGGCTCGCGGGTCGTGCCGTGCGGGCTCGCCAGCCGCGACACCCTGCGCCTCGAGGCGGGCATGCCGCTGTACGGGCAGGAGCTCGGCCGCGACATCCGGCCCGATCAGGCCGGCCTCGGCCGGGTCGTCGCGCTCTCGAAGGAGGGCGACTTCGTCGGGCGGGCGGCCACCGAGGGCGGCCGGCCCGCGGATGCCCCGGTGCTGGTCGGGCTCGCAGCCCAGGGCCGCCGCGCCGCCCGGCACGGCTACGAGGTCTTCGACGGCGAAGGCGCCGATGCCGCGAAGGTCGGCGTCGTGACGTCGGGCGCGCTCTCGCCGACGCTCGGCCACCCGATCGCGATGGCCTTCGTCGACCCCGCCCACGCTGAACCGGGCACCACGCTGTACCTCGACGTGCGCGGCACGCGCATCGAGGCATCCGTCGTCGCCCTGCCCTTCTACCGCCGCCCGGCCTGATTCCGCCGCACTGACGGCTCACCGACCCGCGAATCCGCGAACCGACCCACCGAACGAGGAGACCCACATGACCGACGTGACCAGCCTGCAGTACACCCCCGAGCACGAATGGGTGCTGGTCGACGGCGACGTCGCCACCATCGGCATCACCGACTACGCCGCCGAGAAGCTCGGCGACGTCGTCTACGTCGACCTGCCCGCTGCCGGCACCGCCGTGACCGCCGGCACCGTGGTCGGCGAGATCGAGTCGACCAAGTCGGTCGGCGAACTGTTCTCGCCGGTCGACGGCGAGATCGTCGAGGCCAACCAGGCCGTCGTCGACGCTCCCGAGCTGGTCAACAGCGACCCGTTCGGCGAGGGCTGGCTGATCAAGGTCGCCGCCGCGTCGCTGCCGGCGCTGCTCAGCCACGACGAGTACCGCGCCCTGGTCGGCGAGTAAGGAATCCGCTCCGCGATGCCCGCCTCCAGCTACGCCGTCGACGCCTTCGGGCGCCGCCACATCGGCACCACCCCTGACGACCACCAGCGCATGCTCGAGGTCGTCGGCCACGCGTCGGTCGACGCGCTCATGGCGGCCGCCGTGCCGACCTCGATCCGCATGGGCGAGGTGCTCTCGAGCGCCGTCCCCGCTGCCGCGACCGAGCGCGAGGCGCTCGCCGAGCTGCGCGACCTCGCCGCGCAGAACACCGTGCGCACCTCGATGATCGGTCTCGGTTACTTCGGCACCGTGACGCCCGCGGTCATCCAGCGGAACGTGCTCGAGAACCCCAGCTGGTATACCGCGTACACGCCCTACCAGCCCGAGATCTCGCAGGGCCGGCTCGAGGCGCTGATCAACTTCCAGACCATGGTCGAAGACCTCACCGGCCTCGACATCGCGAACGCGTCGATGCTCGACGAGGGCACCGCGGTCGTCGAGGGCATGCTGCTCGCGCGCCGCGCCTCGAAGTCGGCGTCGAACCGGTTCGTCGTCGACGCCGACGCGCTGCCGCAGACGCTCGCGCTGCTGCGCTCGCGCGCCGAGGCGGTCGGAATCGAGCTGGTCGAGGTTCCGCTGGCCGAGCGCTTCGGTTCGGGCGACGGCGATGCGGATGTCTCCGAGCCGGTGTCGGAGCTCGGCGAGCACTTCGGGGTGTTCGTGCAGTATCCCGGGGCATCCGGACGCGTGTGGAACCCGTCCGCGCTCATCGCCGCCTCGAAGGCGCAGGGCGCACTGGCCGTCGTCGCCGCCGACCTGCTCGCGCTCGCGCTCATCACCTCGCCCGGCGAGCTCGGCGCCGACGTCGCGGTCGGCACGTCGCAGCGGTTCGGCGTGCCGATGGGCTTCGGCGGCCCGCACGCCGGGTACATGGCGGTGCGCAAGGGCCTGGAGCGCCAGCTTCCGGGCCGGCTCGTCGGCGTGTCGGTGGATGCCTCGGGCGCACCCGCGTACCGGCTCAGCCTGCAGGCCCGCGAGCAGCACATCCGCCGCGAGAAGGCGACGTCGAACATCTGCACCGCGCAGGTGCTGCTCGCCGTGATGGCGTCGATGTACGCGGTGTACCACGGGCCGCGAGGCATCCGGTACATCGCGACCGAGGTGGCCGGCAAGGCGAGCCTGCTCGCCGGCTGGCTCGAGGAGATCGGGCAGACCGTCAGGCACGACGCCTACTTCGACACGCTCAGCGTGGTGGTGCCCGGTCTCGCGAAGAACGTCGTCGCGCGTGCGCGCGAGCTCGGCGTGCACCTCTGGCAGGCCGACGAGGCGACCGTTCAGGTCTCGGTCGACGAGACCACGACGCTCGACGATCTGCACGCCGTCGTGCGCGCGTTCGGCGGGCCCGAGGAGCGCGACCTCGGCGTGGGCGTCGCACTCGACGCGAACGCGCTGCCCGCCGCGCTGCGTCGCACCTCGTCGTACCTGCAGCACCCGGTGTTCAACACGCACCACTCCGAGACGCAGATGATGCGGTACCTGAAGACACTCGCCGACCGCGACTACGCGCTCGACCGGGGCATGATCCCGCTCGGCTCGTGCACCATGAAGCTGAACGCGGCGACCGAGATGCAGGCCGTCACGTGGCCGGCGTTCGCCGACCTGCACCCGTTCGCGCCCGAGGCCGACGTGGTCGGCTCGCTCGGCATGATCGAGCAGCTCGAGTCGTGGCTGGCCGAGGTCACCGGGTACGACACCGTGTCGCTGCAGCCGAACGCCGGCAGCCAGGGCGAGCTCGCGGGCCTGCTCGCGATCCGGGGGTACCACCGCGCCAACGGCGAGACCGAGCGCGACGTGTGCCTCATTCCGTCGAGTGCGCACGGCACGAACGCGGCGTCCGCGGTGCTCGCCGGCATGCGGGTCGTGGTCGTCGCGACCGACGAACTCGGCAATGTCGACCTCGACGATCTGCGAGCCAAGGTCGCCGAGCACGCCGACCGGCTCGCGGCCCTCATGATCACCTACCCGTCCACGCACGGCGTGTACGAACACGATGTGGTCGAGGTCACCCAGGCCGTGCACGATGCGGGCGGCCAGGTGTACGTCGACGGCGCGAACCTCAACGCGCTGCTCGGCTTCGCCCGGTTCGGCGACTTCGGCGGGGATGTCTCGCACCTGAACCTGCACAAGACGTTCTGCATTCCGCACGGCGGCGGCGGGCCGGGCGTCGGCCCGGTCGCGGCGAAGGCGCATCTCGCGCCGTACCTGCCCGGTCACCCGATGGCCCAGCGCGCCGACCACGCGGGCGGTGTCACCCACGACGGCGGGCCGGTATCGGCGGCGCCCTACGGGTCGCCGTCGATCCTGCCGATCTCGTGGGCGTACGTGCGCATGATGGGCGCCGACGGGCTGAGGGATGCCACGGCCGCCGCAGTGCTCGCGGCGAACTACGTCGCGGCGCGGCTGCGCGAGCACTATCCCGTCCTCTACACGGGTGAGAACGGGCTCGTCGCGCACGAGTGCATCCTCGATCTGCGGCCGCTGACCGCGGCGACCGGGGTCACCGTCGACGACGTGGCCAAGCGCCTCGTCGACTACGGGTTCCACGCCCCGACGATGTCGTTCCCCGTGGCGGGCACGCTCATGGTCGAGCCGACCGAGTCGGAGGACCTGGCCGAGCTCGACCGGTTCGTCGACGCGATGATCGCGATCAAGGCCGAGGCCGACGCGGTGGGCCGCGGCGAGTGGCCGGCCGAGGACAACCCGCTGCACAACGCCCCGCACACGGCCGAGTCGGTCGTGGTGGGGGAGTGGACGCACCCCTACACCCGCGAGCAGGCGGTGTACCCCGTGCGGTCACTGGTGCGGAACAAGTACTGGGCGCCCGTGCGCCGCATCGACCAGGCGTTCGGCGACCGCAATCTCGTCTGCGCATGCCCTCCGGTGGAGGCGTTCGCCTAGGCGGCCGGGCGGGCGGAGCACCCCGTCTGCAGTTGGCAGGACCTGCTGCGGTTCGCAGGACGTTCTGCGGTTTGCAGGACGTTCTGCGGTTTGCAGGACGTTCTGCCGTCCTACCAACCGGCGGCCGGCGCCGCACGCTCAGGCGTGCTGCGGTTGCGCCGGCGCGCGGTGGCGGCCGCGTTCGGTGTACCCGCGGGCGGACGCCGCAGCCGCGGCGCGTTCGGCGCGCCGGCGCGCCCGCGTCACGGCACGGAACTCCGCGGCGGCGAGCTCCGACGGCGTCGCTTCGGTGAGACGTGTCGTGCCGTGGTCGGCGAGGCGCTGGGCGAGGAAGGCGTGTGCGAGGTCCATGCGCCGATGCTCGCGAACGGGTCGCGGATCCGGATCCGGGATGCCCCGCCGATGCCACCCGGGCGTACACTGAGGATCACTCGGATCGGGGGTGCTCATGTCCGGTGAACTCATCAGCATCGTGGCGGGATTGGCGTTCGCGGGCCTGTTCGTCGGCACGACGCTGCTCGCCTCGGACGGACTCGCGCTGGATCGGCGCGCGCGTCACCTCGAGCGACGCGACCCCGGCACGGCCGCCGCGTTGCGACGCGCCCAGGCCGTCAGCGACTTCTCACGCGGAGGGGTGTTCGGCGACGAGGCGTTCGGCTCGGTCTGCAGCCCGAGTCGCAGGGCGTGGTTCGACGTCGCGCGCACGCGCGGCTCCGACCTCGACCCGCGCTACGAGGCATCCGAAGAGGCCCTGCCGCCCATGCCCGCGACCGTCGTCGCGCTCGCCTCGGGCGACCACCTCGCGAACCAGCGACGGATGCCGCAGCCGCCGCGGTCCGCGCCCGACCGCCCGGCCGTGCCCGCGCCGGCTCAGCCGGCCGGCGCGAACAGTCCCGGCCACCACGACGCCGCGAGCGGGTAGCCGACGAACGACACGATGTCGAGGATCCAGTGCGCGATGACGAGCGGCATCGTGCGCCCCCACCGCGTGTAGGCCCATCCGAACACGACCCCCATCAACGCGTTCCCGACGAACGGACCGAACCCCTGGTAGAGGTGGTAGGTGCCGCGCAGCAGCGCGCTCGCCACGATCGTCGCCCACGGGCCCATGCCGAGCTCGCGCAGCCGTGTGAAGAGGTAGCCGACGACGATCACCTCCTCGGTGAGGGCCGCCTTCAGCGCGGCGAGCACGAGGATCGGAATCGTCCACCAGTGCGCGTCGAGGGGCGCGGGCACGACCGCCACCGTGAACCCGAGCGCGCGCCCCGCCGCGTAGAGCGCGAGGCCGGGCACGCCGATCACCGCGACCAGCGCGAGGCCGGTGCCGAGGTCGCGCCACGGGCGGGTCAGGTCGAAGCCGATCCGGCGGAACGGCGAGACGCCGGGCTGCCAGAGCAGGTAGAGCGCCAGCGCGACCACGAACAGGCCGAAGAACACGTCCAGGAACTGGTAGGTGAAGTCGAGCCACTCGCGCGGCGAGCGCGACTGATTGATCGCGGCGGACTGGTCGGCGAGCCGGGTCTCGGCGGTCACGCGGGCGATGATCGCGACGATCGAGTACACGGCGGATGCCCCGAGCGAGAGCCCGAGCACGATGGCCGTCTCGAGGCGCAATCGAGCGGCGTTCGACATGCCTGAATCCTCGCACGCGGCGCCCCCGACGCAACGATCGTGCGTGCGATGCAGGGTTTTCACCCCCCGAACGTGGTGCAGGTTGCGCGTCGATAACGGTTTGCCATTGCGTTTGGATTCGATGCCCGGGCAAACCTAGTCTGAAGCAATCCGCGCACGGAACGGCCACGAGCCGCTATCCAGTGTGCACATCTCACAGGAGGAACATTGAAGATCAAGAGAATCGGCGTCGCAGCCATTGCTCTTGCCGCCGCGGGCGCGCTGACGCTCGCCGGCTGCTCGAGCAGCGCGCCCGAGTCCACCGGCGCTGCCGGTGGCGGGATCATCACCACGAACGGCTCGGAGCCCCAGAACCCGCTGGTCCCGACCAACACCAACGAGACCGGCGGCGGCAAGATCCTCGACGCCATCTTCGCCGGCCTGGTGTACTACGACGCCGAGGGCGCTCCCCACAACGACGTCGCCGAGTCGATCGAGACCGAAGACGCGCAGAACTACACGATCAAGCTTCGCGAGGGCCTGACCTTCACGAACGGCGAGCCCGTCAACGCGAACTCGTTCGTCGACGCGTGGAACTACGGCGCCGACACCGCGAACGGCCCGCAGCTCTCGCAGTACTTCTTCGAGTCGATCAAGGGCTTCAGCTACGACGAGTCGGTCCCCGAGCTTCCGGGCCTCGTGGTCGTCGACGACACCACGTTCACGGTCGAGCTGAACCAGCCCGAGTCGGACTTCCCGCTGCGACTCGGCTACTCGGCGTTCTACCCGCTGCCCGCGTCGGCGTTCGACGACATCGAGGCGTTCGGCAACAACCCCGTCGGCAACGGTCCCTACATGCTCGACGGTGACGGCGCGTGGAAGCACAACGAGCGCATCGACCTCACGGTGAACCCCGACTACGACGGCCCCCGCGCGCCGAAGAACGATGGTCTCTCGATCATCTTCTACGCGTCGCAGGACGCGGCGTACGCCGACCTGCAGGCCGACAACCTCGACGTGCTCGACGCCATCCCCGACTCGGCGCTGGCGACCTACGAGGACGAGTTCGGCGACCGTGCGGTCAACCAGCCCGCGGCCATCTTCCAGTCCTTCACCATCCCGGGCCGTCTCCCGCACTTCGACGGCGAAGAGGGCAAGCTCCGCCGCCAGGCGCTCTCGCTCGCGATCGACCGCGACGAGGTCACCGAGGTCATCTTCAACGGCACCCGCACGCCGGCCAGCGACTTCACGTCGCCGGTCATCGACGGGTTCTCCGACAGCATCCCCGGTAGCGAGGTGCTCGACTTCGACGCCACCAAGGCGAAGGAACTGTGGGCTCAGGCCGACGCCATCTCGCCGTGGGACGGCACCTTCCAGATCGCGTACAACGCCGACGGCGGTCACGCGGGCTGGGTCGACGCGGTCACCAACCAGCTGAAGAACAACCTCGGCATCGACGCGTCGGGTGCTCCGTACCCGACCTTCGCCGAGGCTCGTACCCTCATCACGAACCGCACCATCCAGACCGCGTTCCGCAGCGGTTGGCAGGCCGACTACCCGGCCCTGTTCAACTTCCTCGGCCCGCTGTACGGCACCGGTGCCGGTTCGAACGACGGTGACTACTCGAACCCCGAGGTCGACGCGCTCCTCACGCAGGGTCTCGCCGAGACCGACCTCGCCGCCGCGAACGAGAAGTTCCAGGCCGCGCAGGAGATCCTCTTCCAGGACCTCCCCGCGATCCCGCTCTGGTACTCGAACGTCAACGGCGCGTGGAGCACGCAGGTCGAGAACGTCCAGTTCGGCTGGAACTCGGTCCCGCTGTACTACGAGATCACCAAGGGCGAGTAATTCTCGTTCCACCCGCTCTCGGGGTTAGACTCTGAGACGCCCGTGGGGCGGCGGCCATCCGGCTGCCGCCCCACACCCACGTTTCCCCGCGGCGCACGCGTGATCCGGCGTAGCATCGTGGGGAGCATTCCCACTTACGTGAGGTTCCTTCGACATGCCATCTTCCACGGAACGGCGGGTCTGATCCATGACCGGCTACATCGTGCGCCGACTCCTGCAGGCGATCCCTGTGCTGCTCGGCACCACCTTCCTCATCTACTTCATGGTGTTCGCCATGCCGGGCGATCCGATCGTCGCCCTCTTCGGCGACAAGACGCCGCCGCCGCAGGTCATCGAAGCCCTGCGAGAGAAGTACCACCTCGACCAGCCGTTCATCGTCCAGTACTTCCTCTTCCTGGGCGGCATCTTCCGCGGCGACTTCGGCACCTCGTTCTCAGGTGAGCCGGTCTCCGAGATCCTGGTCCGCACGTTCCCGGTGACGCTCCAGCTCGCGGTGATCGCGGTGTTCTTCGAAATGGTCTTCGGCATCGCGGTCGGCCTCATCTCGGGCCTGCGCAAGGGCGGCATCTTCGACGCCAGCGCCCTCGTGGTCAGCCTGATCCTCATCTCGCTGCCGATCTTCGTCATCGCCTTCGTATGTCAGTGGCTGTTCGGCATCCAACTCCAATGGTTCAGAGCCACCGTCGGCGCCGGTGCGCCGATCCAAGACCTGATACTCCCGGCGATCGTGCTGGCGACCATCAGCTTCGCGCAGATCGTTCGCCTCACGCGTGCGTCGGTCATCGACACCGACGGCCAGGACTTCGTGCGCACCGCCGCGTCGAAGGGCCTCTCGCGCGGCCGCATCGTGCCGGTGCACATCCTGCGCAACTCGCTCATCCCCGTCGTGACCTATCTCGCCGTCGACTTCGGCGTGCTGATGGTCGGCGCGACCGTCACCGAGGGCATCTTCAACGTGCCCGGGGTGGGCAACACCCTCTACCAGGCGATCATCCGAGGTGAGGGGCCGACCGTCGTCTCCTTCGTGACCGTCATGGTGCTGATCTACCTCGTGGTGAACCTGCTGGTGGATCTGCTGTACGCCGTGCTCGACCCGAGGATCCGCTATGCGAAGTGACATCACCCGACCCGACCAGCAGCACTTCGTCGCTCCGGTCGAAGAGACGCCCGTCGCGGCGATCGACGCGGTCAAGGCCGAGGGCAAGCCGTCCAACCTCTGGCGCGATGCCTGGATGGACATCCGCCGTCGCCCCATGTTCTGGATCTCGGCGGTCATCATCCTCCTGGTCGTGATCGTCGCCCTGTTCCCGAATCTCTTCACGCAGACGCCGCCGAACAACGACTGCCAGCTGGCGAACTCCAATGCGGGCCCCGCCCCCGGCCACCCGCTCGGCTTCACCCGCCAGGGATGCGACATCTACTCGCGCATCATCCACGGCACGTCGACGTCGCTGTCGGTCGGCCTCATCGTCACCTTCCTGATCGCGGTGCTCGGCGTCTTCTTCGGCGCCCTGGCCGGCTTCTACGGCGGCTGGGTCGACTCGGTGCTCTCGCGCCTCGGCGACATCTTCTTCTCGATCCCCTACATCCTCGCCGCCGTGGTCATCATGTCGGTGTTCTCGCAGTACGCGAACGTGTGGGTGATCTCGCTCGCGATCGGCATCTTCGCGTGGCCGGCGACAGCCCGTGTGCTGAGAGCCGAGATCCTCAGGGTGAAGAACGCCGACTTCGTGATGGCGGCCACCGCGCTCGGCGTCTCGCGCCTGCGCATCCTCATCCGCCACGTGCTGCCCAACTCGATCGCACCGGTCATCGTCATCACCACGATCGGCCTGGCGTCGGCGATCGTCGCCGAGGCGACGCTGTCGTTCCTCGGTGTCGGCCTGCCGCCGTCGACCATGTCGTGGGGCAATGACATCTCGGCCGCGCAGACGAGCCTGCGCACCGCGCCGCAGACGCTGATCCTGCCGTCGATCGCCCTGTCGGTCACCGTGCTGAGCTTCATCATGCTCGGCGAGGTCGCCCGCGACGCGCTCGACCCGAAGGCGAGGGCCCGTCGATGAGCGCCACCCTGAACGGAGCGAACGTGCAGAACGGCGAGGAGCAGCCGCTCCTGCAGATCAAGGACCTCGAGGTCGGGTTCAAGACCCAGGAGGGCATGGTGACCGCCGTCGACGGCGTGAGCTTCACCCTCTACCGCGGGCAGAGCCTGGCGATCGTGGGCGAGTCGGGTTCCGGCAAGTCGACGACGGCCCACGCGATCATCAACCTGCTGCCCGGCAGCGGTCGGGTCACCGGCGGGCAGATCCTGCTCGACGGGCAGGACTTGACGAAGGTCTCCAAGCGCGAGATGGAGCAGATCCGCGGTCGCAAGATCGGGTTCGTGCCCCAGGACCCGATGTCGAACCTCAACCCGGTGTGGTCGATCGGCTTCCAGGTCGAGGAGGCGATTCAGGCCAACGGCATCGCCAGCGGCAAGAAGGCCGTGAAGGCCCGCGCGATCGAGGTGCTGAAGCAGGCCGGCCTGCAGGACGCCGACCGGCGCCTGAAGCAGTTCCCGCACCAGTTCTCGGGCGGTATGCGCCAGCGCGTGCTCATCGGCATGGGCCTGGCCGCCGAGCCGCAGCTGCTCATCGCCGACGAGCCGACCTCGGCGCTCGACGTCACGGTGCAGCGGGTCATCCTCGACCACCTCGAGTCGTTGACCCGCGAACTCGGCACCACCCTGCTGTTCATCACACACGACCTCGGCCTCGCGGCCGAGCGCGCCGAGCAGCTCGTCGTGATGTACAAGGGCAAGATCGTCGAGTCGGGTCCGTCGGTGCAGATCCTGCAGAACCCGCAGCACCCGTACACGCAGCGGCTGGTCGCCGCGGCGCCGAGCCTCGCCTCGCGTCGCATCCAGGCGTCGGGCAGCATTCAGGCGGCCGAGCAGGCGATCGAGGCGGATGCCTCTGCCGTTGCGGGCGAAGAGATCGACCTCATCGCGACCGCCGAGGCGCGTGCCGAGGCGCTCGAGGCCGCGGCCGAGCAGCCGCCGGCGATCGTGGTCGAGAACCTGACCAAGGTGTTCAAGATCCGTGGTTCGGGCGACTTCACCGCGGTCGACGACGTGTCGTTCCAGATCGCCAAGGGCACCACCACGGCGCTCGTGGGCGAGTCGGGCTCGGGCAAGTCGACGGTCGCGAAGATGATCCTGAAGCTCGAGGACTCGACGAAGGGTCGCATCCTCGTCGGCGGCAAGGACCTGGCCTCGACGACCGGCGGCGAGCTCTTCGCCCTGCGCAGCCGCATGCAGCCGGTCTTCCAGGACCCGTACGGTTCGCTGAACCCGTTGCGCAACATCGGCAACACCATCGCCGAGCCGCTCTTCACGCACAAGGTCGGCACACGTGCCGAGCGACGTGCGCGGGTGCGCGAGCTGCTCGACCAGGTGTCGCTGCCCCAGTCGCTGATCGGGCGCTACCCGAACGAGCTGTCGGGCGGCCAGCGTCAGCGCATCGCGATCGCGCGCGCCCTCGCGCTGAAGCCCGAGATCATCGTCCTCGACGAGGCGGTCTCGGCGCTCGACGTGCTCGTGCAGGCGCAGATCCTGCGTCTGCTCGCCGACCTGCAGGCCGAACTGGGGTTGACCTACCTGTTCATCACGCACGACCTCGCGGTCGTTCGGGTGATCGCCGACAACGTGTGCGTCATGCAGCGCGGTCGCATCGTCGAGGCGGCGACGACCGACGAGGTCTTCGACGACCCGAAGGAGCAGTACACGCGCGACCTGCTCGCCGCGATCCCGGGCGCGAACCTGATGCTCGGCGCGTAGCCGAGACATCCGGTCGCCCGATCGATCGCACCGGTCCGCTCGATCCCACCGGCCCGAACGCCCGTCCGCCTCGTGCGGCCGGGCGTTCGGCGTCCACTCGGGTTGCGCGCGGTAGGCTGGATGTCGCGCCCGCCGCGTTTGCGGCCGACGGTGCTCCCCAGACTTCCATCAGCGCATCCGTGCTGCCGGCGCGCGACCGTGCGCAGCAGGCGGCGGATGCCCCACCGCGAGGACTCCACACATGGCGAAGGCCACCCGCTCCGATCTGCGCAACGTCGCGATCGTCGCCCACGTCGACCACGGCAAGACCACGCTCGTCGACGCGATGCTCAAGCAGACCCACTCGTTCGCCGAGCACGCGCACGTCGACGAGCGCGCGATGGACTCGAACGAGCTCGAGCGCGAGAAGGGCATCACGATCCTCGCGAAGAACACCGCGGTCGAGTACCGCGGTGCGCACGCGAACGGCGGCTCGGTGACGATCAACGTCATCGACACCCCCGGTCACGCCGACTTCGGCGGCGAAGTCGAGCGCGGTCTCTCGATGGTCGACGGCGTGGTGCTGCTGGTCGACGCGAGCGAGGGCCCGCTGCCGCAGACCCGCTTCGTGCTGCGCAAGGCGCTCGAGGCTCGTCTGCCCGTCATCCTGCTGGTGAACAAGACCGACCGGCCCGACGCGCGCATCGAGGAGGTCGAGGAGGAGAGCCACGACCTGCTGCTGGGTCTTGCGAGCGACCTCGTCGACGACGTGCCCGACCTCGACGTCGATGCGCTGCTCGACGTGCCCGTCGTCTACGCGTCCGGCAAGGCCGGCCGTGCGTCGCGGAACCGCCCGGCGAACGGCGAGCTGCCCGACAACGACGACCTCGAGCCGCTGTTCGGCGCGATCCTCGAGCACATCCCGGCGCCGAGCTACGACGACGAGGCGCCGCTGCAGGCGTGGGTCACGAACCTCGACGCGTCGCCGTTCCTGGGCCGTCTCGCGCTGTTGCGCGTCTTCAACGGGACGATCCGCAAGGGCCAGACGGTCGCGTGGGTGCGGCATGACGGCACGCACTCGAACGTGCGGGTGACCGAACTGCTGAAGACGAAGGCGCTCGAGCGCTTCCCGGCCGAGGAGGCCGGCCCGGGCGACATCATCGCCGTCGCGGGCTTCGAGGACATCACGATCGGCGAGACCCTCGCCGACCCCGACGACGTGCGGCCGCTTCCCGCGATCCACGTCGACGACCCCGCGATCTCGATGACGATCGGCACGAACACCTCGCCCATCGTCGGCAAGGTGAAGGGCCACAAGCTCACGGCGCGCATGGTCAAGGATCGCCTCGACCGCGAGCTCATCGGCAACGTGTCGCTGAAGGTGCTCGACATCGGCCGCCCCGACGCGTGGGAGGTGCAGGGCCGCGGCGAGCTGGCGCTCGCGATCCTCGTCGAGCAGATGCGTCGCGAGGGCTACGAGCTCACGGTCGGCAAGCCCCAGGTCGTCACCAAGCAGGTGAACGGCAAGACCCACGAGCCGTACGAGCACCTCACGATCGACGCACCCGAGGAGTACCTCGGCGCGATCACGCAGCTGCTCGCCTCGCGCAAGGGTCGCATGGACAACATGTCGAACCACGGCACGGGCTGGGTGCGCATGGAGTTCATCGTTCCGAGCCGCGGCCTCATCGGCTTCCGTACCGAGTTCCTCACGACCACGCGAGGCACAGGTATCGCAAACGCGATCTCGCACGGCTACGACGAGTGGGCCGGCCAGATCATCACGCGCAACAACGGCTCGATCGTCGCCGACCGCGCGGGAGTCGTGACGCCGTTCGCGATCATCGCGCTGCAAGAGCGGATGACCTTCTTCGTGAACCCCACCGAAGAGGTCTACGAGGGCATGGTCATCGGCGAGAACTCGCGCAACGACGACATGGACGTGAACATCACGAAAGAGAAGAAGCTCACGAACATGCGTTCGTCGACGGCCGACACCTTCGAGTCGATGACGCCGTCGCGCCAGCTCACGCTCGAGGAGTGCCTCGAGTTCGCTCGCGAGGACGAGTGCGTCGAGGTGACGCCCGAGAAGGTGCGCATCCGCAAGGTCGTCCTCGACCAGACCGAGCGCGCACGGGCCGCGTCACGCCTGAAGAAGCAGGGCTGAGCTCGGCTTCGTCGAACGAACGGATGCCTCGGGGCCGCGTGCCCCGGGGCATCCGTGTTCTCCGCGGTGGTGGTGATGAGAGCGCGACCAGCGCTTTGACGATTCACGGATGTTCCGGGCAGGGACCTCTCAGAAACGACCCGTACGGTAGCTGAAGTTTTCTCAGCCGTGTACTCGTGACTGAACGCCCCCGATACGAAACCCGAACTCCTCACGTATGACTCTGCCCCCTCACGGCCGCCGCGCGGCCGCCACGCCCCCGCACGCCCGCTTCACCCGACTCGCCGCCGGCGCCCGCCGCTCGGGCGGCACCCGGCCCCTGCTCGCCTCACTCGGCCTCACGTTCGCCGCCGGCCTGTTCGCAGCGACCAGCATCCCGGCGCTCGCACTCACCGCGACCGCCCCTGAGGACCAGCCGGTGGCGAGCGTGTACGAGCCCGTGGTGGAGGACACGATCGTCGCTGCGCCGCAGACGGTCGATTCGCACGCATCGATCGACACGGTTCCCGACGAGTCGTACGTCGTCGAGCTCGCCCCGCCGCCCATCACCTCGCAGGTCGCCGGGCTCGGCACGATCTCGCTCGTGAAGACGGCCGCGATCGTGTGGCCGGTCGTCGACCCGAGCCGCACGAGTTCGGGCTTCGGCCCGCGCGAGGCACCCTGTGGGGGCTGCTCGACCTACCACGACGGCATCGACTTCACGCCGGGCAGCGGCACGCCGGTGATGTCGCTCGCCGACGGCGTGGTCGTGCTCGCGACCGAGAACGGCGGCGGGCTCGGGGTCAACGTCGAGGTGCAGCACAACATCGACGGCCAGATCATCACGAGCTCGTACGCGCACATGCAGTTCGGCTCGATCGCGGTGTCGGTCGGCCAGCAGGTCAGCGCCGGCCAGCAGCTGGGTCTCGTCGGCACGACCGGCCAGTCGACCGGCCCCCACCTGCACCTCGAGATGTTCGGCGCCGACGGCGTGCGCTTCGACGGCATGGCCTGGTTGAAGTCGCGACTCGGCTGAGCAGGGGCGTCTGACGCCGCGCTCGGTGCCCCGGAGGCCCAGCCCCGGAGGCCCAGCCCCGGAGGCCCAGCCCCGGAGGCCTAGTGCCCCGGGAACTCGGGCGCGCGCTTTTCGAGGAACGCCGCGATGCCCTCGTCGTGATCGGCGGTCGAGAACGCGTCGCGGAATCCCGCGATCTCGAGCTCGACGGCCGTCGCGGTCGGCGTGCCCGCCGCGGCGACCAGCACACGCTTGGCGATGCCCACCGCCGTCCACGCCTGCTTCGCGGCGAGCTCGACCGTCTCGCGTGCACCCGCGAGCAAAGCCTCGCGGTCGGCGAACCGCCGCACGACCAGGCCCGCGTCGACCGCCTCGTCGATGCCGATGCGCCGGCCGGTGTAGATGAGCTCCTTCGCGCGTGCGGCGCCGACCGCGCGCGGCAGTCGCACGGTGCCGCCGAACCCCGGGATGAGGCCCAAGGCGACCTCGGGCTGGCCGAAGCTCGAGGCATCCGTCGCGTAGATGAGGTCGCAGGCGAGCGCGAGCTCGAGCCCGCCGCCGAGCGCGAAGCCGTCGACGCACGCGATGACCGGAACGGGCAGTGCCTCGAGGGCGGCCGCGACCGCGTGCCCCTTCGCGGCGACCGCTGCGCCCTCGTCGGGCGTGAGCTCGCGCATCGCGCGGATGTCGGCGCCCGCGACGAACGCTCGTCCGCCGGCTCCGACCAGCAGCACGCCGCGCAGCGACGGACCGGCCTCGGCGAGCTCGGCGACCGCGGCGGCGAGCGCGTCCAGCACCTCGGGGGAGAGGGCGTTCAGGGATGCCTCTCGATCGATGACGATCGTGGCGATCGCGCCGTCGCGCTCGATCCGGACCGCGTCGGGCTGGTTCGCGTCGGAGGACGGGGACTCGGGCTGCTCGGGCATCTGCATCGATCCTCTCCGCGGTGGCGGCGGCCGCCGCTGTGACGCCTGCGTTCCACGGTACGGCATGGCCGCTCACGACCCCGACCGGTAGACTCCGGCTCAGCCCGTCGACCCGCCGAGGAGGCTCGTCATGTCCACCGTGCGCATCCATCGCGCGCTCGCCGCGGCCGGTGTGTCCACCGTGATCGCCATCGGGCTCACCGGCTGCTTCAACCCGTTCGAGCGGATGGTGCAGCAGGGCGTCGAAGACGCGGTCGAGGGCGCCGTGGAGGGCGCGACCGGGGGCGACGTCTCGATCGGCGAGCTGCCCTCCGGGTTCCCCGAGTCCGAGATCCCGCTCATCGAGGGCGAGGTCGTCTTCGCCGCCGGCGCGCCCAACCAAGAGGGCGAGGGGTGGCTCATCACGATCAAGTCGCCGGCCGCCGACCCGGTCGCCGACGCGGTGGCGAAGCTCGAAGCGGCCGGCTTCACGACCGATCCGAACCTCGAGGGCGTCGACCTGCAGGGCATGGCGATCCGCACGAACGGTACCTGGACGGTCTGGGTCGGCGGCGACACCGACGGCGTCGCCTACACCGTGGCGCGCACCGAATGAGCGAGATCGGCAATCGCGTCGTCACGATCGTCGTCGGCGCGGCCATCGGGCTCGTCTACGGCGCGATCGCGACGATCGGCCACCGTCACGAGCTTCGCATCGGCGACGTGACGATCCCATGGGGGCTCACCCTCGCGATCCTCGGCGTCGCCGCCCTGCTGGTGGGTATCCGCCTCGTGATGGACCGGCTCTCGTCGGCCGCGGCCGCGGCCGGCATCGTCGCGATCGTCGCGGTGCTCACGCTGCCGGGCGTCGGGGGGTCGATTCTCGTGGCGGGCGACATCCGCGGGACGATCTGGGCGGTGACGCCTGCCGTGGTCGGTGTGCTGGTCGTCGCCTGGCCGAGCCTGCCGGCGCGTCGCAGCGCGACCGCCCCGGTCGGCCGACGCGTAGACTGACACTCCAGCCACCTGAAGGGAACGCGCCCACTGTGACCTACGTCATCGCCCTCCCCTGCGTCGATGTCAAAGACCGTGCCTGCGTCGACGAGTGTCCGGTCGACTGCATCTACGAGGGCGAACGTTCGTTGTACATCCACCCCGACGAGTGCGTCGACTGCGGCGCCTGCGAGCCCGTGTGCCCCGTCGAGGCGATCTACTACGAAGACGACCTGCCCGAGGAGTGGGCCGACTACTACAAGGCGAATGTCGAGTTCTTCGACGAGATCGGTTCGCCGGGCGGTGCCGCGAAGGTCGGCGTGCTGGCGTTCGACCACCCCCTTGTCGCCGCCCTGCCCCCGCAGGGGCACTGACGGTGGCGCTCGGAGCGCTTCCCGACTACCCGTGGGATCTCATGGGTCCCTTCCGCGCCCGCGCCGAGGCGCATCCCGACGGCGTCGTCGACCTCTCGATCGGCTCGCCCGTCGACCCGACGCCCGACATCGTGCGCGCCGCGCTCGCCGAGGCCACCGACGCGCACGCCTACCCCACCACGATCGGCACGCCCGCCCTGCGCGAGGCGATCGTCGACTGGTTCCGGCGTCGGCGTGGCGTCACGGGACTCGACGCGGCATCCGTACTGCCCACCATCGGCTCCAAAGAGCTCGTCGCGCTGCTGCCGTTCATGCTCGGCGTTGGTGAGGGCGACGTCGTCGTGCATCCGCGCGCCGCGTACCCCACCTACGAGATGGGCGCGGTGCTGAGCGGCGCGACCGCGTTCGCCTCCGACGATCCGGCCGAGTGGCCGGCCGCGACGCGCCTGGTCTGGCTGAACAGCCCGGGCAACCCCGACGGGCGGGTGCTCGGCGTCGACGAGCTGCGGGCCGCCCGCGCTCGCGTGCGCGAACTCGGCGCCGTGATCGTGGGCGACGAGTGCTACGCCGAGCTCGGCTGGGAGGGCGAGTGGTCGGATGCCCCGGTGCCGAGCCTGCTCGATCCGCGGGTCACCGACGGCGACCACGGCGGCACGCTCGCGATCTACTCGCTCTCGAAGCAGTCGAACATGGCGGGGTACCGCGCCGCCTTCGTCGCCGGCGACCCGGCGCTCATCGCGAGGCTCACCAACGTGCGCAAGCACGCCGGACTCATGCTGCCGGCACCGCTGCAGCACGCGATGGTCGTGGCCCTCGGCGACGACGCGCACGTCGCCGCGCAGAAGGCGCGGTACCGCGCCCGGCGCGACCTGCTGAAGCCGGCGCTCGAGGCGTCGGGGTTCCGCATCGACCGCAGCGAAGCGGGCCTGTATCTGTGGGTCACCGAGGGGCGCGACGCGTGGGAGTCGATCGGCCGGCTCGCCGATCTCGGCATCGTGGCGGGCCCGGGCCACTTCTACGGCGTGCACTTCCCCGAGCACGTGCGGCTCTCGCTCACCGCCTCCGACGAGCGCATCGCGGCGGCCGCCCGGCGGCTCAGGGCGGCATCACTGGGGTGATCGCCAACCGACGGTGGGATCCGTTGACGGATGCCACAGTAGGCCGTCGACCCGTCTAGGCTGTATTCGGACTTCGGCGCGATCGCGCCTGGCCGGAGAGGTACCGCGCAGTGACGATCACAGGAGGCGCCGTGAGCGACGTCGTGAACCCACGAGACCAATCGCAGGGTGCTGCGACCGCGAACCTGTCGTACCCCGGCGGGTC
Source organism: Agromyces intestinalis (assembly GCF_008365295.1). Taxonomy (NCBI): domain Bacteria; kingdom Bacillati; phylum Actinomycetota; class Actinomycetes; order Micrococcales; family Microbacteriaceae; genus Agromyces; species Agromyces intestinalis. Next base: position 3,232,573 of record NZ_CP043505.1, read on the forward strand.
GGCCGAGTTCCCGATCCTGCCCGCCGTCGACGGCGCCTCGAGCCTCGACCTGTCGACGCTCACCCGCCAGACCGGGTTCACCGGTCTCGATTACGGCTTCGTCAACACCGCGTCGACGCGCTCGGCGATCACGTACATCGACGGCGGTCAGGGTATTCTGCGCTATCGCGGCTACCCGATCGAAGAGCTCGCCGAGCACTCGACGTTCCTCGAGGTCGCGTGGCTGCTCATCTACGGCGAGCTGCCCACCGCCGACCAGCTCGGCGAGTTCGACGAGAAGATCCGTCGGCACACGCTGCTGCACGAAGACCTGAAGCGCTTCTTCTCGGCGCTGCCGCACACCGCGCACCCGATGGCGGTGCTCTCGAGCGCGGTCGCGGCCCTCTCGACCTACTACGAGGACTCGTCCGACCCGCACGACCCCGACCACGTCGAGCTCACCACGGTGCGGCTGCTCGCGAAGCTCCCGGTCATCGCGGCGTACGCGCACAAGAAGAGCATCGGGCAGGCGTTCCTGTACCCCGACAACTCGCTCGACTTCGTGTCGAACTTCCTCCGCCTCAACTTCGGCAACATGGCCGAGCCGTACGTCGTCGATCCGACGCTCGCGAAGGCGCTCGACCGGCTCCTGATCCTGCACGAAGACCACGAGCAGAACGCATCGACGTCGACCGTGCGGCTCGTCGGCTCGACCGGCGCCAACCTGTACTCGTCGATCTCGGCGGGCATCCAGGCGCTCTCGGGCCCGCTGCACGGCGGGGCCAACGAGGCCGTGCTGCAGATGCTCGCGAAGATTCGCGACTCGGGCGAGGGCGTCGGCCGGTTCGTCGAGCGCGTGAAGCGCAAGGAAGACGGCGTAAAGCTCATGGGCTTCGGTCACCGGGTGTACAAGAACTACGACCCGCGCGCGAAGATCGTCAAGCAGTCGGCCGACGCGGTGCTCGAGGCACTCGGCGTGAACGACCCGCTGCTCGACATCGCGAAGGAGCTCGAGCAGTTCGCCCTCGAGGACGAGTACTTCAAAGAGCGCCGGCTCTACCCGAACGTCGACTTCTACACCGGCGTCATCTACAAGGCCATGGGCTTCCCGACCCGTATGTTCACCGTGCTCTTCGCGATCGGCCGGCTTCCCGGCTGGATCGCGCACTGGCGCGAGATGAACCTCGACCCGCAGACCAAGATCGGTCGCCCCCAGCAGCTGTACACGGGCGAGCCCGAGCGGCACTACCCGCGCTGAGCCGCCGCACGAAACAGGCCCCATCCGCATGGATCGGGGCCTGTTCGCGTTTCGGCGGGCGGCGCCTCAGCCGGCCGGCAGTAGCACGAGGGTGTCGGCGCGGGCGTCGGTGACGGCGTCGGCCGTGAACGGCCAGGGGCGCGTCTGCCCGGCCTGCCACAGCTTCGTCTGGTCGTCGTAGTGCGTCGAGAACGCGTGCCCCGACGCCCCGGTGAGGTTGATCCACCGTGACGCGTCCCAGTCCGAGACATCCACGATCATCCGCATCGACGGCACCCAGTTGACCTCGTAGCCGACCGACGCGTCCCACGCGATCGCGTTCGGAATCGCCGAACCCCCGCCGAGCTCGTACGGCCCGCGGTTGAACAGCCACTCGATGGGGCCGATGCCCGACTCGCCGAAGCTCTGGTTGCGCAGCGTCAGCGTGTGCAGGCGGCCCCAGCGCCAGCGCTCGGGGTCGCTGCCGAGCCGGTCGCCCGCCTCCTGCCAGGCGGCGGCGAGCGACGCGGCGATGACGGCGTCGCGGCCGGTGGCGCCGGTGTCGGGGTCGGTCCACCAGGGTGAGTCGGGTTCGTCGAGCAGCGTGTCGACCACGCCGAACCAGCGATCGCCGCCGACCGGACGCGTGCCGTCGGGCAGGTCGTGGAACATGCGCTCGAGCAGCGTCTTCCAGAACACGGCGAAGTACGCGGCGCCAGGGCTGTCGGCGTCGGCGTGCGCGTCCCACGAGGCGAGCAGTTCCGCGCCGCTCGCGGCATCGCCGTCGAGCTCGAGCGTCGGGATCACCTCGAGGAACGTCGCCGCGTTCGCGTCGCCGGTGTCGAGCTGGATGTCGGCCATCATCTCGGCGGTGATCGGCTCGCCCGCGTCGATGTGCTCGCGCAGGCGCTGCTCGATGCCGCGGGCGCGGTAGCCGAGATCCCAGTCGGCGGTGAGGAACGGATCGTCGGCACTCACCGCGTTGTTCGCGGTCACGAGGTAGCCGCGCTCGGGGTTCAGCACGCTCGGCAGCTGGGCGAACGGCACGCGCCCCACCCAGCCGTTTCCGCTCGTCCAGCCGGGCAGCGGCAGCGTGCCGTCGCCCGACGCGCGGATCGGCACGTTGCCGGGCGCCTGGTAGCCGATGTTGCCTTCGACATCGGCGTAGACGAGGTTCTGGCTCGGCACGTCGAACAGCGCAGCCGCGTCCTGGAACTGCGTCCAGCTCTTCGCCCGGTTGAGCGCGAAGATCGCCGACGGCGTGGTGCCGGGCGTGAGGGCGGTCCACTGCAGCGAGAGCCCGTAGTCGCCCTCGGGCAGGCCGGATGCCTCGGGGTAGCCGTCGGCGACGCGCGTGAAGTTCTCGGTGAGGTCGGTGACGATCGGCCCGCGCTCGGTCGAGCGCACGGTGATCGTCACCGGGTCGCCGCCCGCGACGTCGATGGTCTCTTCGCGGGTCTCGAAGGGCACCTGCCGGCCGTCGAGCTCGTACGTGTCGTCGGCGATGCGCTCGATGTAGAGGTCGGCCACGTCGGGGCCGAGGTTCGTGAAGCCCCACGCCACCTGCTCGTTGTGGCCGATGACCACGCCCGGCAGGCCCGAGAACGTGTACCCCGACACCCGGTACCCGCACGCGTCGCCGACCGTGGAGCACGACAGGCCCATCTGCGCCCAGATCGAGGGCATCGTCGGCCCGAGGTGCGGGTCGTTCGCCAGCAGCGGCTCGCCGGTGTCGGTGAGCGACCCCGAGACGACCCACGAGTTCGAGCCGATGCCGTGGCCGGCTGGCCCCAGCAGCTCGGGCAGGCCGGCGAGCGTGGTCTGCAGCGCCGAGAGCGCGTCGGCGTAGCCGGAGGCACCCGGGTCGTCTGCGACATCCGAAACGGCCGTGACATCCGACGCATCCGCGACCTGCGCGCCCTGCGTGACCGGCTCGACCGCGCCGACCGAGGCGGGCGCCGCGGCCGGAATCCCGCCGACGATCGTCGGCATCGTTCCCCACGAGTAGCCGGGGTGCAGCCGCTGCACCTCCTCGGGCGGCAGCACCGTCGACAGCAGGGCGCGGTCGATCTCGTCCTCGAGGTTCGAGCGCAGATCCCACGCCATCGCCTTCAGCCAGGCGATCGAGTCGACGGGGCTCCACGGCTCGGGGGAGTAGCCCGGGTTCTGCAGGCCGAGCACCGCGTACTCGAGCGAGAGCTCGGCGCCCGAGTGCCCGGCGAGGAAGGCGTTCACGCCCTCGGCGTATGCGTCGTAGATGGCCCGGGTCGGCTCGTCGAGCTGCTCGTACTCGACCTGCGCGACGCCGCGCCAGTTCAGGGTGCGGATGAACGCATCGGTGCCGACCTGCGACTCGCCGAACAGCTCGGCGAGCCGGCCCGAGGTGACGTGCCGACGGAAGTCCATCTCCCAGAACCGGTCTTGCGCGTGCACGTAGCCCTGCGCGAAGAACAGGTCGTGGTCGGTGTCGGCCGTGAGGTGCGGGATGCCGGCGTCGTCACGCACCACGGTGACGGGCATCTGGAGCCCGGCCGCGTCGATGCGCCCGCTCGTCGTCGGGAACGAGCGCGAGACCGTCCACCAGCCGAGACCGCCGGCGACCACTACCAGCACGAGCACGGCCACCAGCAGGCCCACGAGGAACGGAACGAGACGTCGTCGGTGCGTGCGAGGCGCGTCGGTGCCCACGCCACTCCTTCGTGAAACGGGGAGGGAGGCGGGGGTGCGTCCCTCGGGGCTCTCAGGGTACCCGAGGCGGAGCGGTTCGAGCGCAGTGCGTGCCGATCAGGCGTGCAGGGCGGCGTTGAGCACCACCGAGCCGCCCTCGCGCGAGAGCACCTCGACCCGCCCGGTCAGCGAGTTGCGTCGGAACAGCAGGTTCGCCACCCCCGAGAGCTCGACGGCCTTCACGGTGCGCGTGGCGCCACCCGGATCGAGCACCGACACCTTCGTGCCCGCCGTAACGTAGAGGCCGGCCTCGACGACCGAGTCGTCGCCGATCGAGATGCCGATGCCCGAGTTCGCGCCGAGCAGCGCCCGCTCGCCGATCACGACGCGTTCGGTGCCGCCGCCCGACAGGGTGCCCATGATGGATGCTCCGCCGCCGATGTCGGAGCCGTCGCCGACGACGACGCCCTGCGAGATGCGCCCCTCGACCATCGAGGCGCCGAGCGTGCCGGCGTTGAAGTTGACGAAGCCCTCGTGCATGACGGTGGTGCCGGGCGCCAGGTGCGCGCCGAGGCGCACCCGCGCGGTGTCGGCGATGCGCACCCGATCGGGCGTGACGTAGTCGGTCAGTCGCGGGAACTTGTCGAGGCCCTGCGGCTGGATTCCCGCGCGCTGGAGCGCGATGCGCCGCGCCGCGAAGTCGTCGGGCCGCATCGGGCCGGCGTTCGTCCACAGCACGTTCGGCAGGTGAGCGAAGATGCCGTCGAGGTTCACCGTGTTCGGTGCCGCGAGCAGGTGCGAGAGCACGTGCAGCCGCAGGTACGCATCGGACGTGCCGGCCGGTGCCGCGTCGAGGTCGATCTCGACCGAGACGACCTCGGTGCGCACCCCGCGGCGCTCGTCGGTCTGCTCCACGCCGTCGGTGCCCGACGCGCCGAACACCACTTCGGATGCCTCGACCGAGGCGTCGGCGAGAGCGCCGAGTGCGGGAGCCGGGAACCACGTGTCGAGCACGGCGCCGTCGGCCAGCGCGACGGTCGCGACCCCGAGTCCGGAGGCGAGGCGGGCAGGGGTGGTGACGTCGTTCTCGGGCATACATCAAGGCTAGCGAGGCGGGCGGGGCGTGTGACGCCCGCGCGACAGCGACTCCGAAAGCGTTGGGGGGCGATGTCCCCTGTTCGGGGGTGATCGTGTTTGCTCGCCTGGGTTGTAGTTTCGTCGGACAGACCCGGTGCTGAAGCGCGAGCACGAACCGGCGCGAACGAATTCTGAAGCGCCCCGGGTTAGCGGAGGGCGAGTTCTCCCAGCGACGGTTGCCGCTGGGGGTTGATGTCACGGGAGTAATCCTTCTCGATGGGACGAGGTAGCCGATCGAGGAGTGAACCGGCCTGCCTGAGATGTGAGAGGCGTTGAGGCCTGCTGCACGTGTTGGTCAGACGCCTCCGAATAGACTCGTCGCGTGCCCGCCGAAACCCCTGCGCCCCTCGACCTCACCGCCGACCCGGTCGCGATCACGCGGGCGATCTGCGACATCCCGAGCGAGTCGGGCGACGAGCGGGTGCTGGCCGACCTGATCGAGCAGGCGCTCGCCCGGGCATCCCATCTCGAGGTCGTGCGCGACGGCGACGCGATCGTGGCGCGCACGAATCTGGGGCGCGCCCGCCGAGTCGTGATCGCGGGCCATATCGACACGGTGCCGATCAACGGCAATGTGCCGACCCGCTTCGAGACCGACCCCGACGGCACCGAGTATCTGTGGGGCCGCGGCACGGTCGACATGAAGGCCGGCGTCGCGGTGCAGCTGAAGCTCGCGCTTGAGCTCGACGAGCCCATCGTCGACCTGACCTGGATGTGGTACGACCACGAAGAGGTCTCAGCGGCGCTGAACGGGCTCGGCCGACTCGTCGCGAACCGACCCGAACTGTTCGAGGGCGACTTCGCCATCCTCGGCGAACCCTCGAACGGGCAGGTCGAGGGCGGCTGCAACGGCACCCTGCGCGCCGAGGTGCGCGCGACCGGCCTGCGGGCGCACTCGGCGCGCAGCTGGGTGGGCGAGAACGCCATCCACAAGCTCTCGCCCGCGCTCGCGAAGCTCGCCGCGTACGAGGCCGAAACGGTCGAGGTCGACGGCCTCGCCTACCGCGAGGGCCTGAACGCGGTGATCGTGCGCGGCGGCATCGCCGGCAACGTCATCCCCGACGAGGCGGTGCTCGAGGTCAACTACCGGTTCGCGCCCTCGAAGTCGGTCGCCGACGCCGCCGAGTTCGTCACCGACTTCTTCGGCGGCTACGAGGTGACGGTCGTCGACAGCGCCGACGGCGCCCGGCCCGGCCTCGACGACCCGCTGGCGCAGGAGTTCGTGCGCGCCGTCGGCGCCGAACCGAAGCCCAAGTACGGCTGGACGGATGTCGCGCGCTTCAGCGCGCTCGGCGTGCCGGCCGTGAACTTCGGCCCGGGCGACCCGTTGAAGGCGCACGCCGACGATGAGCGCGTCGCCGTGCACCAGATCGTCGACGGCGAGCGAGCGCTGCGCGCCTGGCTCACCGGCGCGGCCTGACCCGACCGCCATGAGCGACGCGGCCCCGACGACGGTGCACGAGCCCGATCCGCTCCGCGTGACCCGGTGGTCGCCGCGGGTGCGGTGGCGGCTGCTGCCGTGGTGGGCGCGAGTCATCCTGGTGTACCTCGCCGCGCGCGCGGTGACGACCGTGTTCCTGCTCATCCTCGCCGACCTGCAGGGGCCGAACGCGTGGACCGGTGCACACCCCGGCCTGCTCGAGTACTCGAACCTGTGGGACTCGCGCTGGTACGAGCTCATCGCCGGCTGGGGGTACCCGAGCGAACTGCCCCGCACCGACACCGGGCAGGTGGCCGAGAACGCGTGGGCGTTCATGCCCGTGTACCCGCTCGTCGTGCGCGCGGTCGCGTCGCTCGGGCTGGGCTGGGATGCCGCGGCGGTGCTGGTCTCGTTCGCCGCCGGGCTCGGTGCGGCGCTCGTGTTCCATCGGCTGATGATCCGGTTCCTCGAACCCGACCGGGCCATGTTCGCGGTCGTGATCTTCTGCGTCGCGCCGGTCGCGCCCATCATGCAGCTCGGCTACGCCGAGGCCCTGGGGTTCCTGCTGCTGGCCACCGTGCTGCTGCTGCTCGTGAAGCGGCAGTACGCGTGGCTGTTCCCGATCGTGCTCGTCTGGTCGTTCACGCGGCCCGGTGCGCTCGCGTTCGCGCTCACCCTCGGGCTGCACTGGATCGTGCGCTGGGTGCGCCGCGCCGACGACCCGTTCCCGGTCGGCGAGCGATGGCTCGCGGCCGCGGCCGCCGTGTTCACGGCGGCGGCAGGGGTCGGATGGCTCGTCGCCGCGTGGGTCGTCACCGGCGACCTGCACGCGTACACCGACACCGAGCTGGCGTGGCGCTCGGCCTATCTCGGGCCGGTCGAGCTCGTGCCCTTCGCCGGATGGTTCGCGAGCGGCGACTGGTGGCTCGGGCAGCCGTGGGGCACGATCGCCGTCGTCGGACTCATCGTGGCTTTCGCGATGGTGCTGCTGCTGCCGGCCGTGCGCCGGCTCGGCGTCGACCTGCGGCTGTGGCTCGTGAGCTACGCGCTGTACCTGCTCGCGGTGTTCTTCCCCCAGTCGAGCACGTTCCGCATCCTCGCGCCGATGTTCCCGCTCGCGGGCGCCCTCGCCGTACCGCGGGCGCGCTGGTATCGATGGTCGCTGGTCGTGGTGCTGCTCGCCCTGCAGTACGGCTGGCTGGTGATCGCCTGGTCGATCCAGGGGCGCGATTGGACCCCGCCCTGATGCCGCGACGCCGATCCGTCGTCCACAGGTCAGACAACGATTTCCCGGCGGTCGCCGCGGCGGGGGATAATGGAGTCTCAGCCACGAAAGGGGAAGCTCAATGGCGGCCATGAAGCCACGCACCGGAGACGGGCCGATGGAGGCTGTGAAGGAGGGTCGACTCATCATCGTGCGGGTTCCGCTCGAAGGAGGCGGCCGCCTCGTCGTCTCGGTGAACGATGCTGAGGCCAAGGAGCTCTACGACGTCCTCGGCGGCGTCGTGAATCCCGCCTGATCCCAGCGCCTGGGCGTCTGAGCCGGTTCCTCTCAGGGAGTCGGCTCAGGCGCCCAGCTTCACGATCTGCAACAGGCCGTCTCCGGCGGGGGAGATGGCCGTGACCACGGCCGGCGAGGCCGCGAGCTCGGTGATGAGCGTGCGGAACGCCACGGTCGTGTCGTCGCGCCTGGCCGGATCGGCCACGCGGCCCTTCCACAGAGCGCGCGCCACGAGCACCATGCCGCCCGGTTTCGCGAGGCGCAGCCCATGCTCGACGTACTCGATCACCGACGCCGGGTCGGCGTCGATGAAGACGATGTCATACGACGACTCGTTCATGCGGGGCAGCACCTCGCTCGCGCGCCCCGTGATGAGGCGGATGCGTGCCGGCGGGATTCCCGCATCGGCGAAGTGGGTGCGGGCGTGCTGCTGGTACTCGGTCTCGGAGTCGATCGAGGTGAGCAGCGACCCGCGTGCGGCGAGCAGCATCGACAGGCCCGAGACGCCGACACCGGTGCCGACCTCGATGATCGACTCGGCCCTGCTCGCGGCGGCCAGCACCGCGAGCTGTGCAGCCGTGGCCGGCGAGACCGCGTCGATGCCGAGCTCGAGCGACTGCTGCCTGGCGCGCCCGACGGCGTCGCCGTCGGCGACCGACTCGTCGACGTACTTCCAGTTCAGGTCGTGTTCGGACACGTGGCGGCTCCCGGTGAGTGACTCAACCCTCGAGAATACCGGGGGCCGGGGCGGGCGCGGGTGCGCCTCGCCGCCGACTATCCTTGAGGGATGTTCGGCCTGACGTTCGAGAAGCTCCTGATCATCGGGGTGATCGCCGTCTTCCTGCTCGGGCCCGAACGGCTGCCTCACTACGCCGCCAAGCTCGGCCAGCTGGTTCGTACGGTGCGCGACTTCGCGAACGGCGCCAAAGACCGCATGCGCGAAGAGATGGGCCCCGAGTTCGACGACGTCGACTGGAAGCAGCTCGACCCGCGTCAGTACGACCCGCGTCGCATCATCCGCGAGGCGTTGAGCGACGCCGACCCGTTCGCCGAGCCCGCCGCGAAGCCCGTGGTGGCGCGCGCCGCGGTGAACGAGAACTCCGCCTACCTGCAGCGCAAGCGCAAGCAGCTCGCCGCGAGCGAGCCCGCCCCGTTCGACGCCGAGGCGACGTAGGGGACGCAGCGACCGCATCGAGACCTCATGAGGTGGCCTCGGTCACCGGGTCTCGATACGCGCTTCGCGCTACTCGACCAGCGGGTGGTGCGGCCCTCGCCGGTCGAGTAGGGAGCGCAGCGACCGTATCGAGACCTCGTGAGCTGCCTTCGGTCACCGGGTCTCGATACGCGCTTCGCGCTACTCGACCAGCGGGTGGGGCGCTCAGCTGATGCGCAGCGCGCGCAGTACCCGGGCGAGCAGGATGAACGGCCCCGACAGCACCCGGAACTCCGCACCCGTGCGGGGCAGCTGCAGCAGGCCGGTCGCGCGCGACACGGTCACGGGGTCGACGAACCGCAGCAGGCCCTCGCGGCCGTTGCGGCGGCCGAGTCCCGACGCCTTCACGCCGCCCATGGGCGCGGCGACCGAGCCGAACGACCCGCGGTAGCCCTCGTTGATGTTCACACTGCCGGCCGCGAGCGCGTCGGCGATGCGCTGCGCCCGCTTCGGCGAGCGGGTGAGCACCGAGGCGTTCAGGCCGTACTCGCTGTGGTTCGCCGCGACGATCGCCTCGGCGTCGCCATCGACGACGTAGAGCGAGGCGACGGCGCCGAACGTCTCGTCGGCGTAGGCGAGCATGTCAGGGGTGACATCGGTGAGCACGGTCGGCTCGAAGCACCAGGCGCCCGCGTCGGGCCGAGGCTTGCCGCCCACCAGCACCGTCGCGCCCTTCGCGACGGCTTCGTCGAGGTGCCCGGTGATGCGTTCGAGCTGGGCGGCGCTCGCGAGCGAGCCGTAGTCGGCGTCGAACTCGAGCCCGGTGCCGATCTTCGCCGACGAGAGCCGCTCGACGAGTGCGCGGGTGAACGGCTCGGCGACGCGGCGGTCGACGTAGATGCGCTCGATCGACACGCACAGCTGGCCCATCGCCGAGAAGCACGCGTACGCCGCATCCGCGGCCGCCTGCTCGGGGTCGACGTCGTCGAGCACGAGCATCGCGTTCTTGCCGCCCAGCTCGAGCGAGCAGCCGACGAGTCGGCGGCCGGCCTTCTCGGCGATCTTGCGCCCGGTCGCGGTCGAGCCGGTGAAGCAGATGTAGTCGACCTCGTCGGTAAGCGCCTCGCCGACCTCGTCGGGTGAGCCGGTCACGACCGCCCACAGCGCCTCGGGCACGCCCGCTTCGATGAATGCGCGACGCAGCGCGAGGATTGTCACCGCGCCGTGGTCGTCGGCCTTCTGCACGACGCCGCAACCGGCGGCGAGGGCGGGCACGACGTCCATCGCGGCGAGGCTCAGGGCGTAGTTCCACGGGGTGATCACGCCGGCGACGCCCTTCGGCCGGTACCGCACGCGCGTGGCCGTGGCGACCGGCACACCAGCGCGCACGTGGCGACCCTTCAGTACCCGCGGTGCCTCGAGCGCATTGAACCGCGTGACCGACGCAGCCTGGTAGAGCTCTTCGAGCGCCTGGCCGCGCGTCTTACCGCTCTCGATCTGGGCGAGGTCGAGCAGCAGGTCGCCGCGCTCGAGGATGAGGTCGTGGGCGCGCAGCAGCACGCGGCGGCGGTGCGCGAACCCCGCCCTGGCCCACGCCAGCTGCGCGAGGCGGGCGCGCGACACCGCGTCGCGAACATCGTCGGCGCTCGAGCGCGGCAGGTCGTGGTGGGGTTCGCCGGTGGCCGGAACCGACACGGCGATGGTCTCGGAGCCCGAGGCGACGACGTCGTCGGCGAGGCTCGCGAACAGGGCGGGGGAGGCCGTCGTGGCACGCATTCGCACAGTCTAGGTCAGGTGTCCCACTTCGTCGCCCGAGATCGGCCGACAGGCGGCTACACTTGCCGCCCATGACCGCAGCGCAGCGTCCCCTGCCGCGCGGCGTCGTCGCCCGCTACGCGATCGGATCGATCGGCACCGGCGGGTTCGCGACGCTGCCCGGACTCGTCCTCGTGTACTACCTCACGGACACACTCGGCGTGGCCGCGCTCGCGGCCGGCGCCGTCGTCACCGCGGCGAAGGTGTGGGACGTCGTGATCGATCCGTGGATCGGCGACCGCAGCGACCGCGCGCTGGCCCGGCACGGCACGAGGCGCACTCGGATGGTCGTCGGCGCGGTGACCCTGCCGGTCTTCTTCGCGCTCACCTTCGCGGTGCCGCCGGGCATCGGGCCTGTGGCATCCGGGGTCTGGGTCGCGCTCGCGTTCCTCGCGACCGCGACGTCGTTCAGCCTGTTCCAGGTGCCGTATATCGGGCTGCCTGCCGAGCTCACGCCGGGCTACGACGCGCGCACCCGGCTGCTCACCTGGCGGGTCGTGGTGCTCACCATCGCCATCCTGCTGTTCGGCGCGGGCGGCCCCGAGGTGCGTGAGGCGTTCGATGACGAGCACGTCGGGTACCTGGTCATGGCCATCGTCGCCGGCGTCGCGATCGGGCTGGGCATGCTGGTCGCCACGACGGTCGCGCCGCGCCGGGCGGCGGCGAAACAGGAAGCGGATGTCTCGGATGTCTTGGATGCCCCGCCGGCCCCGGATGCCTCGCCGGCGACGCCGGCACCCGAGGTCGCGGCCGACCCGGGAGGAGGCATCCGCGGCGCGTACCGCGACGGTATCGCGGTACTGCGACGCAGCCGCGCGTTCCGCGTGCTGCTGAGCGTGTTCGTGCTGCAGGGCCTCGCGACGGGTCTCATGCTCGCCGGAGCCCAGTTCGTCGCGACCTGGGTGCTGCACGACCGGGGCGCGGTGACGTACCTCTTCGTGGCGCTCATCGCCCCGGCAGTGCTCTGCGCGCCGATCTGGGGCGTCATCGCACGGCACATCGGCAAGGAACGCGGGTTCGGGTGGGCGAGCGCGATCTTCGCAGTCGCCGCACTCGCGCTCGTGGGCCTCGCGTTCGCGCCGGGGCCGTGGGTGTACGCGCCCGTCGCGCTCGCCGGCGCCGCCTACGCGGGCATGCAGTCACTGCCGATGGCGATGCTGCCCGACGTCATCTCGCACGACGCGCGCGTGCACGGCGACGAGCGCGCCGGCAGCTTCAGCGGGGTGTGGACGGCGGGCGAGACCGCCGGCATGGCGCTCGGCGCGACGGTGCTGTCGATCGTGCTGGCGCTCACGGGGTACGTCGAATCGGTCGCCGGTCAGGCGGTCGAGCAGGGCCCGGCCGCCGTGCTCGGCATCGTGCTCGCGTTCAGCGTCATCCCGGCGGCGCTCGTCGCGGCGAGCCTCGTCGGCATCCGTCGGTATCCGCTGAGACGAGCCGACATCGAACCGGTGTCCGCGGTGGAAGGAGCGGTGCGATGACCGGGTTCCGCCGCGAGGCATCCGAGATCCTGGCCGAACTCGCCGACCTGCGCGCGCATGACGCGCCCACCCACGGCGGGCGGGTGCTGTCGTACGTGTACGACTCGGGGCTCGCCGTACTCGACGCGCTCGCCGCCGACGCCGCACGGCTCGTGCAGCCGGTCAACGGGCTCGACCCGACCACGTTCACGTCGGTCGCCGCGATGGAGCGCGGGGTCGTCGGGTTCGCGCGCGAGGTGTTCCACGGCGACGACGAGGTGGTCGGATCGGTGACGTCGGGCGGCACCGAGAGCTGCGTGCTCGCGGTGAAGACCGCACGCGACGCGTGGCGGGCGGCGGGCGGGCAGGGGCAGGCGCGCCTCGTCGCGCCCGTCACCGCGCACGCCGCGTTCCGCAAGGCGTGCCACCTGCTGGATGTCGCGTACGACACCGTGCCGATCGACCCGGCGACCGGGCGGCCCTCGGCAGAGGCGATCGGCGGTCGGCTCGGCCCGGATGTCGCGCTCGTCGTCGTCAGCGCACCGTCGTACCCGTTCGCCACGCTCGACCCGATCGCCGAGGTCGCCGCCCTCGCCGCCGCGCGCGGCGTGCCCGTGCACGTGGACGCGTGCATCGGAGGGTTCGCGCTGGGGTTCGCCGAAGCATCCATGCCCGATGCCTCCGTGCCAGACCTGCCCGCGTGGGACTTCGCGGTGCCGGGCGTGACCAGCCTGTCGGCCGACCTGCACAAGTACGGCTACGCCCCGAAGGGGGTATCGGTGCTGCTCACGCGCGGGCACGACCGGCAGCGGTTCCAATACTTCGCGACGACCGAGTGGCCGGGGTATCCGGTCGTGAACCCGACGCTCACCGGTTCGAAGCCCGCCGGGCCGCTCGCCGCCGCGTGGGCGATCATCGAGGCGCTCGGGCGCGAGGGGTTCGCCGACCTCACGGCCCGCGCGCTGCGCGCAACGGCCGCGCTGCGGGCCGCGGTCGACGGCATCGAGGGGCTGCAGGTGGTCGGCGACCCGGTCGGCCCGCTGATGGCGGTGCGAGCGGATGCCTCGGTGCCCGCTGACCGCCGGGTCGACCCGCACCACTGGGCCGATGCGGCGCGTGCGGCGGGCTGGCACCTGCAGTTGCAGCCGGCGCTCGTACAGGCCGACGGGAGTGCGCTGCCGCGCACGACGCACCTCACCGTGACGCCGGTGACCGAGGGGGTGCTCGGCGAGCTCGTGCCGGCGCTCGTCGCCGCCGCAGATGCGGTGCGCGGGGTCGCGCCCGTCGACGGGCGCGACGTGCTGGCAGGGCTGGGCGAGCTGCCCCGTGCGCTCGACTCGGCCGGGGCGGAGCGACTGCTGGCGTCGTTCGGGCTGCTCGGAGGCGCCGGCGCGCTGCCCGAGCGCATGGCACCCGTGCTCGCGCTCGTCGAGGCCCTGCCCGCGCCGGTCACCGAGCGGCTGCTCGTCGAGCTGCTGGCGCGCGTCGTGGAGCCGGCGGCATAGTGCCCCGCTCCCGCCCCACCCCGTCCCGCGCGCCCGCCCCCACCCCGTCCCGCGCGCCACCCCGTCCCACGCCCCACCCCGTCCCGCGCGCCCACCCCCACCCCACGCACGCCGTTTGGACGCGTTTCGGCGGGTCGAATCCAGAGGTGCCGCCGAATCGTGTCCAAACGGCGGGCGTGATCGGCGCGACGGATGAGCGCTAGCCCGCCGGCAGCCCGCAGCGCTCGGCGTAGTAGGCGTAGAGGTCGGCGCGCAGGGTGTCGCCGGCCTTGATGCCGAGCTGGCCCGAGCGTCCATCGCTCGTCGTCACCTCGAACGGCAGGATCGTGCCCACCTTGTCCTCGGCGACGGCGTGCGCGTCGCAGCGATTCGGCCTCACCGGCAGCTCGATCATCGACGGCGGGTCGGAACCGGCGATCTCGACGTCGAGCGTCCAGTCGGGGGTGTCCTCGGCGTTCAGCAGGGTCGTGCCGCTCACGCCCGTCACGTGCACCGACCCGCCGCCGCCCGCCGGCACGACGGTGACGTCGATCACCGCTCGCGTACCGGCTCCCGACCCGCTCGTGCGCAGGTGCTCGGGCAGCGTGATCACCGCGACCGAATCGACCGACTCGGCGAGACACGCCTGATCCTGCACCCGCTGCAGCGCCCCGAACGCATCCTCGGCGGGAAGCTCACCGCGACCCGCGCCCGCGGCCGTCTCGACATCGAGCACGACCGTGACCGGTGCGACCGGCTCGGTGCACACCGCGTCGGTCGGCATCAGCCGGATCGCGATCGCCCGCCCCGGCGCGAACCCGGTCGGCGTCGATTTCGCCATGCCCGGCTCGAACCCGGGGGAGCGCACCTCGACCGAGCGCACCGTCACCTCGTCGTCGCGGCCGTTCTCGACGAGCACGAAGATGCGGCCGCCCGAGATATCCACTCGGCCCTGCCCGACCGAAGCCGTGATGCCGTCGAGCGCCGCGGGATCACCCGATCCGCCGGGATCGCCACCGGGATCGCCGCCGCCCGAGCATCCGACGAGCGCGCACGCCATCGCGACCAGCGCGACCGAGGCCCCGAGCGCGATGCGACCCCGGGGCATTCGCTCACCGCACCGACACGTCGAGCCGGCGCCCCTGCAGCGAGCGCGGCCGTGCCGCGAGCGCGGCCGCGACCTGCTCGATCGCCCGCGCCGCCGGATCGTCGGGCTCGGCCGCGACGACCGGCAGGCCGTCGTCGCCGCCGCGACGCAGTGCGACGCTGAGCGGCACGCTCGCCAGCAGCGGCACGGGCTCGTCCTGCCCCTCCGAGAGCCGGCGTGCCACCTCGGCGCCGCCGCCGGCGCCGAAGAGCTCGAGCACGCTGCCGTCGGGGGCGGGAAGCCCGGCCATGTTCTCGACCACGCCGACGACCTGCTGGCCGGTCTGGCGGGCGACGACGCCCGACCGCTCGGCCACGTCGGCGGCGGCTGGCTGCGGCGTCGTCACGACCACCACCTCGGCGTTCGGCAGCAGCTGACCGAGCGAGATCGCGATGTCGCCCGTGCCCGGCGGCAGGTCGACGAGCAGCACGTCGAGGTCGCCGAAGTACACGTCGGTGAGGAACTGCGACAACGTGCGGTGCAGCATGGGGCCGCGCCAGGCGACGGCGACGGATGACGCGCGGCCGCCCTCGGGCGCCTCGACGAACATGCCGATCGAGATGACCTTCACTCCGTGCGCGACCGGCGGCAGGATCATGTCATCGACCCGGGTGGGCTTCACCGCGTCGCCGCGATCGTCGACCAGCCCGAGCAGGCCGGGAATCGAGTACCCGTGCACGTCGGCGTCGACGACCCCGACCGCGAGCCCGCGCGCCGCGAGCGCGACCGCGAGATTCGCTGTGATCGTCGACTTGCCGACCCCGCCCTTGCCGCTCGTCACCGCGATCACGCGGGTGAGGGTGCCCGGGCCGAACGGATTGGTGCGAGCCGCCCGACCGCCGCGCAGCCTCTCGGTCAGCGCCTGCCGCTGCGCGGGTGTCATGACGGACAGCACGACGTCGGCGTTGCCCGGCCCTGCGACCTGCTCGGCGGCCGCCCGCACATCGCGTTCGATGCGGTCGCTGGCGGGGCATCCGACGATCGTCAACCGCACGTCGACGCGCACCCGCCCGTCTGCACCGGCCTCGACGCCCGCGACCATGTCGAGTTCGGTGATCGGCTTGCGGATCTCGGGGTCGATCACCGAGGCGAGCGCGGCGAGGACGCCGCGCTCGAGGTCGGTGCCGGTCGCGGAGGCGCCCGTCGTGTCCCCGCCCTCAGCGGGCATGCTCGGCGGCCTCCTGCTGCTCGTCGTCGCGGCGGTCGAGCTCGTCGAGCACCTGCCGCAGCTCTTGCCGGATGAAGTCCTTCGACGCGAGCTCTTTCACGGCGAGGCGCAGGGCGACCACCTCGCGGGCGAGATACTCGGTGTCGGCGAGGTTGCGCTCGGCGCGCTGGCGGTCCTGTTCGATCTGCACGCGGTCGCGGTCGTCTTGGCGGTTCTGCGCCAGCAGGATGAGCGGCGCCGCGTACGACGCCTGCAGCGAGAGCACGAGCGTCAGCGCGATGAACCCGTAGTCGGCGCGGTCGAACTGCCAATCGGCGGGCGCGATGGTGTTCCACAGCATCCACAGGGCGACGAACAGGGTGAGCCCGAGCAGGAACCACGGCGTGCCCATGCCGCGGGCGATCACCTCGGTGGCCCGGCCGAACCGGTCGCTGTCGCTGCTCCCGCGGAAGGGCACGGATCGACGCGTGCCCTTCGGGGTCTCGAACCGGCGGTCTTCGACGTCAGCGCGTGCCATCTCCTGCCCTCCTTCCGCCTGGGATGGGGATGCTCCCCGTGGTCAGCTGCGCCCGCGCGGTGGCGCGGCGCGCCAGATTCTCCTGGTCGTCGGGATGACTTCGCCAGTCTTCGGGAAGCAGGTAGTCGAGCACGTCGTCGATGGTCACCACCCCGACGAGTCGATGCTTCTCGTCGACGACCGGCACCGAGACCAGGTCGTAGCTGGCCAGGATGCGGCTCACCTCGGCCGCCGACGTGTCGGCTCGCACGGGTTCGAGCCCCTGGTCGATGAGCGACCCGAGCCGCTCGTGCGGCGGATAGCGGAGCATCCGCTGGAAGTGCACCATGCCGAGGAACCGCCCGGTCGGCGGCTCGTACGGAGGCAGCGTGACGCACACCGCCGCGCCCAGCGCTGGCGGCAAGTCGTGCCGGCGGATCATCGCGAGCCCCTCGGCCACGGTCGCGTCGGCCGAGAGGATGATCGGCTCAGTCGTCATGAGCCCGCCGGCCGATTCGGGCGCGTAGCTCAGCAGCATGCGCACGTCTTCGGCCTCTTCGGGCTCCATGAGCTCGAGCAGGTGCTCTTGACGGTCGTCGGGAAGCTGGGCGATGAGGTCGGCCGCGTCGTCGGGCTGCATCTGATCGAGCACGTCGGCGACCCGGTCGTCGTCGAGCTGGGCGATGATGTCGACCTGGTCGGACTCGGGCATCTCTTCGAGCACGTCGGCGAGCCGGTCGTCGGGCAGCTCTTCAGCCACCTCGTGCCGCCGCTGCGGCGGCAGGTCGAGCAGCGTGTTCGCCAGGTCGGCGGGCTTCAGCTCGGAGTAGGTCGCGATGAGGTGCTCGGCCGACTGCGCCTCACCGGGCGCGTTCAGCTCGCGCACCTCGCGCCACGTCACGTACGCCGACTGCCCCTTCGAGAACGGCGAGGCGCCCTTGGGGCGGCGCACGAAGAGCTGCTCGACCTCCCACTCGCCCTGTTCCTGCTCGCCGATGGCGACGTCTTCGATGGTCGCCTCGCCCGAGCCGTCGTTGAACGCGACCTTGCGGCCGAGCATCTCGGCGATCACGCGCACCTCACCGCCGCGCTGTTCGAAGCGGCGCAGGTTGATGAGCCCGGTCGTGATGATCTGGCCGCCGCCGATCGAGGTCACTCGCCCGATCGAGAGGAACACGCGGCGTTTGCCCGGGATCTCGACGATGAGGCCGACGACCCTGGGCGGGTTGTTCTTGCGGTACACGACGAGCACGTCGCGAACCCGCCCGACGCGATCGCCGGCGGGGTCGAAGACGGCGCACCCGGCGAGTCGGGCGACGAAGACTCTCGTGGCGCTCACATACCGACTCTAGTGCGGGCGGGCATGCGACAATGAGCCGATGAGCAGCCCGTCGCCGTTCCGCGCCCGTGCGGCGCAGCAGTTCCCCTCCCTGCCGAAGGGTGAGACGGTCGCGAGCTACGAGACGTACCCCGAAGCGCAGGCCGCGGTCGACCGGCTCGCCAAGGCCGAGTTCCCGGTCTCCGAGCTCTCGATCGTCGGCACCGACCTCACGAGCGTCGAGCGCATCACGGGCAAGCTCACGTGGGGGCGGGTCGCCGGCGGCGGTGCGCTGTCGGGCGCGTGGTTCGGCACGTTCCTCGGGCTGCTGTTCTTCATCTTCTCTCCGACGGGCGCGGGGCTCGGCATTCTCGGGTCGGCGATCCTCATCGGCGCAGGGTTCGGCATGATCTTCGGGCTCGTCTCGTACTCGATCAACCGCCGCCGCCGCGACTTCACGTCGACCATGCAGGTCATCGCGACGCGCTACGCGATCATCGCCGAGCCCGCGCACGTCGAGCGGGCGCGCACCGTGCTCGGGGTGGACGCGCCGATCGCCGGGCCTGCGGTTTCGGCAGCGCCGGGTGCGCCGGGCGGGTCGGCCGCCGGGTCGGCCGGTTCGGCCGGTTCGGCCGGGCAGACGGCGGGTCAGACCGGGTCGGATGCCTCGCCGGCGCCCCGCACGTACGGTGAGGCGACGGATGCCGCGAAGCGCGCGAAGGCCGAGGCCGACGCCGCGGCATCCCGGCCCGCGAGGCCGCAGTACGGCGAGTACGCGCCCGACCCGGCCGACGCTGCCGCCGAGTCCGGGGATGCGACCGCGCCGTCCGAGCCCGGCGGCGCCTCCGACGGCGACACCGCCCGGTGAGCCCGTCGAGTCGGTGATGTCGTGGCTGACCGCGCGACGTCGGTGACCGTGCGCCAAGCCCACCCCGACGATGCCATGGCGATGGCCGCCGTGATCGTGCAGTCGTGGCGCGAGACGTATCGCGGGCTCATGCGCGACGAGGTGCTCGACGCACCCGACCTGCTCGAGCGCCGCGAGCGGTTCTGGGCGGCGGCGCTCACCGATCCGCGGTACTCGGACAACCGCGCACTCGTGGCAGTTCGCGATGGCGAGATCATCGGCGTCGCGATGTCGGGGCCGCCGCTCGAGCCCGAGTCGCCGTGGTCGCGGCAGCTGTTCCTGATCTACATGCTCGCCGCGCACCACGGATCGGGTGCCGGCCCGGCGCTGCTCGACTCGGTCATCGATCCCGACGACGTGGTCGGTCTCTGGGTCGCCGAGGCGAACCCTCGGGCGCAGGCGTTCTATCGCCGGCACGGCTTCCGGCGAACGGGCGACCCGAAGGTCGACGACGGCGTGCGCGTGATCTGCATGACGCGCGACCCGCGGCTCACTATCGGCGCTTGAGTCGTGTTCGTCGCCCGCCGGATGCGGCGAGCATCCGAATGTCTCGGAATCGAGTGGGCAGAGAACGCGCGTGAACGGCGTGGGTGGGGCGTTCGTTGCCCACCCGATGGAGCCGGTCGGGAGCCGCGGGCGCTACGCGCGACCGGGTGCGCGCAGTGCGTCGAGCACCAGGTCGAGCACGCGTTCGGTGCGGGTGGACGACGGATCCAACCCGGTCGAGAGGAACACGCCGAGCAGCAGCGCGGTCACGTCGTCGGGGTCGACCCCGGCGCGGAAGGCACCCGAATCGGCACCGGCCAGCAGAATCGGCCCGATCGCCGAGCTGATGCGCTCGCGCGTGCCCGAGTTCGGGAACCCGTCGCCCCGGCGTCGTCGCGCAGCATGTCGATGATGCCGCGCTTCATGGTCGCGAACTCGGCGTAGCGCAGCACCCAGGCGCGACGCCCTCGAGCGAGAAAGTGCGGTCGCGATCGGAGAGGGCCGCGGTGGCGGCCTCGAGCAGGCGGTCGCGGTTGCGGCGCGCGTCGGCGCGCAGCGGGCGCGCATCGGGACCGGTGGTCGCAGACAAAGCGGCATCTGGCTCGGCGCATTCTCGTTCATCGCGAACTGGGCACCCGAGCAGGTGCTCTACCCGGCGTCGCTGCTCATCATCGTCTGGTTCGTGCTGCTCGCGGTCTTCGGCGATCGCCCCGACGCCACGGGCCCGCGGGGCGTCGACGACGCGGCTCGCGCCGACGAGCCGATCCGCGCCTGATCAGGGCGCTCGGCACCACGGATGCCCCGGGCTCTCGCCATACGCGAGGCCCGGGGCATCCGTCTCAGCCGAAGCGAGCGCGCGGCTCACGCGCGACCATGGTGGCGGCCGAAGGCCCGCCCTGCGACGTCGCCGAGGAGCGACTCGTTGAGTGGCATCCCTGACGAACGGATGCCCCGAAACGTTGGATTGCGCCGCGTGCGCCGTGGCGCGACGCTGGAGGCATGGCCCGACCCGCGCCGATGCTGCTCGCGATCCCCGCGCTGATCGCCGCACTCGCCGCCCTCACCGCCTGCACGCCGAATGTCGCCGACCACGACTATCGCGGCGAACCCGACGTCCTGCGCGAGCACCGGGGATTGCCGACCGACGCTCCCTTCCCGACCGATCCGATCGAATCGCGATCCCCCGGCGACCCGGCGCCCGGTGACGACCTCGTGCTCGACGACCCGTTGCTGGATGGTCCGCGCGCCCTGCTGCTCGACGACGGTCGCGTGCTGGCCGTCGTCACCATCGGCAGCTCCAGCTGTCACGCCGTCGCCGAGTCGATCGAGTGGCAGGGTGCGAGCGCGGCGATCCGCTTCGGAACGACCGGGGGAGCGGTCTGCACGGCCGATCTCGCATCGCATACCCACGAGTTCGCCGTGCCCGATGCGGTGCGCGGCGAACGGCTCGAGCTCGAGCTGAGCTTCACCGACTGGGACGGGATCGAACGGCTCTCGGTCGAATGACCCGTCCCAGCCGAAGCGGGTTCAGCCCTGCGCGCCGCGCACCCAGGCCTCGACCTCGTCGGCCGTGCGCGGGATGCCGGCCGAGAGGTTCTCGGCGCCGTCGGCGGTGACGAGGATGTCGTCCTCGATGCGCACGCCGATGCCGCGGAACTCCTCGGGCACGGTCAGGTCGTCAGGCTGGAAGTACAGGCCCGGCTCGATCGTGAACACCATGCCGGCCTCGATGACGCCGTCCATGTAGAGCTCGCGGCGGGCCTGCGCGCAGTCGTGCACGTCGAGGCCGAGGTGGTGGCTCGTGCCGTGCACCATGTAGCGGCGGTGGAACTGGTTCTCGGGTTCGAGCGAGACCTCGGCAGACACCGGCAGGAACCTCCACTCGGCGGTCTTGCGCGCGATGACCTGCATCGCCGTGGCGTGCACCTCGCGGAACACGATGCCCGGGCGCACGATCGCGAACGCCGCATCGGCCGCCTCGCGCACCGCCTCGTAGACCAGCCGCTGCACGTCGGAGAACGTGCCGTTCACCGGGAAGGTGCGGGTGATGTCGGCCGTGTAGAGGCTGTCCATCTCGACGCCCGCGTCGAGCAGCACCAGGTCTCCGGGCACCACGGGCCCGTCGTTGCGGGTCCAGTGCAGGATCGTCGCGTGCGGGCCGGCCGCGGCGATCGAGCCGTAGCCGACGTCGTTGCCGTCGAGGCGGGCCCGGGTCGCGAAGACGCCCTCGATGACGCGTTCGCCGCGCACCTCGCTCGTGATGCGCGGCAGCTCCTGCAGCACCTCGCCGAAGCCGCGCGCGGTCGCGTCGATCGCGGCACGCATCTGGCCGATCTCGTAGTCGTCCTTGACGAGGCGCAGCTCGCTCAGCACCCGCAGCAGCTCGCCGTCGGGTGCGTGGTCGTCGCCGATCTCGATCGAGAACGGGGCGTCCTGGGCGTTCGTCGACAGCGCCTGCTCTGCGGCGTAGCGGATGCGGGCGTGGTCGATGCGCTCGGTGAGCTCGGCGTCGGCCTCGCGCACCACGAGGGTCGACGTGTCGACGCGGTCGACGATGGTGCCGAACTCGCTCAGATCGCGCGTGGCCACCCCCAGGTCGGCCGCGACGTGCGCGAGCGACGGGCGGGGGCCGATCCAGAACTCGCCGATCGCGGGGTTCGCGTAGAACTCCTCGGTGTCGCGGCCGGCGCGCTCGCGGAAGTAGACGGTCGCCACGTGCCCCTCGCCGCCCTCGGGCTCGAGCACGAGCACGGCACCCGGCTCGGAGTCGGAACCCCAGCCGGTGAGGTGCGCGAAGGCGGAGTGCGCCCGGAACGGATACTCGGTGTCGTTCGCACGCTGCTTCAGGTCGCCCGCGGGAATGATCAGACGCTGACCCGGGAAGGCGGCCGACACGGCGGCGCGTCGACGCGCGGCGTACGCTGCCGCCTCGCGGGCGGCGGGGAGCGCCTCGTCGCGCTCGGCCCAGCCGCTGCCGATGTACTGCTTGAAGCCCTCGCTCGTCGGCGTCGTCGACCGGTTCGCGTTGCGGCCCGACTCCTCGGTCGACTCGATGCCGGTCGGCTCGGCGGGCACGGTGGTGGTGTCGGTGGTCTCGGACATGGCGTCCATTCTCGCACCGGCGGCTGGGTGCGCGACGCCCGATCAGTGCGCGCGCACGAGCTCGGCGACCACGGGTCGGTGATCGCTGCCCGAGTCGTCGAACTCGCCCAGCACCTCGAACCGCACGGTGCGCCACGTGGGCGTCGCCAGCACGTGGTCGATGGGGCTGCCGAGCACCTGGGGCAGGTTGGTCGGCCACGTGCCGAGCCCGGCGGCGCCGGCCTGCAGCGCCGCGTCGTGGCAGCGTCCGAGGTCGCCGCCGTCGACGCCGCGACCGGCGAAGTGGTCGAGCGTCGCGTTGAAGTCGCCCGCCATGATCACGTCGTCGCCCGCGCACTGCTCGGCGAGCCAGTCGAGGTCGCTGCGCCAGTTGCGCAGCTCCCAGCGGATCGGCGCGACCGCGTGCGCGGCGACGATACGGGGCCCCTGGCCGTCGACCGGTTCGGCGACGACGGTGGGAACCGTGTTCGTGTTGTCGGGCGGCCCCGGCCAGTCGGGCGTCGTCACCTCGTACCCGCCGAGCTCGGGGCTGATCAGCAGGGTCGTCGACTGCGCCTTCAGCTCCTCGCTGTAGGCCGAGGTGTGCACCCACATGGGCCGGCCGCCGTCGCGCATCGCGACCGCGATCTCCTCGCCCAGCGGGTCGGTGGTCTCGGGCAGGACGATCACGTCGGCCTCCTCGCGCAGCGCGAGCTCGGCGATGGTGGATGCCTCGGGCACCTCGCCGAGGGTGTTCCAGGCGAGCACGGTCACGTGATCGATCGGGCCGGATGCCTCGTCGGATGCCTCGTCGGATGCTTCGGGGTCGGATGCTTCGGGGTCGGATGCCTCGGGGTCGGATGCCTCGGGGTCGGATGCCTCGCCCGACGCCGGCTGCGAGGCATCCGTCGTCGTTCCGCCGGAGCCGAAGCCGCGCACCGCGAGGATCCCGACGTTCGCGACCGCGAACAGGGCCGCGACGACCGTGAGCGCGACCGCCACTCGACGCAGCGGGCGGATGAGCGCGACGAGCGCGAGCACCACGGCGCCGACCACCGCGACGGCGGCTGCCGAGCCGCGCAGGGCGACGATGTGCGCGGCGACCCACTGGTCGTTCAACCCGACCGCCTGCGGCCACACGAGGATCGCGGCCGCGAGGGCGGCGAGCGCGACGACGACCAGGCCGACGACGCGCGAGAGCATTCCTCCAACCTAGGCCACGCGGGCGCTGCGCCGGCCGCAGGCCCGCCGACCATCGGCTGGGAGTCGGCCGTGCATCTCGCCGCTGGCCTAGCATGGGCGCATGGCCCCCGGCACCTCGCCCGTCCCGCCGATCGGCGAGGCCGACCTGCACGTGCACTCGACCGTGTCCGACGGCACGGTCGCCCCCGCCGACCTGCTGGCCGAGGCCGCCGAGGCCGGGATTCCCGCGATCGCGCTCACCGACCACGACTCGACCGCGGGCTGGGCCGAGGCATCCGCCGCTGTGCCGGGCACCGGGGTCGCGCTGATTCCCGGCATGGAGCTGTCGACCCGCGAGGGCTTCACGAGCGTGCACCTGCTCGCCTATCTGATCGATCCGCTCAACGAGGCGCTGCTGGCCGAGACGGCGCGCATCCGCGAGTCACGGCTGACCCGCGCCGAGGAGATCGTGCGGCGCATCTCGACCGACTACGACCTCACGTGGGACGACGTGCTCGCACAGGCCGCTGAGGGAGCGACGATCGGGCGCCCGCACATCGCCGACGCGCTCGTCGCGCGCGGGCACGTGGCCGACCGGTCGGCGGCCTTCGCGGGCATCCTGCACCACAGCTCGGTGTACGCGCAGCCGCACTACGCGCCCGATCCGCTGACCGCGGTGCGGCTCGTGCGCGCCGCGGGCGGCGTGCCCGTGCTCGCGCACCCGGGCACCCGCGGCGTCGAGCGGCTGCTGCCCGAGGAGCGACTCGCACGACTCGTCGACGCCGGACTCTTCGGCCTCGAAGTCGATCACCCCGAGAACCGGGCCGCGGCGAAGCCCCGGCTGCGCCAGCTCGCCGACCGGTTCGGGCTCGTCGTCACGGGGTCGAGCGACTACCACGGCGCGGGCAAGCAGAACCGGCTCGGCGAGCACCGCACGCCGCCCGAGATCGTCGCGCGCATCGTCGCCGAGGCGACGGGGTCGCAGCCGGTCCTGCCCTGACCTGCGTCCGCCCCTCTGCGCAGCAGCAGGCACTGCACCGAGGCAGATTTGCGGGACTGAGCGCGACGTGAATCGCGTTCAGTCCCGCAAATCTGCCTCGGTGGCGCGAGTCCGGTTCGGTCCCGCGAACCTGACTCAGTCGCGCGAGCCTGCCTCACGGTGAGACGACGGATGCCCCGGAGGAGCGGGGCTCCTCCGGGGCATCCGGTCATCGTGGTGCGGGTCAGGCCTGCGGCGCGGCCGGGGCCTGGCCGCCGCCCGTACGCGAACCGCCGCGGCGGCGACGGCGACGACGGGGTGCCGCGTTGCCGTCGTGGTGCTCGTGGCCCTTGCCGTCGTGCGTGCCCGAACCCGGGTCGCGCGGTGCGTCGGGCGCGGTGCCCGCGGCGGGCGACGTCGCCGACGAGGCATCCGTCGGGTTGGACGCCTGACCGGCGCGCGTGCGGCGGCGCGTGCGCGGTGCGCGGTCGCCTGCCTCGCCGCGCGCGGGCGACTGGGTGCGACCGGCGGACTCGCTGCGCCCGGCGGTCGCCGAGCGGGTCGCGGGTGCGGATGCCGCGGGCTTCAGCCGGCCCTTCGTGCCCTCGGGGATGTCGAGGTCGGTGAACAGGTGCGGGCTCGACGAATAGGTCTCGGTCGGCTCGGGCTGCCCGAACTCGAGGGCGCGGTTGATGAGCGCCCACTTGTGCAAGTCGTCCCAGTCGACGAACGTCACCGCGATGCCGGTCTTGCCGGCACGGCCGGTGCGGCCCGCGCGGTGCAGGTACGTCTTGTCGTCGTCGGGGATGGTGTGGTTGATGACGTGGGTCACGTCGTCGACGTCGATGCCGCGAGCCGCGACATCCGTGGCGATCAGCACGTCCTTCTTGCCGGCCTTGAAGGCCGCCATGGCGCGCTCGCGCTGGTCTTGGTTGAGGTCGCCGTGCACGGCCGCCGCGTTGAAGCCGCGGTCGTTGAGTTCTTCGACGAGCTTCGCCGCCGCGCGCTTGGTGCGTGTGAAGATGACGGTCTTGCCGCGGCCCTCGGCCTGGAGGATGCGGGCGATCACCTCGTCTTTGTCGAGCGAGTGCGCGCGGTAGACGAGATGCTTGATGTTCGCCTGCGTCAGCCCCTCGTCGGGGTCGTTCGCGCGGATGTGGATCGGCTTCGACATGAAGCGGCGCGCGAGCGCGACGATCGGGCCGGGCATGGTGGCCGAGAACAGCATGGTGTGGCGGTTCGCCGGCGTCTGCGCGAACAGCTTCTCGATGTCGGAGAGGAAGCCGAGGTCGAGCATCTTGTCGGCCTCGTCGAGCACCATCTCGTGCACGTCCTTCAGCGACAGCAGGCGCTGGCCGGCGAGGTCGAGCAGGCGACCCGGGGTGCCGACGACGATCTGGGCGCCGGCCTTGATCTGCTCGATCTGACCCTCGTACGCCTTGCCGCCGTAGATCGACACGATGCCGGTCGGGCGGTTCGATGCAGCGAGCTCGAGGTCTTCGGTCACCTGCACGCAGAGCTCGCGGGTCGGCACGACGATGAGCGCTTTGACGCCGGGCTCGGGTGCGTCGCCCAGCCGCTGGATGAGCGGCAGGCCGAAGCCGAAGGTCTTGCCGGTGCCGGTCTTGGCCTGGCCGATGATGTCTTGCCCCGAGAGGGCGAGCGGAATGGTCTGCTCTTGGATGGGGAAGGGCTCGGTGATGCCCTTGCCGGCGAGGGCGTCGACGATGTCGGACGCGATGCCGAGGTCTGCGAAAGTGCTCAAATCCGTGTTCTGCCTGTCGATGAAGGGGAGGTGCGCCCTGTCTCGTCCAGGCGCACGGTGGCGGATCCGTCGTCCGCGCACGGCACCAGCCTAGCTGAGACCCCTGATAACGCCCCGGGTATGCTGGCGGGGTGGTGTGGTGGTCCAACAGGCGCAGGGCGCGACCCGAGCCCGGCCTGCGGCCCTCGGTCGTGCCGACCGAGCTGGTGCGGGTCGACTTCACCGACCTCGCACCCGAGCCGATCGCGTTCCTCGGGCAAGCCGCGGCGATCCAGCTCGAGTTCTTCGAGGGGCTCTCGCGCGCGGTCACGACCGCACCCGACCTCGGCGCGAAGGAGGGCCTGTCGGCCGCGGCCGGCGTCGCCCTGCGCAAGCATCACGCGCTCATCGCCGAGTTGCGTCGCGAGGGCGTCGAACCGGTCACGATGATGCAGCCGTTCGCCGCGGCGACCGATCGGTTCCGCGAGATCACGAGCGGCGACGACTGGTACGAGCTGCTGCTCGGCATCCACGTCACGAGCGGAATCCTCGACGACTTCTTCGCCCGGCTCGCCGAGGGGCTGCCGAGCGACCTCGGTTCCCGCGTGCGCAAGGTGCTCGACGAGGCCGGTGCGGGCGGAGTGCTCGTGCGCGAGCTCTCGTCGGCGATCGCCGACGTGCCGGGCCTGGCCGATCGGCTCGCCCTCTGGGGCCGCAGCCTCGTCGGCGACACGCTGCTCGTGGCCAAGTCGGCCCTGCGCACGGGCGGCGACGATCAGGCGGTCGAGCCGGTCTTCACCGAGCTCATCGCCGAGCACACGCGCCGCATGGACGCGCTCGGCCTCACGGCCTGAGCTGCGCAGGCAGAACGAGGCGGATGTCGCGCTGCGCGACATCCGGCATCGCCATGTCGAGGCGACGCGCGCGCCGAAACCGCGCGAACGCCGTGCGCCGGGCTCGCCCGGGCGCGCTAGGCGCGCCGCGCCGCCGTGCCCGGCCGCGAGAGGCGCTCGAAGAGCTCGGCGTCGGACTGCTCGCGGCGCGGGCCGATGAGCAGCGCCGTGAGCGCCGAGATCGCGCCGGCGGCGACGAGCGAGACGACCCAGATCCAGCCGCCGTCCCACGGCCAGCCGAACCAGGTCAGCACCACCCACACCGCCGCCGCGACGCCCGCGCCGACGGCGGGCACGAGCACGGTGCCGTAGGTCTGCCGACGGGGGAGCGCATAACGCGCGGCGAGCCCGAGGATCGCACCGCCGAGGGTGACGAACAGCAGCTCCATCAGGCCACGAACCCGACCCGACGCGACTCCTCGGAGCCGATCTCGACGTACGCGAGCGCCGCCGCGGGTACCAGGTAGACGCTGCCCTTGACGTCCTCGAGTCGCAGGAGCGGGGCCTGCCCGCCGAGCGCGGCCGCGACCGCCTGCTCGACCTCCGCAGCGGACTGGGAGGTCTCGAATCCCAGTTCGCGGGGGGAGTCCTGGATGCCGATACGAACGTCCACGGTGCGCCTTTCCTCGTGCTGTCAACGCTGGTGCCAACACTATGGCAGACCGCGCCGACGCCCGGTCGCGTTCACTGTCGGCGGAACCCGGTACGGTGACGCCATGCTCCCCGAACCCGACCGCGGAACCCACCGCACCGTCATCGCGTCGCGCGCCGGCGACGTCGACCGCGATCGCGTCCTCGGCCTGCCCGACGGCGCTTCGGCCGCGGTGTTCGGCGCGCCGGGCTCGGGCAAGACGACCCTCGCGATCGAGCTCGTCGCCGACCGGGTCGCCCGGCTCGGCTACTCGACCGACGAGGTGCTCGTGATCGCGCCGAGCCGCGGCACCGCGACCGCGCTGCGCGATGCGCTCGCCGTGCGGCTCGAGGTCACCACGAGGGGGCCGCTCGCGCGCACCGCGAACTCGATCGCGTTCCAGCTCGTGCGCGCGTACACGGGCCGCGGAGTGTCGCTGCTCACGGGCGCCGAGCACGACCAGCTCATCGCCGAGCTGCTCGAGGGCGGCATCCGCGACGGCGGGGGTCCGCAGTGGCCCGAGCCGTTCGGCCCCGACGTGCGGCGGCTGCGCGGGTTCCGGGCCGAGCTGCGCGACCTGCTCATGCGGGCGGCCGAGCACGGGCTCGACGGCGGAGGCCTCGCCGAGCTCGGCCGACGTGCCGACCGGCCCGAGTGGGTGGCGGCGGGCCGGTTCCTCGCCGAGTACGCCGAGGTGAAGGACGCGCTGCGGCCGACGTCGTTCGACTCCGCCGAGCTCGGCGCGTTCGCGGCGGCGATCGTGGGTGCCGCCCGTCGCGATGCCGACGCCGAGGCTGCGCTCGGCGCGCTCGCCCGGCTGCGGCTGATCGTCGTCGACGATGCGCAGGAGGCGACCGAGGCGACGGCATCGCTGCTGGCCGCGTTCGCGGCCCGGGGTGCGGCGGTCGTCGCGTTCGGCGACCCCGATGTCGCGGGCAACGGGTTCCGCGGCGGTCGGCCCGAACTCCTCGGCGCGCTGCCGAGCCTGGTCGGCGGCGAGGCCGTGCGACTCGTCCTGACCGGTCGGCACCGGGGGCGTGCGGCCACCCGCACGCTCGTCGCCCGCACGGTCGAGCACGTGGGGGCTGCGCTCGGCGGCGGGCACCGGTTCGAGCGTGAGGCCGCCGACCCCGATGGCGACCCGCTCGCGGCGGTGCTCGGCATCGAGGCGCCGTCGCACGCGGCCGAGTGCCAGTCGACCGCGGCGGTGCTGCGCGAGCGGCACCTGATCGACGATGTCCCGTGGTCGCGCATGGCCGTCGTGCTGCGTTCGGGCGGCGACGTGCCCGCGTTCGTGCGGGGCCTCGCGCTGGCCGACGTGCCGACCGGCGACTCGCAGACGCGGCAGGCGCTGCGCGACGCACCGGCGGCGGCCGCCCTGCTGATGGCCGCCGCCGTCGTGCTCGGCCGCGATCAGCTCACCGCCGAGCACGCCGTGGCGCTGCTGACCGGGCCGATCGGCCGGCTCGACGGAGTGGGCCTGCGCCGGCTTCGGCTCGCGCTGCGACACGACGAGCTCGCGGCAGGCGGTCAGCGCACCGGCGACGAGCTCCTCGTCGACGCGCTCGGGGCGCCCGGCGGATTCGAGACGATCGACGCGGCGCCGGCGCGACGCGCGGCACGGCTGGCGAAGCTGCTCGCCGCAGCGCGCACGACGGCGGCGTCGGGCGGCACGATCGAAGAGGTGCTGTGGAGCCTGTGGGACGGCAGCGGGCTCGCCGCCGAGTGGGGTTCCCAGGCATCCGGCACCGGCGTCATCGCGACCGAGGCGAACCGCTCGCTCGACGCAGTCGTCGCGCTGTTCTCGGCGGCCGAGCGCTTCGTCGAGCGCGAGCCCGACGCGGCGGCGGTGCGGTTCGTCGACGAGCAGCTCGCGAGCGAACTGCCCGAAGACACCCTCGCGCCGCGCCGGTCGTCCGACGCGGTGTTCGTCGGTACGCCGGCTGCGCTGGTCGGGCGCGAGTTCGACGTCGTGGTCATCGCCGGCCTGCAAGACGGCGTATGGCCCAACCTGCGGCCGCGCGGCACCCTCCTGCACGCCGGCCGCCTGCCCGCGGTCGTCGCCGCCGTGCGCTCGGGTGCGCCGCTGCCGACGGCCGAGTCGGCGCAGGATGCACGGCGGGCGGTGCAGGCCGACGAGCTGCGACTGTTCGCACTCGCCGCCTCGCGGGCCCGCCGGCAGCTCGTGCTCGCCTGCACGGCCAACGACGACGAGCAGCCGTCGTCGCTCATGGGCTTCGCCGAGACCCGCGTACGGGCGGCTCGGCGTCGACCGCTGCACCTGCGCGGTCTGGTCGGCGCCCTGCGGCGCGAGGCGGTCGAGTCGGCTGCGATCGGCTCGGGGGTGTCGACCGAGGCGGCGGCCGCCCTCGCTCGGTTGGCCGAGGAGGGGGTGCCCGGCGCCCACCCCGACGAGTGGTACGGGTTGCGCGAGCCCTCGACGACCGCGCCCGTGATCGATCTCGAGGGCGACCCCGAAGCCCGGGTGCCGGTCTCGCCGTCGCAGATCGACCGAGCAGAAGAGTCTGCACTCGGCTGGTTCGTCGACCACGTCGCATCACCGCCGTCGGGTGTGGCGGCGTCGATCGGCACCCTCGTGCACGCCGTCGTCGAAGAGGCCGGGGCGCGCCCCGATGAGGAAGTCACGATCGACGGTATCTGGGCCGCTGTCGAAGAGCGCTGGCGGCAGCTGCGATTCGAAGCCGGGTGGGTCGCCGAGCGCGAGTTGCGCGGTGCCCGCCGCATGGCCGAGGGCGCCGCCGAGTACCTGCAGTCGTTCGCCGACGAGGGCAAGGTGCTGCTCGGCGCCGAGGGGCGGTTCTCGCTCGAGGTGGGCCGGGTGAAGCTGTCGGGCACCATCGACCGCATCGAGGTGTCGCCCGACGGCACCACCGTCATCGTCGACCTGAAGACCGGGCGTCGCACCCCGACCGCAGCCGAGACCGCTGTGCATCCCCAGCTCGCCGCCTACCAGCTCGCGGCGCGGCGCGGTGCCGCGCCGAACGGCGGCCGTCACGGCGGTGCGAAACTCGTCTACGTCGGCCGGCCCACCCGCGGGCGGGCGTTCACCGAGCTCGCCCAGCAGCCGTTCGACGATGAGGCCGAGCAGGCGTTCGTCGAGCGGCTCGAGCAGCTCGCGCACGTGATGGCGGCGGCCGAGTTCGAGGCGCCCGGCGAGGTCGGGTTCCGGTCGCGCTTCGGCGACTGGATCTATCGGGTGCAGCTCGTTCCGGCGGTGTCGGCATGAGCGGGACGACGCTGCCGAGCGTGCGCATCGGTGCCTCCGAGATCGCGACTCGACTCGGGTTGCACGAGCCGACGCCCGAGCAGCGGGCGGTGATCGAGGCAGACCCGCGCGGGCGCGCGCTCGTGGTCGCAGGCGCCGGCAGCGGCAAGACCGAGACGATGGCGAACCGGGTCGTGTGGCTGCTCGCGAACGGCTTCGTCGAGGTGCCGCAGGTGCTCGGGCTGACGTTCACCCGCAAGGCGGCGGGCGAGCTCGCCGATCGGGTGCGCGAGCGCGTT
Source organism: Agromyces intestinalis (assembly GCF_008365295.1). NCBI lineage: Bacteria > Bacillati > Actinomycetota > Actinomycetes > Micrococcales > Microbacteriaceae > Agromyces > Agromyces intestinalis. The sequence goes on from NZ_CP043505.1 coordinate 3,263,983, forward strand.
GGGCAGCTCGTCGCGGCGGGGATCGCCGCGATCGAGCTCGATCCGCTCGAGGCGGCGGCCGTGGGCACCTACCACTCCTTCGCGAGTGCGATCTACCGCGAGCACGCCCTGCTGATCGGGCGCGAGCCCGACGCCGCGGTGCTCGGCGAGGCATCCGCCTGGCAGCTCGCGAGGCGCGTGGCGGCCGAATCGGCCGACCCGCGCCTGGTCGAGCTCGACGTGTCGCTCGATCGGGTGACCGAGGCGGTGCTCGCGCTCAGTCGCGCGCTCGCCGAGCACGTCGCCGACAGCCGCGACGTGCGCGCGATGGCGGCGCGGTTCCTCGCCATGCACGATCTGCCGATCGGCCGACCCCGCAAGCGCACCCCGTTCGACACCTTCACGGCGGCGCTCGGCGTGGTCGATGCGCTGCCGCCGCTGCTCGACCTCGCCGACGCGTACGCCGCGGCGAAGCAGCAGCGCGGCTACGTCGAGTTCGCCGACCAGGTGGCCCTGGCGCTGCAGATCTGCACGCGCCACCCCGACGTGGTCGCCGAATACCGCGACCGGTACCGCTCGGTGCTGCTCGACGAGTATCAAGACACGAGCGTGGTGCAGACGCGCCTGCTCGCGACCCTGTTCGGCGGCACCCCGGTGATGGCGGTGGGCGACCCCGATCAGTCGATCTACGGGTGGCGGGGGGCGAGCGCGGCGAACCTCGCGCGGTTCGGTCGCGATTTCGCGCCCGAGGCGGATGCCGCGACCTTCGACCTGTCGACGAGCTGGCGCAACCCGCGCGTGGTGCTCGACGCGGCGAACGCGATCATCGCGCCCCTCGGCGGCGGGGTGCCGAAGGCACCGCTCAGCCCGTCGCCGTTCGCCGTGCCCGGACGACTCGAGGTGGCCTGGGCCGAGACCATCGAGGCCGAGGCCGAGCGAGTTGCCGACTGGTTCGCCGCCCGGCTCGGCCGCGGCGGTGCCGGTGATCGGCGCGCGGCTGGTGATGGCGCGACGGGCAGCGGCGCCGGCGGCCTGCGCAGCGGCGCGCTGCTGTGTCGCACGCTGAAGAACGCCGGCGTCTTCACCTCGGCGCTGACCGCGCGCGGCATCCCGGTGCACGTGCTCGGCATCGCGGGGCTGCTCGACCAGCCGGTGATCGCCGACCTGGTCTGCGCGCTGCGGGTGCTGCACGATCCGACGGCCGGCGCCGAGCTCGTGCGGTTGCTGGCCGGCGCGCGGTGGCGCATCGGTGCTGCCGACCTCGCCGCGCTGCGCGGCCTCGCGCGCTGGCTCGCCGAGCGCGACACCGCGAGTCGGCGGCTCGACGACGACGTGCGCGACGGGCTCCGCGGCTCGCTCGCCGCCGAGGAGTCGCCGTCGATCGTCGACGCGCTCGACTTCCTCCTCTCGTCGCCCGACGAACACCGCGCACTCGCTGCGTTCAGCGCCGAGGGGCTCGCGCGGATGCGTCGCGCGGGCGCCCAGCTGCAGGCGTTGCGCCGCCGCGCCGGCGTCGGCCTTGTCGACCTGGTGGGGCTGGTGCAGCACGAGCTGCTGCTCGACATCGAGGTGGCCGCCAACAGCGACCGGCCGCTCGGCGCACCGAGCCTCGAGGCGTTCGACGACCTGCTGGCGAGCTTCGTCGACGTCGCCGAGCATCCGACCCTCGGCGCGTTCCTCGGTTGGCTGCACGAGGCCGAGCAACGCGATCGGCTCGCGCCCCGGCAAGACGATCCCGAGCCCGGGGCGGTGCAGGTGCTCACGATCCACGGGGCGAAGGGCCTCGAGTGGGATGTCGTCGCCGTGCCCCGGCTGGTCGAAGACGAGCTTCCGGCCGCGCCGCGGTCGACGAGGGGATGGCTCGCCTTCGGCGAACTGCCGAACGCGTTCAAGGGCGATGCCGCCGAGCTGCCCGACCTCGCGTGGCAGGGCGTGCAGAGCCAGCACGAGTTCGACGAGGCGTTCACGGCCTACCAGGCCGAGAACCGCGAGCGGTACGAAGAGGAAGAACGTCGGCTCGCCTACGTCGCGCTCACGCGAACCCGCTCCGACCTGCTGCTCAGCGGTTCGTGGTGGTCGACGCAGAAGGCGCCCCGCGAGCCGAGCCGCTACCTGCGCGAGGTCGTCGCGCTCGGCATCACCGCGGGCGACGCGCTGCCCGTGCGCCCCGTCGACGACGAGAACCCGCGCACGGCCGACGCCTCGGTCGTGCGCTGGCCGCTCGATCCGCTCGGGCCGAGACGCGCGGCCGTCGAGGCGGCGGCCGCCGCGGTGCGATCAGCGGCCGAGGGGCCGAGTGGCGCCCGCATCGGCCCGCGGCTGCGCGCCGAGCTCGACGCGCTGCTCGAAGAGCGCCGCCGCCGCTTGGCGGGCCCCGAGGCCGCGCCGATGCCGACCCGCGTGTCGGCGTCGCGCTTCAAGGACTGGGTCGACGACCCGGGTGCGGTCACCGCCGAACTCGCCCGGCCGATGCCGCAGCGACCCTACCGCGCGACCCGATTGGGCACGCTGTTCCATCGCTGGGTCGAGCACCGTTCGACCGGTGCGGGCGAGGCAGCGGCGATCGACGCGTTCGACCTAGCCGATGCGGTGGCGAGTGCCGACGAGTCGGCGGTCGCGGGTTCGCACGGCGAACTCGACACTGCCCGCATGCGCGAGTTGCAGGCGACGTTCGAGCGGTCCGAGTGGGGCGGGCGACGGCCCGTCGCCGTCGAGCTCGAACTGCACCTGCCGATCGACGCGCACGTGTTCATCTGCAAGATCGACGCCGTCTACGAGGTCGAGCCGGGGTCGGCAGAGGCTGCGCGAGGCATCCGCTACCAAGTCGTCGATTGGAAGACGGGCCGCGCCCCGCGCGACGCCCGCGACCTCGAGCTCAAGCAGACCCAGCTCGCGCTCTACCGCCTCGCGTACGCGAGCTGGGCCGGTGTTTCGGCCGAGCAGATCGACGCGGTGTTCTACTTCGTCGAGGACGACCGGGTGATCCGACCCGAGCGGGTCTACGACGAGGCTGAGTTGCGGCGCGCCTGGTCGTCGGCGGTCGGCGCGACGGCCGGGTCTGCGGCCTCAGCCGGATCGCCGACGTCAGCGCGGACGGCCGCGCCGCCGGCTCCACGGGCGGCCGGGTTCGCCGCATCCGACGGGTGATCGCCGGCCGGAACCGCGTCGCCCCAGTCGCTGAGGTCGAGCGGAATGGGCGCCGTGGCGTCGGCCGCGGCATCCGAACCGGTGCCCGCCTCGCCCGCCGCCTCGCGCTCGAGGTCCGAGAAGTCGTAGCTGTCGGTGAGCATGGTTCCCGCGTCGCGCGGCAGGTGCTCGCGCGGGGTGCGGTCGAGCAGCTGCTCGACGTCGTCGACGGTGAGGATCGGGCCGGTGTCGGGCGACAGCGACTCGCTCGAGCGGTCGTGCACGCTGGCGACGAGGCCGTCGAGCAGCCCGACCGCGTCGGCGATGATCGCGTCGTCGCGTTCGTCGACGCCGTGCAGCAGCCAGCGCGCGAGCTCGAGCTCGCCGTGCAGCAGCGCACGCTGCGCGAGGTGCGTGTCGGCGCCGCCCTCGCGGGCGACGAGATACGCCTCGAGTGCGCGTTCGGCGCTCGCGCCGCGCGCCGTGAGCAGCCAGTTCAGGTCGACGGCCGGGTCGCCGATCGAGAGCCCGGCCCAGCCGACGACGCCTGCGACCCGGTCGCCGTCGACGAGCAGCGAGTCCGAGCTGAGCCCGCCGTTGACGACCGTGGGCTGGAACCGCCACAGCGCGTCGTCGTCGACCGCCTCCTCCCATCGGCGCAGAATCGCGGCCGGCAGGTGCCCGGTGTCGGCGGCGCGGCCGATGACCTCGACCACGCCCTCGCGGCACGCGCCCGACGTGCGCCGCGGCAGGCCGGCTTCGCCGATGAACGTGCTGGGCAGCTGGTGGATCGCCGCGATCGCGAGCCCCACCGATTCGGCGAGCCGGTCGTGCGCGGTGAGCTCGTCGGCGGTCGCGGCCGCGCCGGGCAGGAACGCGGTGACGATCGCACGCGTGCCATCGAGAGGCGCCTGCCCCAGCACCTCGGGCACCGCGAACGGCAGGCGTGCGCGGATGCCGCCGGTCAGCGCGCGCAACGCGACGAGGTCGGCGGACTGCTCGGTCTCGGCCGCCTGCGAGCGCGGCGCGCGGATCAGCAGGTCGCGACCGTCGACGGCGCGCAAGCGCACCGCATCGTAACCGCCATGGCTTCGCCGAGTGTGCACCCCGGCGGCACGGACCTCCAGCCCGGGAACCGCCGCGGTGGCCAACGCGGCTAGAGTGAGAGCTGGTCTGGCCATGGCGCACAGCTTAAGCAGACAGTGGCGTCGCGGCGGCGACCGCCACGCGTTCCCGCCGAGTCCGACCGGGGAGCATCGAAAGGTGGTCATGGCCGCAACCTCCGTCCCGCCGCTCGGCCGCGGTGCGTTCGACCGCGACGGGGCCGCGCGCGGCGCGCCCGACGGCGACGCCCGATTCGACGCCGATGATGCGTCGCGGGTCGTGATCGTGCGGGCAGGGGCGGTGCTGCTCGCCGAGCGGGTCGACGGGTCGGCGCCCGCGCTCGACCTGCGGGCGCCGGCCGGCCTGCCCGCCGGGGTGTTGCGCGTGCGGCTCGGGCGCGAGAGCGAATCGGATGCCACGGAGCACGCCGTGCCCGCAACCACGGCCGCGCTGCAATTCGAGGCGCGGGTCTTCGACGAGGCATCCGCCGCGCTGATCGAACCCGAGGCGGCTCGCTGGCTCGACCTGCGTCGCGCCGTGCCGCTGCTCGACGATCGCGACGCGGCGCTGGCGACCACGGCGGTCGCGCTCGCAAACTGGCATGAACGCCACCCGCGCTGCCCGTTGTGCGGAGCCGAGACGCGCGTCGAACAGTCGGGGTGGGCGCGCCGGTGCGTCGCCGACGACAGCATGCACTTCCCGCGCACCGACCCGGCGGTGATCGTGCTCGTCACCGACGACGACGATCGGGTGCTGCTGGGCTCGAACGCGATGTGGGAGCAGCGCCGCTTCTCGCTGCTCGCGGGATTCGTCGAGCCGGGGGAGTCGCTCGAGCAGGCCGTGGTGCGCGAGATCGGCGAGGAGGCGTCGATCGCGGTCGACCGGGTCGAATACGTCGCGTCGCAGCCATGGCCGTTCCCGGCGAGCCTGATGCTGGGGTTCACGGCACGGGTCGCATCGGGCACGAAGCCTGCGACGGCGCGGCCCGACGGCGACGAGATCCTCGAGCTGCGCTGGTTCTCGCGCGACGACCTCGACCGTGCGCTGCCCGAGGTGGTGCTGCCGGGCGGTGCGTCGATCGCGCGCTGGCTGATCGAGCGCTGGTACGGCGGGCCGATCGATTCGAATGCTCCGTGGACGACGCGATGAACGAACGCGAACCCGCTGCCGCGCCCGGTGCGATCACAGACTCCGCCGCGGTCACTGACTCTGCCGCGATCGCCGACCCGGCCGACGACCCCGTCGCGACCGCCGCCGACCCGATCCGTGCGGTGCTCTCGGGGCTCGACGCCGAGCAGGCGGTGGTCGCCGAGTCGATCGGCGGGCCGGTGTGCGTGCTGGCGGGCGCCGGAACCGGCAAGACCCGGGCGATCACGCACCGCATCGCGTACGGCGTCGCGTCGGGGGCGTACGACCCGGCGCGGGTGATGGCGATCACGTTCACCGCACGCGCGGCCGCCGAACTGCGCACGAGGCTGCACGCGCTCGGCGCCGGCCGGGTGCCGGCCAGAACGTTCCACGCGGCGGCGCTCGCCCAGCTCAACCACTTCTGGCCGATCGTCGCGGGCGGCAGTGCGCCGCGCGTGCTCGACTTCAAGGGCCGGCTGCTCGGCGAGACCGCCCAACGTCTGCGGCTGAAAGTCGACACGCCGACGCTGCGCGACGTGGCCGCCGAGATCGAGTGGCGCAAGGTGACGGGGCTCGGCATGACCGAGTACGAGGCGCGGCTGCCCTCGCGCGGCACCCCGGGCGAACTCTCGATCGACCAGCACCTCGCGCTCATGAACGGGTACGAGACCCTGAAGGACGAGCGCCGCATGTTCGACTTCGAGGACGTGCTGCTCGTGACGGCGGGCATGATCGAGACCGAGCCGGCGGTCGCGCTGCAGGTGCGCGAGCAGTACCGGCACTTCCTCGTCGATGAGTATCAGGATGTCTCGCCCGCGCAGCATCGGCTGCTCCAGCTCTGGCTCGGCGACCGGCGCGACCTGTGCGTGGTCGGCGACGCGAGCCAGACGATCTACTCGTTCGCCGGCGCCAGCGCCGATTTCCTGCTCGACTTCGGCAGGGCGTACCCGGGCGCGACGGTCGTGCGGCTCGAGCGCAACTACCGTTCGGCGGCGCCCGTCGTCGAGCTGGCGAATCAGTTGATGCGGGGTCGGCCGGGGGCGCTGCGGCTGCAGGCTTCGCCCGCGGATGCCGCGGATGCCGCGGCGCCCGCCGCACGCGCGAAACCCTCGTCTCGTGCCGCGCAGATCTCGGCCCCGGCGCCCACGTTCACCGGCTTCGCCGACGATCTCGCCGAGGCCCGCGCGGTCGCCTCGCGCGTCCGCGCCCGCATCGACGCCGGGGTGCCGGCCGCCGAGATCGCCGTGCTCATCCGCGTGAACTCGCAGTCGGGCCTGTACGAGCAGGCGCTCGCCGAGGCATCCGTACCCGTGCGCGTGCGCGGAGCGCAGCGCTTCTTCGACCGCCCCGAGGTGCGCGAGGCCGTGCACGCCCTGCGCGCGCAGGCGCTCGTGCCGACCGACGAGCCGTTGTTCAAGGCGGTGAGCGACGTGCTGCGCGGAGTCGGCTGGTCGGTGCAACCGCCCGACGGGCCTGGCGCGGTGCGCGACCGGTGGGAGTCGCTGAACGCGCTGGCGCGCCTCGTCGACGATCAGCCGCGCGGCACCACGCTGCGGGTCTTCGCCGACGAGCTGCGCACCCGCGCCGAGACCCACCACGAGCCGGCGCTCGAGGCGGTCACGATCGCGACACTGCACTCGGCGAAGGGCCTCGAATGGGATGAGGTGCACCTGGTCGGGCTCACCGAGGGCTTGCTGCCGATCGCCTACGCGAAGGGGCTCGCCGCGATCGACGAGGAGCGGCGTCTGCTGTACGTCGGCATCACGCGGGCACGGCGACGACTCGACCTGACGTGGGCGGCACGACTCGGCGGCCAGCGGGGTGAGCGGGAGCCGTCGCGGTTCCTCGAGGAGCTCGGCATCCGCACTCGGGATGGGGTTCGTGCCGGCGGTGTCGTGGGGCGACGCCTCCGATGACGACGGATGCCGCGGCGAGTGCCGTGGCGCCCCGGCGCAGCCGATCGTCGACGGCGGCCGTCACCGCGGCGGACACGTCGTGCGCGATGCGCGCGTCGAGCGGCGGCGCGGGCTGATCGGCGAGCTGGGCGACGACGAGCGGCCACGCGGAGTCGGCATCGCGCCGGGCGAGATCGAGGCAGCGCAGGCACGGCCCGTCGCCGGGTTCGACCAGAGGCCCGACGGTGACGCCGTCGTGCTCGCGCACGACCGACAGGTGGGGGATGTCTCGCCGCAGCCACGGCAGGTGGGCCTGCGGGCGGATGCCCCACCCGCCGAAGAGGATCGCGAGGTCGACCTCGTCGGGATCGACCCGATCGACGGGCTCGACACGATGGCGGAACGATCGCAGCGCGTCGGCGACCGACGTCACGACGGCGCCCGCTCCATCGACCGCGATGAGCGCTGTGCGCGGCGAGCTCGTGCCCGAACCGTCGCGGCGATCGGCTTCGGCACCGGGCGTGGCCTCGCCCTCAGGCGGCAGGAACGCCGGTTCGAGTTCGACGAGCAGCTCGACGATGCGTTCCGGCGGCACCCCGAGCCCAGCGCCGACGGTGTGCAGCGTCGTCACGGACGCACCGTGCTCGAGCAACGCCACGAGCTGCGGAATGGCGTCGTGGTCGCAGCGCACGAGCGCGGCGGGGGTCGGCGCGCCGAGCTGCAGTTCGCTCGACGAGCGCCAGACCATCGGCAGATCGGGGTCGAGTCGCGGCGTCATGCGCCCGAGCCTGCCCGAATCGGCGCGACGAGCGGCCGGGTCATCCACAGGCGGCGGCTGCCACGCGATCACGCCACCGGGCGCACGCCGACCGGCGGCGCACCCGACCGGGCCTACTCGCCCCGCGGCTCCTCGCCGTCGTCGCCGGGGGCGGCGGGCGTCTCGCCGCGCAGCAGCTGCTCGAGCGCCTGATCGAACTCCTCGTCGGCCACGGCGCCCTGGGCGTCGTGCCCGGTGAGGCGGGCGATCAGCGTGTCGGGGTCGTCGAGGTCGGCGGCCGACGGCAGCAGGTCGGGGTGACCCCACAGTGCGTCGCGCCCGCCGATGCCGAGCTCGTCGCCGATGCGCCGCCACAGGGCCGCTGCCTCGCGAAGGCGCCGGGGTCGCAGCTCGAGCCCGACCAGGGTGGCGAGCGCCGATTCGGCCGGGCCGCCCGAGGCACGCCGGCGGCGGATCGTCTCGGCGACCAGGTCGGCCTTCGGCAGGCGCGAGGTGGCGTCGGCGGTGACGACGTCGACCCAGCCCTCGACGAGGGCGAGCATCGTCTCGAGCCGGTCGAGCGCGGCCTGCTGCGACTCGCTGCGCGGTTTGATGAGCGCGCCGCTCGTCACCGCGTCGCGCAGGCGATCGGTGTCGGAGGGATCGAAGTCGGCAGCCAGCTCTTCGAGCCGTTCGGTGTCGATGTCGATGCCGCGTGCGAACGTGGTGATCGCCGTGATGAGGTGCAGGCGCAGCCAGCGCGCCTGGCGGAACAGCCGGGCGTGCGCGAGCTCGCGCACCGCGAGGTACAGCTCGACCTGGTCGACGGGGATCTCGAGGTCGGTGCCGAACTCGGCCACGTTCTGGGGCAGGATCGACGCGCGCCCGTCGTCCATCAGCGGGATGCCGATGTCGCCGCCCGAGACCACCTCGGTCGCGAGCTCGCCGACGACCTGGCCGAGCTGCATCGCGAAGAGCGCGCCGCCGACGCCGCGGATGATGCGGCTCGTGCCGAGGATCATCTGCCGCATCTCTTCGGGCGCCTGCTCCTCCATGATGCGCACGAGCGAATCGGCGATGCTCGTGGCGACCGGCTCGGCGAGCTGGGTCCACACGGGCATCGTCGCGGCGACCCAGGCGCGGCGGGTCAGCAGTTCGGGGCCCGAGGGGAGCGACGCGACATCCACCGCCTCATCGAGCCAGAGCGAGGCGACCTGGAAGGCCTGGTCGAGTCGCGCCCGTTCCGCGTCGCCGAGCTGGGTCTGGCCGGCCGAAGCGCGCTGCTCGCCCTGGCGCAGTGCGATCGACCAGTCGATGCCGTCGCCCTGGCTGTTCATCGCCTGCTGCAGCTGGCCGAACAGCGCGGCGAGGCTGGCCGGGTCGCTGGGGAGCCCCGCGGCGCCCGCGAGCTGCGACGGATCGATGCCGCCGCTGCCCGACAGCAGGTTGCGCAGCAGGTCGCGGAACTCGTCCTCGGGGTTCTGCTCTCGCGCGTCGTCGTCCTCGGCCACAGCGGGCACCTCCTGTCGTGTCCTCCCACGCTAACGCCGCGACCCGGGCCCGGTGCTGGGAAATGGCCTAGGCTGACCTTCCGGGTGTCCGCCTGTCGCGAACAGCTCCGGCACGCACGGGCATCTCCGGGAGGACAGGGTTGAGCATCTTCGACGATGAGCCCGGGCTGCCAGAGGAACCGCGCCACCGCTCCGACGCCGTTGCCAAGCGGCCGCGACGCGAGACCATCGGGCGGTGGAGCCTCGCGATCGCGATCGTGATCGCCCTCGTGTTCGCCCTGCTGCCGTCGCCCTACGTCATCGAGCGACCCGGGCCCGTCTTCGACACCCTCGGCACCGCCGAGCACGGCGACGAGCAGGTGCCGCTCATCGAGATCCCCGACGAAGAGACCTTCCCGACCGAGGGCCAGCTCAACCTGCTCACGGTGTCGGTCGTGGGTCGGCCCGGTGCCACGCCGAACTGGTTCGAAGTGCTCGGCGCGTGGTTCGACCGCAGCGCATCGGCCGTGCCCACCGAGGCGATCTTCCCGCCAGGGATCACCCAGGAAGATCGCGACGCCGAGAACCAGGCCGCCATGGTCGACTCGCAGCAGGACGCGATCGCCGCGGCGCTCGTTGAACTCGGGTACGACTTCCCGCGCGAGGTCACGGTGGCCTCGGTGTTCGACGACTCGCCCGCCGACGGCGTGCTCGAGGACGGCGACGTGATCGCCGCCGTGAACGGCACCGAGGTGCATGCGATCGACGAGCTGCGCGGCGCGGTGGCCGACAACGGCACGGATGCCCCGGCGACGCTGTCGATCGTGCGCGGCGGCGAGAGCCTCGACGTCGAGGTCGTGCCGGTCGAGCGCTCGGGCCAGGCGATCCTGGGCGTCGGGGTGCGCATGCGGTACGAGTTCCCGATCGACGTCGAGATCCGGCTCGACGACGTCGGCGGCCCGAGCGCCGGCATGATGTTCGCGCTCGGCATCGTCGACAAGCTCACGCCCGGCGCGATGACCGGCGGCGAGATCATCGCCGGCACCGGCACGATCGACGCGGCCGGAACGGTCGGCGCGATCGGCGGCATCCGACAGAAGCTGTGGGGGGCCGACGGCGTCGGCGCCGACTGGTTCCTCGCGCCGAAGGCGAACTGCGGCGAGGTCGAAGGGCATGTCCCCGACGGCATGCGCGTGTTCGCCGTCGAGACGCTCGACCAGGCTCGTGAGGTGGTCGAGGCGGTCGCCGATGGCGACGACACGAGCGAATTCGCCACCTGCACCACCGAGTGAACCCGACGGCCAGCCGATTCCAAGGCTGGCGCGCCTAGGATGGTTCTCCGATCCCGTCCCGACCGAACATGAGGCCGAGAGTGTCAACTGAGACGCAGCAACCCAGGGCATCGCGGCGCCGCGCGCCCATCGTCATCACGATCGGGGTGGTGTTGCTGCTCGTCATCGCGTTCTTCGTGTTCGCCGGCATCTACGCCGACATCATGTGGTTCGACCAGCTCGGGTTCCTGAACGTGCTGACGACCGAGTGGATCGCGCGCATCGTGCTGTTCCTGATCGGCTTCGTCGCGATGGCGCTTCCCGTCTGGGCGTCGATCATGATCGCGTATCGCACCCGACCGGTGTACGCGAAGCTGAACAGCCAGCTCGACCGGTACCAAGAGGTGTTCGAGCCGCTGCGCAGGCTCGCGATGTACGGCATCCCCGCCGTACTCGGCATCTTCGCCGGCGTGTCGACAGCCGCCCGCTGGGACGTCGCACTCACCTGGCTGAACCGCACCCCGTTCGGCGAGGTCGACCCGCAGTTCGGCCTCGACGTCGGGTTCTTCGTGTTCGAGCTGCCCTTCTATCGTTCGGTGGTCGGGTTCGCGTCGGCGGCGGTGCTGCTGTCGGCGCTGCTCGTGATCGCCACGAACTACCTCTACGGCGCCATCCGCATCTCGGGCCGCGAGATCGTGATCGCCAAGGCCGCGCGCATCCAGATCGCGCTGACCGCCGGCCTCTACCTGCTGCTGCAGGGTGTCAGCATCTGGCTCGACCAGTATGCGACCGTCACCGAGAGCGGCGGACTCATCACCGGTGCGGCATACACCGAGGTGCACGCGACGATCCCGGGCCGGCAGATCCTCGCCGCCATCGCGGTGGGCGTGGCCATCCTGTTCCTCATCACGGCCGTGATCGGCCGCTGGCGCCTGCCCCTCGTCGGCACCGCGCTGCTCGTCGTGGCCGCGTTGCTGATCGGCTCGCTGTACCCGTGGGTGGTGCAGCGGTTCCAGGTGGTGCCGAGCCAGTTGCAGCTCGAGTCCGAGTACATCCAGCGCAACGTCGACCTCACACGTCAGGCGTACGACGTCGACGACATCGAAGAGATCGACTACGAGGCGAAGACCGACACCGAGCCGGGCGCGCTCCGCGCCGACGCCGAGACCACCGCCTCGATCCGACTCATGGACCCTGCCGTCATCGCCCGGTCGTTCCGCCAGCTCGAGCAGTACCGGCAGTACTACCAGTTCCCGAACGACCTCGACGTCGACCGCTACCAGCTCGACGGCGGCACGCAGGACACGATCGTCGCGATCCGCGATGTCGACCTCGAAGGTCTCGGCGACGCCAGCACCTGGTACAACTCGCACATCGTCTACACCCACGGCTACGGTCTCGTGGCCGCGGCGGGCAACCAGCGTTCGGCCGACGGGCAGCCGGTGTTCCTCCAGTCGGGCATCCCGTCGACGGGTGCGCTCGGCGACTTCCAGCCGCGCGTGTACTTCGGCGAGAACTCGCCCGCGTACTCGATCGTCGGCGGGCCCGAGGGGTCGAAGCCGGTCGAGCTCGACTACCCGGCCGGCAGCAACTCGACCGAGCAGACGCAGACCACCTTCGACGGCGACGGCGGGCCGAAGCTCGACAACGCCTTCACCAAGCTGGTCTACGCGCTGAAGTTCCAGTCCGAGCAGATCTTCCTCTCCGACGCAGTGAACGACGAGTCGCAGATCCTCTACGACCGCGACCCGATCGAGCGCGTCTCGAAGGTCGCGCCGTACCTCACGCTCGACAGCGACACCTATCCGTCGGTCGTCGACGGTCGCATCGTGTGGATCGTCGACGGCTACACCCTCACCGACCAGTTCCCGTACTCGAACAAGGTGAGCATGAGCGAGGCGATCGCCGACAGCGAGGGCGTCGCCCCGGCGCTCGCGTTCGACGAGATCAACTACATCCGCAACTCGGTGAAGGCCACCGTCGACGCGTACGACGGCACGGTGAAGCTCTACGCGTGGGATGCCGAAGACCCGATCCTGCAGACCTGGCAGAAGATCTTCCCGTCGACGCTGTCGCCGATGAGCGAGATGTCGGGCGAGCTCATGAGCCACGTGCGCTACCCCGAAGACCTCTTCAAGGTGCAGCGCGCCGTGCTCGGCCGGTACCACGTCGACCAGGCGGGGGCCTTCTACTCCCGCGAGGACGCCTGGACCACGCCGAAGGATCCGACCCAGCCGCAGGCGAGCACGCTGTTGCAGCCGCCGTACTACCTGACGATGCAGATGCCCGGTCAGGATGCCCCGAGCTACTCCCTGTACTCGACGTTCATCCCCGAGGCGCGCGGCGACCAGAGCCGCAACGTGCTGCGCGGGTACCTCGCGGTCGACTCCGACGCCGGAACCGAGGCGGGCGTGAAGGCCGAGGGCTACGGCAAGCTGCGACTGCTCTCGCTGCCCGAAGACGACAACGTGCCCGGCCCGGGTCAGGTGCAGAACACGTTCAACTCCGATCCGACCGTGGGTCGCGAGTTGAACATCCTGAAGCAGGGCCAGTCCGACGTCATCAACGGCAACCTGCTGACCCTGCCGGTCGGCGGCGGCCTGCTCTACGTGCAGCCGGTCTACGTGCAGTCGACGGGCAACACGAGCTACCCGCTGCTGCAGAAGGTGCTCGTCGCGTTCGGCGACCAGATCGCCTTCCAGGACACCCTCGACCAGGCGCTGAACGTGCTGTTCGGCGGCGACTCGGGTGCCGCGGCGGGCGACAACACGGTCGATCCCGGCGAGAGCCCGACCGAGCCGACCGACCCCGGCGCCGAGCCGACCGACCCCGGAACCGAGCCGACCGAACCCTCGCAGAGCACCGAGCTGCAGCAGCTGCTCAACCGTGCGAAGCAGGCGCTCGCCGACAAGCAGCAGGCGCTCGCCGATGGCGACTGGACGGCGTACGGCGAGGCCGACGCCGAGCTGGCCGAGATCATCTCCGAGCTCGTCGTGCTCGCTGGCGATGAGGGCTCCTCGACCGGCGGTTCGGATGGTTCGACCGGCGGCACGAACGGCGGCTCGAACGGGTGAGCGTCGACCTGCGCTCGGGTGACTGGCTCGACGACAATCGCGCCAACTGGGATGACCGGGTGCCCGTGCACCTCGGCAGCGAGATGTACGATCGCAGCGCGTTGATGTCGGGCGGCAGCCAGCTCGACCCGATCGCGCGCGAGGGCATCGAGCGGCTGTTCCCCGAGGGGCTCGAGGGCAAGCGGGTGCTGCACCTGCAGTGCCACTTCGGCAGCGACTCGCTGTCGCTCGTCAACCTCGGCGCGACGGTCGTCGGCATCGATTTCTCGGAGCCCGCGATCGACGAGGCACGGCGCGCCGCCGCCGAGCTCGGCGTCTCCGACCGCGCCCGGTTCATCCAGGCGAACGTGTACGACGCGCGACACATGCTGCCCGAGCCCGAGTCGTTCGACCTCGTGTTCACGACCTGGGGCACGATCGGCTGGTTGCCCGACGTCGCCGAGTGGGCTCGTATCGTCGCGTGGTTCCTGAAGCCGGGCGGGCACCTGTACTTCGCCGACGGGCATCCGACGGCGTGGATCTTCGACTACGACGGCGAACCCGACGAGGGCGCGCTTCCGAAGGTGCGGTTTCCGTACGACTCGTCCAAGCCCGACGTGCTCGAGGACCCGAGCGACTACGCCGACACCGAGGCCGTGATCGAGCACGCCCGCACGTGGGAGTGGACGCATCCGCTTTCCGAGACGATGCGTGCGATTCGCGACGCCGGGCTCGTGATCGAGGAGTTCGAGGAGCACTTCCGGTTACCGTGGCGCGTCTTCCCGGCGGTCGTGCCGGTCGGCGAGGGCATGTACGGATGGCCCGACACGAAGTGGATTCCGCTCGCGGTCGAACTCGTGGCGAGGCATCCGGGTTCATAGGACTGCCGATGGCCGGCCCGCTCGCGCGGGCCGGCCATCGTCGTTCGGGTGTTCGTCCGGTCAGTCGCAGGGACCGACCACGTCCCACGCGCCCCACGTGGTGGAGCCGGGCAGTTCGCCCTTGGTCCACCACTGGGCGACGTAGGTGACGCCGGCGCGGCTCACGCGGTCGCCGGCGAGATAGACGGTCGACGCGTCCCACGCCGGCGCGCAGGCGACGGGCGCGGGCGTCGGTGCGGTGCCGCAGCCGCCGATCGCCTGCCACGGACCCCACTGGTCGCCGGGGGTCTGGTTGCGGGTCCACCACTTGGCGCGGTACTCGATGCCGCCGTACGAGACGACGTCACCCGCGGTGTAGACGCTCGACGCGTACCAGGGTGCGGCGCAGGACGCATCGATGCCGGGGCCGGGGGTCGCGGCGCGCAGGGTGTCGCCGAGCGCCGAGCCGAGTTCGTTGCGGAAGTCGCCCGAGAGGTCCCACCACATTGCGCCGCCGTAGCCCTGGGCGGCGAGCCATTCGGCCTTGGCGGTCACCGAGGTCGGGTCGTCGTAGCTCCACCACTGGTCGCCGTCGTACCGCCACGAGGCGCCGATCGCCGGGTCGAAGAAGGCCGTGCCGACCGTGCGCAGCTCGGCGTAGGTCTTCGTGCCGATGTACCCGGCGGCGGGCTTCCACCCGGCCGAGCCGTCGGCGACCCCGAACCATCCGTGCCCGTAGGCCGCGAGGCCTGCGTTCAGCTGGTCGGGCCGTGCGCCGGCCGCGACGTACATGCCCATCGCGCCGTCGAGCCCGAGGCCCCAGTTCTGGTCGCCGTCGGGGTGCAGGTTGCCCTGGTGGCCCGTGGTGGTCGGCACCCAGCCTCCGTGGAAGTCGTAGCCCTGCACGTTCAGGAAGTCGACCGTCGCGAACAGTCGCGGGTCGAGCCATCCGCCCTGCCCGGCGTTCCAGCCGCCCGCCGGAGCGAACGCGGTGAGCAGGTACTGCTCGCCGGTCTCGGCGCCGAGCGCGTCGAGCTCCGTGCGGAACTCCTCCATCAGCAGCAGGAAGTTCTCCTTGTCTTCGGGGCGTGCGTTCGCGGTCTCGCCGCCGGTGACGGGCCACTCCCAATCGATGTCGATGCCGTCGAAGATGCCGGCTGCGACGCCCGCGCCGCCCTTGCCGGCGATCTCGGGCAGGTCGCCCCTGAGGTACAGGTCGATGCAGCTCTCGACGAGTCGCGTGCGCCCCTCGGCCGTCGAGGCGGCCTCGGAGAAGTGGTCGCTCCAGGTCCAGCCGCCGAGCGAGACGAGCACCTCGATGTCGGGATGCGCCGCCTTCAGCTTGCGCAGCTGGTTGAAGTTGCCCGCCAGCGCCTGGCCCGGGGCATCCGCGACGCCGTCGACCGAGTCGGCCGCCGGTACCGCGCGCACGAAGTCGTTCTGCGCGTCGCCCTCGCCGGGTTCGTCGAGGATGTCGCAGACCAGGTCGCTCGTGACGTTGCCGAACGCGTAGTTCAGGTGCGTGAGGTCGTCGATCGCGCCCGTCGTGACGAGGTCGACGACGTTCACGTCGCGGGTGACCGGTGCGTCGGCCATGATGTAGCCGACCGAGCGGTAGCCGTTGAGGGCTTCGGTGCCGTCGGTGCCGGTCGCGTTGCCGGCCGCCTTGCCTGGGGTCGCCGGGCTTGCGGGGGCTGCGGCCGCCGGCGCGACCGCCGCGCCGAGGGCGAGCGCTGCCGTCGCGGCCAGCGCGAGTGCGGTGCGTCTGAGCACAGGTGTGCGGGTCATGGGGTCCTTCCGTGTCGTACGTGTCGTACGTGTCATCCGTGTCGTTTCCGTTCGTTCCGTCGTCGTCGCCGGAACCCGGTCGGCACCACCCACACACCTGCCGCAGACCTCGTCCCGGGTTGGGCGAGACGCTATCGAAGGGCAGCCCAAGTATGGAAGGACTCTTTACAAACATTGCGGATGTCGCGACGAAACCCGTGACCCGTTGTCGGGTGTCGCCAACGGTCGCGCGCCGTCGGTGGCGCGCGTTCGCGCCGATTTGAGGGCGCCCCGATCCCGTGCTAGAGTCATCTCTTGTGCCGCGGGGTGGAGCAGTTCGGTAGCTCGCTGGGCTCATAACCCAGAGGTCGTAGGTTCAAATCCTGCCCCCGCAACCAAGTAGTCCCGGTCAGACGTGGTTTTCGATCCCTATCAAGGGAATGAAGACTGACCGACTCGGCGAGAATCCGGCGCAGCGCGATGCTGTGCCGGATTTTGCTTTCTCCGCACCAGGTGCGCCTCGGGGGCACTCGTGATCGCGCGGCACGGCTCGTGCACCTGTCTCGTATGAGTGAGAAATCGCCACCCGTTCCCGGGCCTCGAACCGGTGTAGCCCACGACCTGCGTCACGCACACCGCGGGCCGCGACCCTTCCGTGTGGGCCGGAGCGTGCCCCCGTGGTGCGCGCCGAGGCTCGGTTGCGCTACAGCGACCGGCTTGAACCTGACTCCGTCGGTCCACCGATTGAGGGCGCCCGTGACCCTGCCTCAGAGCATTCGCGGCACGTCGAAGGTGCTACGACCTCCACTGAAGGCCTCTCGGGCTCGCCGTGGAGCCACGCACCACGAGTTGGGTCGACAGCTCGACGTTGCCCTCGACCGTGTTGCCGCCGAGCGTGTCGATGACGAGTCGCGCGGCATGCGTGCCCATTTCGCGCACTGGCTGACGCACGGTCGTCAAGTCGGACAGCTCCGCCATCGGGTGGTCGTCGACGCCGACGATCGAAACGTCTCCCGGCACGTGGAGCCCCACTCGGCGCAGCGAACGCATTGCGCCGATCGCGACCTCGTCGGAGAACGCGAACACCGCGGTCGGCGGCTCATCGAGACTCAACAGCTGGTCCATGGCTCGCGCGCCCCCGTCGAGTGAGAATTCCATCCGTACGTTGAGCTGTGGGTCGAAGTCGATCCCGCTTGCCTCGAGCGCGGCGCGATATCCGGCGTCGCGCCCCGCGTCCGGTTGCCAAGGGTCACCCTCGGGATCGGTGATTCCGATGCGTGCGATCCGGCGGTGACCGAGCTGGATCAGATGATTCATTGCTTGCCGCGCGGCCCGTGTCTCGTCGATGTGGATCGACGTGTAGTGGTCGATCCATGACCCGGCGATCACGATCGGTACAGCCATGTCGCCAAGCCGCTCGACTTGTTCGTTCGACAACGGCACGGCGACGAGAATCACCGCGTCGACGTTTCGGCGTGCAGGTAGTTCGTCGAAGAACGCGTCGCGTTCGGCTTCCGACGAGACTCGGTAGAAGAGCACGTCGTAACCGGCCGAACGGAGCACCGGCTCGATCGCGCCGAGGATCGCGTAGTAGAACCAGGTCTCGGTGTCACGGACCACCACGGCAACGCGCCGAGTCTGACCGGTCGCGAGGCGTGAAGCGTCTGGCGAGATCGTGTACACGAGTTCGCCGGCGATGCGCTTGATCTCGGCGCGGGTGGCGGCGGACACCCCGGAAGCTCCCGACAGGGCGCGCGAAACGGTCGACACCGAGACGCCGGCGATCCTGGCGACGTCGGACATGTTGGCTGGGCGAGCGGAGTCGGTCACGTGTGCAGTGTAGCCGGATTACGCAAACGTTTGCGCGCAATTCCTTGGCTGAACGCGCCGGACTTGACGTGACGCAGACAACTGCCTACAGTTCCAACTCAAGCGCTTGCGTAGGTCACGCCAGGGTTCGAGGGGTTCCCCCCGAGACGATTGGAAACCTGCGTATGAGCGTCACTCAAACGCTTGAGAAGCCAAGCCGACAAGACAGGGACGAAGGTGACCCACGAATCCACGCTCGACACGCCCGCGGTCGTCGCGCGCGTCGCGCAATCAGAGGTGAGGTGGTGGCAGGACGCCGTCGTCTATCAGGTCTACATCCGCTCCTTCGCTGATGGAGACGGTGACGGGGAGGGCGACCTCGCCGGTCTGATCGAGCGCATCGACTACCTCGCGGACCTCGGCGTGGATGCGATCTGGTTGAACCCCTGGTATCGGTCGCCGATGGCCGACGGAGGCTACGACGTCGCTGACTACCGTGACATCGACCCGCGGTTCGGCACACTCGCGGATGCCGAGCGACTCATCGACGTCGCCCACGGACGTGGACTTCGCGTGATCATCGATATCGTTCCCAACCACACGTCGGATCAGCATCGCTGGTTCCGTGACGCCCTCGCGGGGGATCCGGCCGCGCGTGCCCGGTACCTCTTCCGGCCCGGCCGGGGGGTGGACGGCGAGCTCCCCCCGAATGACTGGGTGTCCGCGTTCGGCGGGTCGGCATGGGCCCGCGAAACCAAGGCCGACGGAACCCCCGGCGATTGGTACCTTCACCTCTACGCGGTGGAGCAGCCCGACCTCGACTGGAGCAATCGTGAGGTTCGCGAGGAGTTCGAGGACGTTCTGCGGTTCTGGTTCGACCGGGGGGTCGACGGCGTCCGTATCGATGTCGCTCACGGTCTCGTCAAGGCTGACGGACTCCCCGACGGCGGACCCGTCGACCCAGCCCGTCAGTACGTGAGGCCTCATCCCGCGTGGGACCAGCCCGGAGTCCACGAGATCTACCGAGCCTGGCGACGCATCGCCGACGGTTATGAGCCCGATCGCATCTTCGTGGCCGAGGCATGGGTTCCCGACAACGAATCGCTCGCCCGATACCTGCGCCCTGACGAGCTGCACACCGCGTTCCAGATCGACCTGCTCTTCGCACCATGGTCGGCAGCCGTCCTTCGGGAGACCATCGCTGGGTCGCTCGCCGCGGCACGAGAAGTCGGCGCACCCAGCACCTGGGTCCTTTCAAACCATGATGTGCCGCGCAACGTCACCCGGTATGCGCGGACGCAGCCCGATCACCAGATCCTGCCGGACTGGGATCGCCGACGATGGGCCCATGAGCCGGCCGACCTCTCGCTCGGCATGCGACGGGCTCGCGCCGCTGCGATGCTGGTCGGGGCCTTGCCCGGGTCGCTCTATGTCTACCAAGGCGAGGAACTCGGGCTACCTGAATACGAGGACCTTCCGCACGAGCGGCGGCAAGATCCGACTTGGTGGCAATCGGGTTACACGGAGCCCGGCCGGGACGGATGTCGTGTGCCGCTGCCGTGGGCGCGGGCCGGGGCATCCCTCGGATTCGGACCCGAAGGCGGCCGGGACCCGTGGCTACCGCAGCCGGCCGAATGGGGCACGCTCAGCGTCGATGCGCAGGCGGGCGATCCCGACTCCACGCTCGAGCTCTACCGGAGCGTGATTCGGTCGCGGCGCGATCTGTTCGGCGACGCACCACTGCACTGGATCGAGGCAGGCGCCGATGTCCTCGCGTTCGAGCGCGGCGGTACGGAATGTCGGGTGAATCTCGGCCGGTTGGCCGTGCCGCTTCCTCGTGGCAGCGTCGTGCTGCTCGCATCCGGACCGGTGCAGGACGTGATTCCGCCAGACACGGCGGTGTATCTCAGCCGGGCGGGGGAATGGTGATCGACATCGCGCGCCGGCGCCAGGCTCGCACCCGTTCCTTCTCACCCGAGAATCCGACCGGTGCAGCTTCGCAAGGTGGCAGAGCGCTGGAGGGCCCGGGGGCGTGGAATGCCCGCGAACTCGGGGCAGGATGGAAGATCTCGCCGTGTGTCGACCTGCCGGCGGGGGAGACCCTCACCCTCGCGGAACTCGACGGGCCGGGGGCAGTCACGCACCTCTGGGCCACAACGGCACGTGAGAACTGGCGGAGCCTCGTACTTCGTGCGTACTGGGACGGTGACGCCGAGCCAGCCGTGGAAGTGCCGTATGGCGACTTCTTCTGCAATGGCTGGGGAGTCTATGCACCGGTCGCTTCCGAGATGATCGTGGCTGCGCCCTACGGCGGCTTCACGTCCTACTGGCCGATGCCCTTCCGTCGTTCCGCGCGACTCACATTGGAGAACGTCGGTGCGGCGACAGCCCGCGTCTTCTACCAGGTCGATGTCGAAGAGGGCGGTGAACGCGGCGAGGACCTCTACCTGCACGCGCAGTGGCGGCGGTCGAACCCAGTCGATGAACTGGTGGATCACGTGCTCGTCGATGTGACGGGCGCGGGCCACTACGCCGGCACCTACCTCGCGTGGGGGTCGAACTCGAACGGCTGGTGGGGAGAGGGCGAGGTCAAGTTCTTCCTCGACGACGACGCTGAGTACCCGAGCATCTGCGGAACCGGCACCGAGGACTACTTCGGCGGTGCGTGGAACTTCGACGTTCCAGGGAGTGGGTACACCGCCTACACCACGGCCTACCTCGGACTTCCGCAGATCATCCGACCGGACGGGCTCTACCAGAGTCAGCAGAGGTTCGGAATGTATCGTTGGCACCTCCCCGACCCCATCTGCTTCGAGAAGCGCCTCAGATCGACGGTCCAGGCCCTGGGCTGGCAGAGCGGCGAACGCTACCTGCCGTTGCGGGACGACCTCGCCTCCACCGCTCTCTTCTACCTGGACCGCACCGCTGCGGACCGACCCGAACTCGATGTCGCGCGCCTCGAGGCGCACTAGAAGGACCCCCGATGCCCACCACCCACGTCAACGTCGACCGGCCGCTGCCCCTCAGCGAGTGGGAGTTCGCGCATGCGCCGCGCGGCGCCGAGTTCGGCGAATGGACTCCCGTCACCGTGCCGCACGAGGCACTCTCGGCGGTCGGCGATGTCCGCGCCGGCGGGCGGGTCGCCTACCGCACCGCGGTCGACGTCGACGCCGTCCACGGCGATGAGGTCCTCCGCTTCGGCGCGGTGTCATATGCCTGTCACGTCGTCGTGAACGGTATCGAGTGCGGAGCGCATGAGGGCGCCTGGGATGCGTTCGAAGTGCTCATCGGCTCCGTGCTCCGCCCCGGTGCCAACGAGCTCCGGGTCGAGGTCGACCTCCCCGACTACGACCCCGAGAGCCCGCTGCACTTCCGCACCCTCCTGCTCGGCTTCGTTCCCGACACGATGGGACCCTTCGCAGGGCTCTGGCGCGAGGTGGTGCTCACTCGGCGTCCGGGGTTCGCCGAGGAGTCGCTCCGCATCGCCACCGCGGAACGTGCGCTCGTCGTCGACTGGGCGCCGGTCGAGGGTCGGGTGCGAGTAGAGGTCTTCGGCACCGACGGCGACGTCATCGGTACAGCGGAAACGGATGGCACGATCGGCGTCCTCGACGTGCCGTGCCCGGACGCCCCGATGTGGTCGCCTGGGAAGCCTGCTCTGGTGACGGTCGTCGCCACGCATGCGACCTCTGCCATGCTCGAAACGCGCATCGAGCGACGTACCGGTTTCCGCGAGCTCGCCGCGGATGGACACTGGATTCGCCTCGGTTCGGAGCGCGTCCACCTTCGAGCCGTGCTGCATTGGGGGCACTATCCCGAATTCGGCGCACCCTCGCCCACCCGTGAGGAGGCACGGCGGGAACTCGAGCAGATCCGCGCTCTCGGCTTCAACGCGGTGAAGTTCTGCCTGTTCATGGCGCCCGACTTCTACTACGACCTCTGCGACGAACTCGGCATCCTCGTTTGGCAGGAACTCCCACTCTGGCTTCCGAAGGACGCCGGTGAACTCCCCAAGCGCGTGCTCGCGCAATATCCGCGGCTCATCGAGCAGATCGTCCGTCATCCTTCGGTGGTGCTCGTGTCGCTCGGCTGCGAACTCGACGGCACCGTTCCCACCACCCTGCTCGATCGCGCGTACGAACTCGTCCGCGACCGGCTCCCCGACGCGATCGTGTGCGCGAACTCGGGATCAGGGGAGTGCTTCGGCGGTGGCGAGGATGCGACGAGTGACATCGACGACTACCACTTCTACGGTGACGTGCATCGGCTCGAGCCGCTGATCGAGCGTTTCACCGCGACCCGCCGCGAGGTGCGGCCCTGGCTGTTCGGCGAGTACAACGACGCCGACACGTGGCGCACCGCGGCCGATATCGTCGACCCCGCGGACGGCCCCGACTGGCTGTCGACCGATCTCGCTGTGAATCCGCTTCGCAGCGTGCACGCAGGGTTCGCCTCCGACCAGCCGATCTACCGACAGAAGGAGATCATCGCCGAGGAAGGCTACGTCGATGAGGTCGAGGGCCTGCGCGAACTGAGCCACGCCCAGGCTTGGGCGACCCGCAAGCTCGTGTTCGAACTCACTCGCCGGTTCGGCTCGGTGAGCGGGTACGTGGTCACCACGCTCCGCGATGTGCCGATCACCACCGCGGGCCTCATCGACGACCTGGGCCGCGTGAAGTTCGACCCCGACCTGTTCGCCGAGGTGAACGCGGCCGCGACGCTGGCGCTGGCCACGCCGGCCGGGCGACGATGGGTCCACGGCGGAGATCGGCTCCAAGTGTCCGATCCGTTCAACGCGGTCGCGGGTAAGCCCTACGACGCCGCGATTGTGATCGCGAACGCCACGAACGGACGCGGCGACGGCGAATTGATCGTCGAGCTTGAGGCGGTCGGTCGACTGCTCGTCGCGGAGCGGACTCACTTCGACGTGGCCGCGTGGACTTCGCGCGAAGCCACTTCGCTGCGCTTCGCGGTGCCGGATCCCGGGCTCGACCGCACCATGGCGGCCACGCTCACCGCGCGGGTGGAACTCGAGGGTCGGGTGCTCGCGTCGAACCGTTGGTCGATCGATCTGCATCCCGCCGAGGGCCCGGGGGTGACGCCGTTCCTGCTGCACGATCCGACGGGGGTGCTGGACGGATGGCAGCCGGCGGGCGCGATACGACTTGCATCGACGGCCGACCTGGACGTCGCGGCGGAGGCATCCACCCTCGTGACAACGCGCTACGACGAGGCGATCCGCCGGGCGACGGCCGAGATCGGCCTGCGCACGTTCGCGATCGACGACGGAGCCTACTTCACCGGCGTACGAGGGCCCTTCTGGCGCGAGAACGTCAAGCGAGCGCACCGCGGTGGATGGCTCGACTCGGCGCTACCCGACGAGCACCTTGGGGAGCCCACCATGGCGATCGCCAGCGACCGGTTCATTTCCCGACGCGAGCTTCGAGACCGGCTGCCCGGCTTCCGGCCGCTCATCAGCCGGTACGACGCCCGGACCTACACCGTCGGCGAGTACCTCTTCGAGTGGGACGAGGGCCGCGGGCGCACTGTGTTCTCGACTCTGAACCACGGCGAAGGCAACGGCACCCAGCCGCGCTCGATCGCCGACAACCCTCTCGGACGCCGCATCCTGCGGGCGTTCATCGACTCCACTCCCCGTTCCACCGAACCGACGCAGTGACGCGTCTCAACCCCGAAGGAGCACCACCATGCACAAGAGCATCCGCATCGCCACCGCCGCCGCTGCGGTGCTGGCACTCGGCCTCACCGGCTGCGCCAGTTCCGGCGCCGACGACGGTCGGGTCACACTGCGCTTTGCCACACCCGACTCCGGCCCCGGTGCCGAGCACCTGCAGTCCGTCGTCGACGCGTACAACGACTCGCAGGACGACGTCGAGATCAAGCTCGAGGCCTACGGGGATGCGTTCGATCAGAAGCTGACCTCGCAGATCGGCGCCGGCAATGCCCCCGACATCATGAAGATGTGGAACTTTCCGGCGTACTCCTCAATCCTCGAGCCGCTGAACGACTTCATCGACGCGATGCCCGACAAGGACGACTTCTACCCGACCCTGTTCAGCTACGCCGAGATGCACGGCAACGTCTACGGGTTCCCCACCGGGTTCTCCACCCGCGCGATCTACTACAACTCCGACCTGGCGGCGGAAGCCCATCTCACCCCGCCCGAGTCGTGGACCTCCGACGACTACGTCGACTGGGTGAAGGCCATCGCAGCGACCGGTGACGGCGTGTTCGGCGGCGACCAGCTGACCAACCCCGACGCCTACTCGTTCGAGTCCTTCCTGCTGTCGAACGGCGGCGAATGGCTCGATGACGACGGGAAGCCGGTCGTCGACTCGAAGCAGAACATCGAGGTGGTCGAGTTCCTGCACGATCTCGCCTACGGCGACGAGACCGCCTCGGCGATCCGCAAGCACCCGGCCTCGGAGGACACCTCGAAGGTGTTCATGGCAGGCGACCTCGGCACGTTCGAGTTCGGCAAGTGGTTCACTCAGACGTTCACCGAGAACAAGACGCCGTACGGCATCCTCCCGATGTTCTCCTTCGGCGACAACGCCCCGAAGTCCGTCGTCCACGCCGGCTTCGTATCGATCTCGAAGGACACGGAGCACCAGAAGGAAGCTGAGGACTTCATCACCTGGATGTCCAGCCCCGACAATGTGCGAGACGCGGCAGCCTACGACATGCCGATCCGCATCTCGATCGCCGACGAGCTGGGTCTCACGACGGACCCGATCAACAAGCCGTTCTTCGACATGCTCGTCTCTTCGGAGGGCACGCAGTCGTCCATGCTCAAGAACGAGGAGTGGCCCGACATCTCGGCCGAGATCGGCGCGACGCTCGAGAAGATCTTCTCGAACGAGACGGTCGACGTCGCCGAGCAGCTGCACAAACTTCAGGCCACGATCGAATCGCTGTGAGCCAATGAGGCCCGGCCGGTCGACCGGCCGGGCCTCACCCCTCACCCCACCACATTCCGCCCACCTCGCCCGAGCTCAGGAGCCCCAATGCGCCTCTCCGGACGGCATCGCATCGTGCCGTACCTGTTCATCGCCCCGTGGATCGTCGGCTTCCTCGCCTTCACGCTGTTCCCGGCCACGTTCTCACTCTGGATGTCGATGTTCGACTGGGGCATCGTGGGTGACCGCACGTTCATCGGCTTCGACAACTACATTCGCATGTTCGGCGATGACACGTTCTACCTTGCAATGTCGAACACCGTTCGATACGCACTGATCCTCGTCCCGCTGTCGGTCGGTCTTTCGCTCGGCCTCGCCGTCCTCCTCTCGCGCGACGTGCGCGGCGTCGGACTGTTCAAGACCGCGTTCTACCTGCCGACTCTGCTGACGGGCGTTGCTCTTGCAATCGTCTGGGGCTGGATCCTGGCCGATCGCGGCGTACTCAACTTCTTCATCGCGTCGCTCGGTGGTGAACCGGTGCGCTGGCTCACCGACCCGGGCTCCGCGATGTGGGCGATGGTCCTCACGACCTGCTTCGGGCAGGGAGCACAGATGCTCATCTTCCTGTCGGCACTCAAGAACGTCCCCGCCGAACTGTACGAGGCAGCGACGATCGACGGCGCCGGGCCGTTCCGCAAGTTCGGTCGGATCACTCTGCCGATGATCGGCCCCGCGATCGTGTTCAACACGATCATCTCGATCATTGCGGCCTTCCAGCAGATCACGGTGGTGCTCAACCTCACCGGTGGCGGGCCGGACAAGGCCACGTACTTCTACTCCCTGTTCGTCTACGAGAACGCGTTCCGCCGGGGCGACCTCGGGTATGCCGCATCCAACGCGTGGATCATGCTCATCGCCGTCCTCGTCCTGACCCTGGTCTTCCTGCGCCTATCGCGGCGCTGGTCCTACTACGAGGTGTGATGTGAGCCGGACAATCCAACGCAGCACGCGTCAGGTCAGCCGCTACGTCGTGCTGGTCGCCGTCGCGGTCGTCCTGATCTTCCCGTTCTACTGGGCGTTCATCTCCTCGGTGAAGCCCGCATCCGAGCAGGCCGCGTAC
This sequence comes from Agromyces intestinalis, assembly GCF_008365295.1. NCBI lineage: Bacteria > Bacillati > Actinomycetota > Actinomycetes > Micrococcales > Microbacteriaceae > Agromyces > Agromyces intestinalis. Next base: position 3,290,262 of record NZ_CP043505.1, read on the forward strand.
CCGCCGAGCTTCTGGCCGAGCAGTTTCGAGTGGTCGAACTACGCGGACGCCTGGAACTCGCAGCCGTTCACCCGGTTCTTCCTCAACTCGGTCCTCGTGACGACGCTCTCGGTCCTCGGCGTCACCTTCTCGTCGGCGGTCGTCGCGTACGGCTTCGCGAGGTTCGAGTTCCGAGGCAAGAAGGCACTGTTCACGCTGCTACTCGCCACGATGATCATCCCGTGGGACGTGCTCGTCGTGCCCCTCTACATGCAGTACTCGTTCCTCGGCTGGATCAACACCTACCTGCCGCTGATCGTGCCGTCGTACTTCGGGGCACCCTTCTACATCTTCCTGCTGACACAGTTCCTGCGGACGATCCCGCGTGACCTCGAGGAAGCGGCCATGCTCGACGGTGCCGGCCACTTCCGCACCTTCACCTCGATCTTCCTGCCGCTGATGCGACCGCAACTCGTGCTGACCGCGATCCTGCATACGATCGTGGTCTGGAACGACTTCCTCGGTCCGCTCGTGTTCCTGAATGACACGGACCTCTTCACGCTGCCGATCGGTCTTTCGTTCTTCAAGTCCTCGCAGCTCATCGACACCACCTCGATGCTGTGCATCTCGATGGTGATGGTGGTGCCCCCGCTGATCGCGTTCTTCCTTGGCCAACGCCAGATCCTCGGCAATGAAGCGGGCTCCGGCCTCAAGGGATGACGGCACTCGATGCATCCGAATTCTGTGGAGCACCAAGCGTGACTCCTTCCTTCCAGGGCGAGGTCGGCCACTCGACGGAGGGTCGAATGAACCGCATCGTGGTCGTCGGCAGTCTCAACCTCGACATCGTCCTCGGCGTGCGCGTGCTGCCCCGACCAGGCGAGACCGTCGCCGCTGACCGCCTCCTCACCGCCGGCGGCGGCAAGGGCGCGAATCAGGCCTATGCGGCGGCACGCTTGACCGGCGAGCCCGGCCGGGTCTCGATGGTCGGATGCATCGGCGACGATGATGCGGGCGCGCGCCTGGCCTCGGAGCTCGAGCACGTCGGCGTGGACATCGCCCACCTCGCGCGGGTCCCTGCGTCGACAGGCCACGCGAGTATCGCCGTACAGGCCGACGGCGAGAACACGGTAGCGGTGTTCGCAGGCGCGAACGAGGCGTGGCCCGACGGGCATGCTGGGGCAACTCCGATTCGCAAGGGCGATGTTCTCGTCGTCCAACAGGAGATCCCCGCCGCGGTCGTCGCCGAAGCACTGTCCGTCGCCCGCCGGGTCGGCGCTCGCACGGTACTGAACGCGGCACCTGCACGCGAGAGCGCTCGAGACCTCCTCGCCGATGTCGACGTGCTCGTCGTGAATGCACTCGAGCTCGCAGCGCTCGTCGACGCCGGAACGGCGACGGCGCGTTCGCAGACCCAGCCGGTCGAGTCCATGCTGGCCGCGCTCGACTACGACGGTGATGTGGTCGTAACCATCGGCGCCGCAGGCGCCCTGGTCCGGCCGCGCGCGGCTGCGCCGGTGCGTGTACCAGCGCACCCCGTAGTGGCGATCGACACGGTCGGTGCGGGCGACGCCTTCGTCGGCGCACTCGCCGGTCAGCTCGCCGATGGTGCCGACCTCTTCGAGGCCGTGGCGGTGGCCAATGCAGCCGGCGGCCTCACCGCGACGGTCCGCGGGGCCCGGCATCCGGGGCTCGACAGCGCTGCTGTTGCCCGAGTCGTTCGGAGCATCCCGTGATCACGAACTCGCCCATCCTGAACCCAGCGCTGCTTGCCGCCTTAGCCGGCGCAGGCCACGGCCACGGCATCGTGGTGGCCGACGCGGGGCTGCCGCTGCCCGCGGGGGTGCCGGTGATCGATCTCTCGCTCACGCCTGGCACGCCGTCCTTCGCCGTCGTCGTCCGGGCCGTTCTCGAGAGTACGCCGATCGAGTCGTATGTCGTCGCCGCGGAATCCGCCACCGACGGTTCCTTCGACGACTGGCACGGCCTCGATGCACTCCTCGCGCACATGCCGGTGACCTGGGTGAGCCACGAGGAGTTCACGGCGCGCCTGCCCAGCGCCCACATCGTCATCCGCACCGGCGAGTGCACGCCATACGCGAACATCGCGCTGATCGCGGGCACAACTTTCTCCTGATCCGCACCGAGCGAAGTCGCTCGCAAACTCACACAGGACGACGCATGACCGACATCGATGACTTCCGGAACGCCGCGCGACAGTCCGACGGCGACCACGACGTCCCGGCGAAGCTGGGCTGGTACACCTTCGGCAATCACTTCCACTGGGTCGACATGGAGTGGCTCTGGGGCAACGGCGTGCTGGGCCGTTCGATCGACGACATGCTCACGTTCATCGGGCGCACGGGCGCGCCAGGCAACATCAACTTCGACGGTGTCGGCTACGAGAAGCTCGCGAGCGAGGAGCCGAAGGCCCTCGCTCGGCTCAAGGACGCGATCGCCGACGGGCGCGTCGAAGTGGTCGGGGCGACCTACGGTCAGCCGTACGGGCTGTTCCACCACGGCGAGTCGGCCGTCCGCCAGCTCGCGTACGGCGTGCGCGCCTCGCTGCGCCTGCTCGAATCGCGTCCTCGATCGTTCTGGGAGGAGGAGTTCTGCTTCTTCCCTCAGCTCCCACAGCTGCTCCGAGATGCCGGCTACCGGTACGCGTCGCTCTTCTTCCAGTGGACCTGGCACACACCGGAGATTCCGAAGGAGCACGATGCCGCTGCCATCCGCTGGCGCGGCATCGACGGCTCCGAAGTGCTCGCCCTCCCGAGGAGCGAACTCAACCTGCACCAGTGGCCCGAGGACATCGAGGCACTGATCGCGAGCGGCGAGATCGCGCGACCGAAGATGCCGGTCGTGCAGCAGTGGCTCGAGCTCTTGCCGGCGCCCGACTGGATGTGCCGAAGCGAGCTCGTGGCGCCCGGCGTCGAACGCCTGTTCAACGGGAGTGGAGTCGACTTCCGGACCGGCACCCTGTCGACGGTGCTCGACGCGCTCGAAGCGGACGCCGACCCACGTGAGTACGGCATGGACGACGTCTTCCACGGCATGAGCCTGGGCAAGAACGGCAACCGCCTGCACCGGCTCTCGCGTCGGTTGGAGCAGACCCTGCTTGCGGCCGAGACGGCCTCGGTGCTCGTGGGGTCGCTCGGCAAGCCCTACGCGCAGTGGGCCAAGTACTCATTCTGGGAGCTCGAGGAAGCGTGGCGCGAACTGCTCGCCTTCCAGCACCACGACAACGACGAGTGCGAGGGCCTGTGCGGCCACATCGGCTACCTCGGCGCGGAACGCGGGCTCGCGATCGCCGAGGGCGTGCTCGAGCGCCAACTCCGGCGGCTGGCGGCTTCGCTTCACGTGCCGGACGGCGCCGAGGCGGTGGTCAACACGCTCGGTTGGGATCGCGAGGCGTTCGTCGCCGGGCGCCGGGTGATGCTGCCCGCGCTCGCCGCGACGGTCGTTCCCGCAGGTGAGACCGATCCGGCGGTGGCGGTCATCCGCGACGGCGACGTGGTGCGACTGGCCCGCGGTGGCTTCTCCGCAGAGATCGATCTCCGACGCGGTGTCGCGACGCGGGTCGGCGAGCTCGGGACCGGCCCCGTGGGGCTCGGCGGGTTGAGGTGGGTGCGCGACGGGCAGGAGCGCGAGTTCTCCGTGGCATCCTCGTCGGTGAGCGCCGATGGCGTCGTGACCGTCGCGCGCGAGGCCGGCGAGGCCCGTGTGGAGGTCTCGTTCCGGCTCGCCGAGGAGATCGATGCGCTCGACCTCTGGTTCTCCGGCGATCTCGGCGATGGGCCGGACGGCCGTGCTCACGCCGCGCTCATGACACTCGTCGAACCGGCTCTCGATGTCGCGACGGTGTTCCACGACACCCCGTACGCGGTGTCGGCCGTCGAGGGTCGAGGCACGTTCCACCGCAAGTACCCCACCGGCGACTGGATGACCTCGCCGCAGGAGTTCGAGACGGTCGTGCACCCGTTCACCGGCCTGCAGTTCGCCGACCAAGTGGATGCCTCGGGGACGGGGCTGCTCTGGCTCCACGACGGCAGCCAAGGATTCCATCGGGCCGAGATCGGATTCTGGAACGTGCTCTCGATGCGCGATCCGTGGGACGAGGAGTACTACACGTCCGCGCTCGACGCGCGCGTGCGCGCCGTTCCGCACGGCGCCGTCGAGCACGGCTGGCGATGGCGCCGGGCGCAGGAGTTCACCACGCCCGTGCGGTCTCTGCAGGGGGCTCACGACGGCACCGCCGATTCCGCCGCGTTCGCACGACTCGAGGGGTCGGCCGCTGGCGCGTCCATCACGGCCGTCTACCGTGACAGCGACTACCACGCGACCGGTTTCGAAGCCCACGTGAACTCGGTCGCCGCGGAGCCGGTGCTCATTCGCGTCGTCGAGTTCGCCGGTGACGGCGGAACGGCCGACATCGTCTTCGCCGAACGACCCGTGCGCGCCTGGCGCACCACCACGCTCGGCGAGATCGTTGAGGAGCTCGACCTGGATGACGACCGCGTCGCCGTAGACCTGCGGCCCCGCGAGATCACGACCGTCGCGGTGGAGTTCGCGCCGCGCGCCGAGGACGCGGAAACGCTCGACGATCACCGTGGCACCTGGGCGACGGTCCACCGAACCGCAGATGAGGAGAACAACGCATGACCGGCTACTACCCCCGCGTCGCTCGTGGAGCGCACTCGTACCCGCTCGACGAGTCGGTGCCCGAATCCGACCGGCTCGGGCTCGGGGTCGTCGGCCTGAACGAAGGCCGCACCGCCCTGCTCGCAGCCCTCCGCACCTCCCGTGTGCGGCCGGTCGCCGGCTGCGACGTCAGTGAAGACGCGCTTCGCGCGGTCGAGCGCGACCTGCCGGGCATCCACTACACGACCGCCTACGCCGAACTGCTGGCGGACCCGGCCGTGGACATCGTCGGCATCTACACGCCCGACCAGCTGCATGGCCCGCAGATCGTGGAGGCGTTCGAAGCCGGCAAGGACGTGGTCTGCACGAAGCCGGTCGTCAACTCGGTCGACCATGCGAAGGCCGTGCTCGAGGCATCCCGGCGGACGGGCCGCAAGCTCCTGGTCGGCCAGAGCATCCGCTTCTTCGAGTCGATGCGCCGTCAGCGTGCCGCGTTCGAGCGCGGCGAGGTCGGCGAGCTCGAGGTCGTCGAGACGCACTACACGCACCGAATGGACTGGTACTACGACGGCCGCCCCTGGATCGCGGAGAAGTCCGACTGGGTCTACTTGGGCATGAGCCATCCGCTCGACCTGCTGCGCTGGTACCTCGGACCGATCGACCGGGTGTCGGCGGTCGGCTCGAGGTCGTCGCTCGCGCGCAGCGCGGGCACGACGTCGTTCGACGTGTACTCGGTGAACGCGACCACGGCCGACGGTCGGATCGGTCGCGCGTTCGGCCACTACGGCATGCATGAACTGCCGCGCGCACGGAACTCCATCGAGTGCATGCTGTACGGCTCGGAGGGCACGTCGCTCGCGAAGTACCACGACATGCACTACCTGCACACGGGCGCGGACGGGGTCGAGGTGCTCGAGGACCTGCTCTACGAGTACCGTCACTTCCACTTCAACAACGAGGTGCACGGCATGCATTACGGCGAGTTCGCGAACTACCTGCAGTACTTCGCCGAGGCGATCGTCAGGGGCGACGCGTACTCACCAGGGTTGGAAGAGGGCCTCGAGACCTTCGCACTCATGGAAGGCGTGCGACGATCCGCTCAAGCCGGTGGAGCACCGGTGGAGATCGCCCCCATCGTGGCGGCGCTGGGCATCGGGTGATCCCGGGCGATCAGGGGCATGACGGATCTCGCGCAGTGATGTGATCACTCGGCGGAACCTCGGCGCAATGCGGTCCCGAGACGCCTCGACGCCGGTCGAACCGCATCCAACTGTCGAGTAGACTGGCTGTACCATCGCACACAAGCCGGATCGAGAAAACCCGATCTGACGAGGGATTTTGCGAAGGATGACGACCGAAGGGCCGTCAGCGTCGCGGGGTGGAGCAGTTCGGTAGCTCGCTGGGCTCATAACCCAGAGGTCGTAGGTTCAAATCCTGCCCCCGCAACGAAATCAGGCTCGGAGATCGCAGATCTCCGAGCCTGACAGGGTTTACGACTTGAACCCGACGCCGCAAACTGGCGACAAACCCCTTCTCCGGGCCCCTCTAGGGCATCGCCGCTGCGCCACCAGGCGCACGGCCACGGATCGCAGGTTCGCAACGGGGGCCGATCCCATCCGAGACCGGCCCCCGCGCGCGTCATCGCTCGTCAGTAGGCGCCGAGGTCGAGCCACGGACCGTTCGGATCGCCCGGTGCCTGGTTGCGGGTCCACCACTTGGCTTTCCAGACGTGCCCGCCATGCGCGACCCGCTCGCCGCCGGTGTACACCCACGACGGCGTCCAGCTGAGCACCCCGACCCCGGCGGCCGCGACCGGGGCGCCCCGTTCCATCCAGGAACCGGTCGCGCTGCTGCCCGGCCGTTCGTTGCGCGTCCACCACTGCGCGAGGTAGACCGCGCCGCCGTACGACACCTCATCGCCGAGGAGGTAGACGGTGCCCGAGTCCCACGCGGGCACCGGCGGCGCGGGAGCCACGAGTGTGAAGGCGACCGTCGTGGCATTGCCCGCCACGTCGAAGACCTGCAGCTCGTTGGCGCCGAGCTTCGCCCCGAAGGCCCCGGGCTTGACGCCGTTGAGGTCCGACCAGGTGTTGTCGGTCAGGTCCTTCTCGACCCCGTTCAGGGTGAGCCGGTCGACCTGGTACGCGTCGAACAGCTTGAACGACACGCGCTCGTAGCCGTCGGCGGCCGAACCGGTCGTCGACCCGGCGTCGTCTTTGACGGTCACCGTCGGGCCCGTGACATCCAGCACGAAGGTCACGGTCGTGACGTTCCCGGCGGTGTCGAACACCTGCAGCTTGTTGCTGCCGGCCTTGCCGCCGAACGCGCCGGGCTTGACGCCGTTGAGGTCCGACCAGGTGTTGTCGGTCAGGTCCTTCTCGACGCCGTTCAGCGTCAGCCGGTCGATCCAGCCCTCGTCGAAGAGCTTGAAGGATGCCTCGCGGTAGACGCCGTCCTTGCCCTTCGACTCGGGCTTCACCGTCACCGTGGGCGGGGTCGAGTCGTCCAGCACCGCGATGCGATACGTCTCACCGGCCGTGCCGTCGAAGCGGATCGTGGTGCTATCCTGCTCGCCCTCGTAGTTCGCGACCGACTCGAACCGCACTCGTCGGCCGTTCGAATCGGTGACGACCTTGCCGGCGAGGTCGGCCGCCTTGACGGTCAGGGTCTGCGAGACCGCCGGGGTGAGCACGGCCTCCGAGACGACGCCGCCCGTCCACGCGATGTCGACGCCCACGTTCCCACGCGCCCGCAGCCCGGTGACCGAGCCGGTGCCCCAGATCTCGGGCGTCGCCGGCAGCAGCTCGATCGCGTCGCCCTGCGACTGCAGCAGCATCTCGGTCGCGCCGGCCGTGCCGCCGAAGTTGCCGTCGATCTGGAAGGGCGGGTGCGCATCCCACAGATTGTCGTAGGTGCCCTGCTTCAGCAGGTTGCCGTAGAGGACGTGCGCGCGGTCGCCGTCGCGGACCCGGGCCCAGAAGTTCAGCTTCCAGGCCATCGACCAGCCGGTCGAGGAGTCGCCGCGGGTGTTGAGCGTCACCTTCATCGCGTCCACGAGGGCGTCCTCCTCGGCGCTGCGACCCGCCACCACCTGGTCGCCCGGGTGCAGGGCGTAGAGGTGGTTCGTGTGACGGTGACTGCCGTCGCCGGTGAAGTCGATCGCGATCGGGTGCTGCCACTCCTGCAACTGCCCGCCCTGGTAGGTGCGCCCGCCCTGCGTGTAGGTGCCCTTCGGTGCGATCTGCAGCCCGAGCATGCCGGCCTTCGCCGTCGCGATCTCGTTGAGGTAGGCGTCCTCTGCCGCCCGGCCCTCGAGGCCGTTCGTCGAGTCGACCGAGTCGAGGCGGTCGCCGAGCACGTCGTGCGCCTCGATCACGTCTTCGAAGAGACCGCTGACGACCGACTGCGGCTCGGTCGCGCCCAGTGAGTAGGGGCCGTGCTCGGGCGAGTACGAGGGGCTCACGACGAGCTTGTTGCTCGTCGTGTCGAGCACGAGGGTGTCGACCCAGAACAGCGCCGCGTCGCGGAGCAGGTCGTAGTGCTGGGCGAGGAAGTCGACGTCCTGCGTGTAGAGGTAGTGCTCCCACACGTGCTGGGCGAGCCAGGCGCCGTCCTCGGGGCTGTAGAACGCGCCCGAGACGGCCGGTGCGGTATTGCCCCAGATGTTGTTCTCGTGCCACGTCGTCCACCCGCGGGTGCCCGCGCCGAACACCCGCTCGGCACCCTGCGCGCCGCGGGGCACGAGTGCGTCGATGTAGCTGATCAGCGGCTCGGTCAGCTCGGAGAGGTTCGTCTGCTCCGCGAGCCAGTAGTTCATCTGCAGGTTGATGTTCGCGTGGTAGTCGGCGGCCCATGGCGGGTTGGTGCCGTAGGCCCAGATGCCCTGGAGGTTCGCCGGCAGCGCCCCCTCGCGCGACGACGAGATGAGCAGGTACCGACCGAACTGGTAGTACAGCGTCTCGAGGTACCGGTTCTCGTCGGCGGAGTTCGTGCCGTCGCGGTAGCCGGCCAGCAGCTGCGGCGTCGTCTTGGCAGTGACGGCTGCCACGTTGCCGAGGTTCAGCTTCACGCGGTCGTAGAGCGCGCGGTAGTCGGCCAGGTGGGTCGCGTACAGCTCGTCGAAGCTCTGCGTGGATGCCGCGGCGATCCGCTCCTCGACCTCGGGGAGGGGATCCTGCCCGTCGAAGTAGTTGTTGAGCGGGTTCTCGCCCGGGTAGGGCTCGTCGGCGGTGATGTCCTCCTGGTAGTTCGTGTTCGACGTGGTGAGGAGCACGACCGAGTCGGCGTTCATGACCGTGATCGCGGTGTCGTTCGCGATGAGCTCGGCGCCCTCGCCCACGGGAATGACCTTCAGCTGCTGGGCGTAGTGCAGGGCGTCGTTGAAGGCGTTGACGTCATCTCCGCCCTGGTTGTGCCCGGCGACCCACCCGGTTGCGGTGATCGTGTCGCCCTGGACGACGATCGACCTCGGATCGATCGGCTTGAGCGAGAACGACTGGGTGATCCTCCCGGGCTCGGACGCGCTGAGACGGATCGCCATGACGTCGTCGGGGTTCGACACGAAGTACTCGCGCTGGAAGCCGACGCCGTCGCGCGTGTACGACACCGAGGCCTTGCTGCCGTCGAGGTCGAGCTCCCGACGGTAGTCGGTGACGGGCTCCTCCTCCTCGCCCGACGAGGGGACGCCCATGTCGATCTCCGACATCTGCGGCTGCTGGCTGAGCTGCTTCAGGGCGGTGACGGTCATCCTGAATGCGTCGTACGAACCGGGCACGTCGGCCTCGAACTGCTGGTACGCCTTGCGGGCGTCGCCGAACGCGGCATCCGCCACGGTGTCGATGAGCGTCCACTCGCCGGCGCCCGACTTCGCGTACAGCTTCCAGGCCCTGAAGTCGCGGCCAGGCACGTCGTTGCCGGTGGCGAGGCGATAGGTCGCCACGTCGAACGGCTTCGAGTACGACCACTCGACCGTGTACGGGTTGGCCTCGGTGATCTGCCCGGCTCCGTCGGCGTACATCTTCGTGCCGGTGTCGCCGTCGAACAGGGCCGGTGAGCGCTCCTGTGCGTTGTTGGGGTGCTCGCGGCTGGCCGTCGAGCCGATGAACTCGGGCGCGCCGGACGCAGCGGCCGTCACCTCGATCTCGGACATCTGCGGATCGGCCCCGCCCACGGTCGCGGTCACGTCCATCCGGTACTCGTCGTACGAGCCGGGAACGTCGAGGTCGAACGACTTGTACGTCTGCCGAGCCGCCCCGAACGCCGCGTTCGCGACCGTGTCGACGAGCACCCAGTCGCCGCCGTCGGCTCGTGCGTACAGGTCCCAGCTCAGGAAGTCGCGCGGGGGGCTGTCGTTGCCGGTCGCGAGCCGGTACCCGGAGGCCGCGAATGCGCTCGAGTACGACCACTGCACCTCGTACGGCCGTTCGGCCGTCGGCCGCCCGAACTTGTCGGCGAACATCTTGGTGTTCGTGGCGCCGTCGAACAGGGCCGCGGTGCCCTCGTTCGGGTTGTTGGGGTTCGTGTAGTTGGCTGAGAACCCGGTGAGCGCGACGATCGGATCGGCGCTCATGAGGATCGAGCTGAGCTGCCGATAGCTGCCGAAGTTCTGCTTGCTGCCGATGAGCTGGTTCACGGTGCTCGTGATCTCGTTCATCTTCGCCGAGCTCGGTGTCGTGGCCGGCGTGATGTTGCCGTTCGCGTCAACGGTCGCCGGCGACGTGCCATCCCACGCCGCCTGCAGCAGCTCCTGCGCCTTCGCGACGATGGCGGCGTTCTCCTCCGAGGTCTTGGAGCTGAATCCGCCGTCGTAGGCGGGGTTCTGCCCGGGGCCGCCCGTCCAGTAGGTGTGGTCGTTGATGATGATCTCGTCGCTGTCGACGCCCCCGAGGATGCTCGCGCCGAGGAAGCCGTTGCCGAGCGGGATGCTCTCCTTCTCCCATGCCGCGGCCTTGTCGTTCGCCGGGCCGGCCGGCGCGGAGTACCACGCCTTCAGCGCCGGCTGCTCGCCGAAGGGCGAGGGCTCCGCCGCGGTCGCGGGCGTGCTCACGGCGACGAATCCGCCCGTGCCGAGCGCGAGGGCGACCGCCGCGGCGGTCCACCGCCTGGCGCGACTCCGCGCGACGGGGGGTGCCGGATCGTCCGTCTGGTGCCGAGAGATGGGCATGGGCACGGTCCTGTCTCCTTCGAACGGGCGCGCCGAGGGCGCGCTGAATGGCCTTGCCGACTGGATGCGCCGCGGAAGCGCGGAATGGGTTCGGTGCAGCACGACAGCGGAGCATCCGGGCCGCTGCCTCGCACGCTGGTGCCCTCATCATTGAGAGCGACGTGCGTGAGCGTAGCAGTCATCGGATGTTCGCGGAAGAGATTCTCATAATCTGGTCGTTTTCGCCGGTTCTACCCGCGAGAGATCGGATCTTTATGCTCACTTGGCGCGCCTGATACCGTGAGCCCGTGCCGGCCCGCCGGCGATCGCGTTCCGCACGCGATGATCCGCGACATCCGACAAAGGGGTCTCTCGATGGACATCAACGGCAAGGTCTTCGTGGTCACGGGCGCCGGCAACGGCATCGGGCGCGAGGTCGCACTGCAACTGCTCGCCGCCGGCGCCTCGGTCGCGGGCGTCGACCTGAGCGAAGCGGGCCTGACCGAGACGGCCGCCCGCGCCGGGGCAGGCTCGAAGTTCACCTCGCACGCCGTGAACATCACCGACCGCGCCGCCGTCGAAGCGCTGCCCGCCGCGGTCGAGGCGGCGCACGGCGCGGTCGACGGCATCGTGAACGTCGCGGGCGTGATCCAGAAGTTCGTCAAGGTGATCGATCTGCCCTACGAAGAGATCGAGAAGGTCATGAACGTCAACTTCTGGGGCGTCGTGCACGTCTGCAAGGCGTTCCTGCCGGCGCTCGTCGCACGGCCCGAGGCCGCGATCGTCAACGTGTCGAGCATGGGCGCGCTCGCGCCGGTGCCCGGCCAGGCCGTGTACGGAGCATCCAAGGCCGCCGTGATGCTCTTGACCGAAGCGCTCTACGCCGAACTGCTCGGCTCGAAGGTGCAGGTGTCGGTCATCTTCCCGGGCGCGATCGCGACCGACATCGCCTCGAACTCGGGGGTCGCGCTCGGCGGCGACACCTCGGCCGAGTCCACCACGCGCAAGATGACGAGCGCGCCCGACGCGGGTCGCGTCATCATCGACGCGATTCGGAAGGGCCGCTTCCGCGCCACCATCGGGTCGGATGCCTCGGGGCTCGACAAGCTCTCACGGTTCAGCCCGAAGCGGGCCACCGAACTCATCGCGAAGCAGATGGGCGACCTGCTGGGCTGAGTCCGCGTCGCGCCCGCGTCAGCGCGCCCGCTCGGGTCCGTCGACCTGGTCGACGCCCGTGACGGTGGTGCGCAGCAGCACCGAGTCCTCGAGCGCGAGCACCGAGTGGCGGTGGTGCGTCAACGCGTCGACCCGGCCCTCGGTGATCTCGGTGACCTCCTGGCCGGTCACGCGCACGCGCCCGGTCAGCACCTGCAGGCTCGCCGCGGCGGGGGAGTTGTGCTCCGACAGCTCGACTCCCGACTTCAGGGCGATGAGCGCCTGGCGCAGCGGCCCGTCGTGCACGATCACCTCGGCGCTGCGACCGCGCTCGTCGGCGAGCGCCGCCGCCAGGTGGGTCTGGACGAGATCAGTCAGGTCTGCCATGAGGGTCCTCCGTTGGAGCCGCCGGTCACAGGGCCGTTGAGCACAGGGCCGTTGAGCACAGGGCCGTTGAGCACAGGGCCGTTGAGTACAGGCCGTTGAGTACAGGGCCGATGCGCACCAGTATGGCAAGCCGGCGCGTCGCCCGGGTGATCCATGGGACGTCAGGCGCAGGTCGCGCGCTCACCCCGCCAGCACGACGAGCTGGCCGGTCGCCCGGGTCATCGCGACGTACCGGTCGACGGCGCCCTCGATGCCGTCCCCGAATCGCTCGGGCTCGACGAGCACGACGAGGTCGAACTCCAGCCCCTTCGCGAGCGCGGGCGTGAGCGACCGTACTCTCGGCCGCGGCGCGAAGGTCGGGTCGCCGATGACGCACGCGATGCCCTCGCCCTCGGCGTGGGCGGCGAGCCATCCGCCGATGACCTGCTCCAGCGAGGCGACCGAGCTGTGCACGACGGGCCGCCCGCTCTCGCGGATCGAGGTCGGCACGTTCGCGTCGGGGATCGCGGCGCGGATGACCGGCGCCGCCTCGGCCATGACCTCGGCAGGCGTGCGGTAGTTCACGGTGAGCGAGGCGATCTCGACGCGGTCGAGACCCGCCCGCTCGAGGCGCTCGGCCCATGGCTCGGTGAAGCCGTGCCGCGCCTGGGCACGGTCGCCGACGACGGTGAAGCTGCGCGACGGGTTGCGGGCGAGCAGCATCTGCCACTCGGCATCCGTGAGCTCCTGCGCCTCGTCGACGATGACGTGCGCGAACGGGCCGGCGAGGGCGCCGGGGTCGGCGCTCGGAAGCCCCGCGTCGTCGGCGAGCGAGTTCTTCGCATCCTGCCCGCGCAGCATCGACATGACCCGCATCTCGGAGTCGTCGGCGGCGATGAGATCGTCCATCACGTATTCGCGTTGCTGGCGCTCGGACGCCTCGGCCGCTTCGCGCCGCCGCGCGAGTCGGGCGGCGTCGGGATCGCCGATGCGCAGCCGCGCCGCATCGAGGAATGGCAGGTCGCTGACGGTCCAGGCGCGCGGTTCGTCGCGCTGCAGGGCGTCGAGCTCGGATGCCTCGAGCCACGGTGCGCACGCGCGCAGGTACGCCGGCACGCTCCAGAGATCGGCGACGACGCCGGCCGGGTCGAGCACCGGCCAGGCCCGGTTGAACGCGGTGCGCAGGTCGGGGTTCTGGGCCAGGGCTCGGTGCAGCAGGTGCGCCGGCACCTCGCCGTCGTTGCGGTCGACGAGGATCGCGAGCAGCTCCTCCCAGGCCTCGTCGCGGGCGAGGTTGTGGGGCGTGCCGGGCTCGGGCGCGGCGAACGCGTCGGCCCAGTCGGCGGGATCGACCCAGACGTCGGTCAGCGAGGTCGTGACATCCATACCCCGCGTCGGCGGGCGCTCGTAGTGACGCACCGCGGCCTCGACCGCGGACACGAGGCGCGCCGACGACTTCAGCCGGGCGGCCTCGAAGTCGGGCTCGACGGCGAGGTCGGCCGTGGTGCCCTCGGGCACGAGGTCGCGCAGCGTGCAGGTCGCGACGCCCTCTTCGCCGAGGCCGGGGAGCACGTCGCCGACGTAGTCGAGGTAGGGCTGATGGGGGCCCACCACGAGCACGCCGCCGCGGTGCCCCGACAGTCGCGGATCCGCGTACAGCAGGTACGCGGCGCGGTGCAGCGCCACGACGGTCTTGCCCGTGCCCGGTCCGCCGTCGACGACGAGCGTGCCGTGCGAGCCCGCGCGGATGATCGCGTCCTGGTCGGCCTGGATGGTGCCGAGCACGTCGCGCATGCGCGACGAACGGGCCGCAGCGAGGCTCGCGATGAAGGCCGACTGGTCGTCGAGCGCGGCGCGCTCCGCGGCATCCGCGAGCCCGTCGGCGGTGAACACCTCGTCCCAGTAGTCGCTGATGCGACCCCTCGTCCACCGGTAGCGCCGGCGACTCGCGAGCCCCATCGGCGAGGCGTGGGTTGCGGCGAAGAACGGCTCGGCCGCGGGGGAGCGCCAGTCGACGAGCAGTTGCCCGCCCGCGTCATCGGCGAGACCGAGCCGGCCGATGTACACGGGCGCGCCGCCGTCGGCGGGCACGATGCGCCCGAGGCAGAGGTCGAGCCCGAAGCGGCCCAGGGTGCGGATGCGCCCGCTCAGCCGGTGGATCTCGAGGTCGCGCTCGACGGCCTGCTGGCCCGGCCCGGCGGGGCGGCGGCGCAGCGTCGCCAGACGGTCGGATGCCTCGAAGATCGCCCGTTCGAGGCGATCCGCGATGGCGCCGAAGTGTCGTTCATCGTCGGCGATGAGGGCCGGGTCGGCCTTGGCGGCGAGTCGGTCGGGCAGGGCGAAAGGGGTGGTGATCAGGGCATGCTCCAGCGCGGGAATCGGTCGGCCGACCAGTATGCGCCACGCGGGGGGCCTTGCCGCAAGACCCCCCTGCCGCGGTATCCTGAAGGTGGCGGGCATGAATGCCCGCCTTCGTCGTGTCGGGGCGTCAGCCCGCGTCAGCCCTCGCCGTACCTGCCACGTCGTGCGCTCGGCCGGCTCAGCTCGTGGCGGCGGCGGCCGCCAGGATCGCGTCGATCGTGGCTTCGGGGTGCGACACCATCGACACGTGCGACCCGGGCAGCTCGGTCACCGTGGACCCGGCTCGTTCGGCCAGGCGGCGCAGCACTGCCACCGGGATCACGCGGTCATCCACGCCGATGACGGCCCAGCTCGGCAGCGACCGCCACGCGGGCGGGCCAGACGGCGTCACGTTCGCCACGAGCGACGCGGGGCGTTGACCGGCGGCGATGGTCGAGCGGGTGGCTTCGTCGAGGTCGGGCGCGAACGACTCGTGCACGACCTCGGGCTTGAGGAACACCTCGGCGGCACCCTCGGGAGCGCCCGGGTATCCGGCGATGTCGAACACCGTCGTCGGGTCGGCCACCGCGAGCGCCGAACCCGAGCCGTCGAGGATCTGCACGACCGTCTCGCCCTCGTCGGGGATGAACGCGTTGACGTAGACGAGGGCTCGGACGTTCTGGGCCGAAGTGGCCGCGTTCGTGATGACCGCGCCGCCGTACGAGTGGCCGACGAGCACCACCGGGCCGCTCGTACGCTGCGCGAGGAACGACGCGATGTATGCGGCGTCGTCACTGAGGCCGCGCAACAGGTTCGGCGGCGCGAGCACCGGGTACCCCTGCGCCTGCAGCGCCCTCGTCACCGCGTTCCAACTCGAAGCGTCGGCCCACGCCCCGTGGACCAATACGATCGTCGGCGTCGTCGCATCGCTCATCGCATCCCCCAAGATTGTGTTCGATTGTCGGGGGAACCCTATGCCCTGACGGCCTGCGCCGCTATGCCACGGCCGCGTTCGTCAACGCCGACAGGCCGTCGTTGACGCCGATGATGCGCGCATCGATGTCGGTGATGCCGAAGCCGGCGAGCCGGCCGGTGTGCTTCTGCACGTAGGCGTCGGCGCTCGCGCGGTCGGCGAACAGGTAGACGCCGCCGGCCACACCGCGTTGGGGGTCTTCGGTCCACACCTTCCAGCGGAAGCCGGGCTCGACCGAGATCTCGGCGGCGAGGTCGGCGAACGCGCCGACGGCGTCGCCACCCCAAGGGCCGTCGGCGAGCGGGAATTCGAAGTACGCGATCACAGCCATGCCGGCACGGTACTTCCGGCCGCGAGCATTCGCATCCGGCACCGTCACGCGGCGCCATCCGCCGCCGCAGTCCGTAGGGTGAGGGCATGAGCCACGCGCCCGCCGCCGACACCCCCGCCGCCCTCGCGATCGCCATCGCCCAGTTCGCGCCGACCACGGACACCACGGCGAACCTGACCGAAATCGCGCGCCTCGCGACGCTCGCCGTCCAACGCGGCGCGCGCGTCGTGGTGTTCCCCGAGTACGCGATGTGCTTCACGCCCCAACCGGGCCGCGAGATGGCGGCGGCGGCCGAGCCGCTGGACGGCCCGTTCGTGCGCACGTTGGGCGAGCTGGCCGCGCGGCTCGGCGTGCACCTCGTCGTCGGGGTGCTCGAGCGGGCGACCGACGCCGACCGGTTCCGCAACACGGTCGTGACGCTCGCGCCGAACGGCGAGCTCGTCGCGACCTACCGCAAGCTGCACCTGTACGACGCGTTCGGCGAGCGCGAGAGTGAGTGGGTCGAGCCGGGCGAGATCGCCGCGCCCGAACTCTTCGAGGTCGAGGGCCTGCGGTTCGGCCTGCAGACGTGTTACGACACCCGGTTCCCCGAGGTGTCGCGTCGCATCGTCGATGCGGGCGCCGACGTGATCTGCATGCCCGCCGAGTGGGTGCGGGGCCCGCTGAAGGAGGCGCACTGGCGCACCCTCACGACGGCGCGGGCGATCGAGAACACGGTGTACGTCGCGGCGGCCGATCACCCCGCGCCGTTCAGTGCCGGCAACAGCATGGTGGTCGATCCGATGGGCGTCGAGATCGCCACGATCGGCGAGCAGACGGATGTCGCGGTGGCTTGGATCTCGCGCGACCGCGTCGAGGCGACCCGCCGCCTCAACCCCGCGCTCGCGCTGCGCCGTTTCGACGTCGTTCCGCGCTGACGTCGTGCCGCGCCGACATCGTGCAGCGCTGAGCGGCGCGATACCCTCGACGCGGCCCCTACCCGGCACACCGACCCGAACCCGAGGACCCGCATGACCTCCCAGGACATCGTCGCCCAGTTGCGCCGCGACGTGGAAGGCACCCCGTTCCTGCTCGAACCCACCGCCCGCGGGTTCACGATGCAATACGACGTGGCCGACTGGAAGTGGGCGACGTTCCTCTACGGCAACGGGTTGCGCACGCAGTACAAGATCAGCGTGGTGATCGACGACGTGAAGCGCACGTGGGCGCCGACGCAGCACATCCGCGAGGTCCGCTGGCAGGCCGGTGCCGGGCCGAACGGGTCGCCCAAGGCGAGCCTCGGTCTCAGAGCATTCGTCGGCGAGGCGATCGTCATCACGAAGACGGCGCAGGTCGGCCTGCACGACGACGGTCGGCTCGTACGCACCTACACCTTCGACAGTCGCGACCTGATGGAGCTCATCACGCAGGCGTGCGACGGTGCGGGCTATCGGCGCCGTCGGGGTGCGGTGACGAGATTCGCGCGCGGCATGGCGATCTTCGGCGGCGCCCTGGCGGTCGCCGTGCTGCCGGTGCTGTGGCTGCTCTCGGTGATCTTCGGCTGGGACACGCTGTAGGCGCGACTCCGAGCTCAGCGCGACTCAGGCGTCGCTCAGTCGCGACAGACGACCGGATGCCTCGGCCAGCACGTCGTGGCGCTTGCAGAACGCGAACCGCACGAGACTGCGGTACTCGGCCCGACGCTCGGGGTGCACCAGCGCCAAGACGGGCACGCCGACGACCCCGGCGAGGTCGGGCAGTCGGCGGCAGAACTCGTCGGCATCGGAGAACCCGAGCGGCGAGGCATCCGCGATCACGAAGTAGCCCGCCTGCGGCGGCGACACCTCGAAGCCGGCCGATCGCAACCCGTCGGCGAGCAGGTCGCGCTTGGCCGCGAGCGTCGCGGCCGCCTGCGCGAAGTAGGCGTCGGGCAGGTCGAGGCCCGCCGCGATGGCCGGCTGGAACGGCGCGCCGTTCACGAACGTGAGGTACTGCTTGACCGCGAGCACGCCCGTGATGAGCGCGGCGGGCCCGGTCGCCCAGCCGATCTTCCAGCCGGTCGTCGAGAAGGTCTTGCCACCCGACGAGATCGAGATCGTGCGCTCCCAGGCGCCGGGCAGGGTCGCGATCGGCACGTGCGCGCCGTCGAACACGAGGTGCTCGTACACCTCGTCGGTGACGATGAGCGCGTCGTGGCGGGTCGCGAGCTCGACGATCAGGTCGAGGACGTCGCGGTCGAGCACCGCGCCGGTCGGATTGTGCGGGGTATTCACGAGGATCACCCGGGTGCGATCGGTGACCGCGCGCCGCAGCTCGTCGGGGTCGGGGCGCCAGGCGTGCCCGGCGCCTTCAGCCGACCAATGCAGCGGCACGGTGCGCAGCACGCCGCCGGCTCGCGCGACGAGCGCGCCGTACGCGTCGTACGTCGGCTCGAATGCGACGACCTCGTCGCCCGCGTCGACGTAGGCGAGCAGGGTGGCCGCGAGCGCCTCGGTCGCGCCGGCGGTTGCGAGCACCTCGGTCGCGGCATCCGGTTCGATGCCGTACCAGCGCCGCTGGTGACGCGAGATCGCCTCGCGCAGCACCACCATGCCGATGCCCGGCGGGTACTGGTTGACGCCCTCGGCGATCGCGCGCCGCGCGGCTTCGAGCACCTCGGCCGGTCCGTCTTCGTCGGGGAAACCCTGCCCGAGGTTGATCGCACCGGTGCTGGCGGCAAGTGCGCTCATCTCGGCGAAGATGGTCGGCCGCACGGCGCCGTCGGACGCGAGCAGGCCGGCACCGGCGGCGGTGCGCTGCCACGGGAGGAGGGGGGTCGAGCCGGTCATTCTCACACCGTACGCTCACGCGGGGCTCGGTACGCTGGCCAGGGCGTCCGGATGACTCGGGGTGAAGCCATAGCGGGCGCATAGACTTCGCCGATCCGCTCCACAGCAACCATGCGGAGACTTGGGATCGCTTGGAAGGAGCACCGATGACCGACAACCAGAACGGCGCGGCCCCGGAGCCGACCGCTCCCGAGCCCCACACCACCGAGGCACAGCCCAGCGCGGCGCAGGCCGAGCCCGCGGTGCAGGCCGAGCCCGCCGAGACCGCGGCGCCCGAGATCGCGGCGCCCGAGATCGCGGCGCCCGAGACTGCAGCGCCCGCGCCCGCCCCGGCGGCACCCGCCGCAGGCGTCGAGCCCGAGGCATCCGCGCCGGCTGCTCCGGTTGCAGCGCCCGCGGCACCTACCGCACCCGCGGCACCTGCCGCACCCGCGGCGCCTGCGCCCGCCCCCGCCGCGCCGACCGGCACCGTCTACACCCCGGGCCAGGCCCCGCAGCCGTACCATGCGCCCCAGTACTCGCACCAGCCGGCGTATCAGACCCAGCCGACGGCACCGCTGCCGCACTACGCGTACGCCGGTGCGACCGCGCCGGCCCCGGGTCGAACCCAGCCGACCGAGCCGCTCGTCGGTTCGGTTCCCCCCGCCTTCGGCGGCCCGGTGCAGCCCGCCGAGCCGAAGCCCGAACGTCGCCGCGTCGGGTTCGGCGTCGCCGCGGCCATCGTCGCGACCGCACTGGTCGCCGGTGCGGGCGGGGCAGGCCTCACCGCGCTCATCATCAACGAGAACCAGCCCGCGATCTCGACGAGCGCCGGAACCCCGCAGAACATCGTCGTGAACGACCCCGACTCGGTGAACCAGATCACCGCGGTCGCCGCGGCCGCCAGCCCCAGCGTCGTCACCATCTCGGTGTCGAGCCAGCAGGGTGCGGGCACCGGCTCGGGCGTCATCCTCTCGGAGGACGGCTACGTGCTCACGAACACGCACGTCGTGACCCTCGACGGTGCGACGGCCAGCCCGAGCATCCAGGTGAAGACGAGCGACGGTCGGCTGTGGAGCGCCGAACTCATCGGCACCGACCCGCTCAGCGACCTCGCGGTCATCAAGCTGGCGGATGCCTCGGGCCTGAAGGCGCTCGAGTTCGCCGACTCCGACAAGCTCAACGTGGGCGACTCGGCCATCGCGATCGGTGCGCCGCTGGGCCTGTCGGGCACGGTCACGAACGGCATCGTCAGTGCGCTCAACCGCAGCATCGACGTCGCCTCGTCGGCGGCTCCGACCACGCCCGACGACAGCGACGAGCAGCAGCAGCCGCAGCAGGAGAGCCCGTTCGACTTCTGGAACTTCGACGTCCCGGGTCAAGAGGGCCAGCAGCAGAGCCAGGCGAGGGGCACCATCTCGATTCCCGTCGTGCAGACCGACGCGGCCATCAACCCCGGCAACTCGGGCGGCGCGCTGCTCGACGCGAGCGGCAAGCTGATCGGCATCAACGTCGCGATCCTCTCGGCCGGCGGCTCGTCGGGCGAGGCCGGCAACATCGGCGTCGGCTTCGCGGTGCCCGCGAACCTCGCCAAGCGGGTCTCGAGCGAGATCATCGAGAACGGCGAGGCCACGCACGGCCTGCTGGGTGCGACCGTCACCTCGGCTCAGACGGCGGATGACGCGACCGAGGTCGGAGCGCTGATCACCGAGCTGAGCTCCGGCGGCGCGGCGGAGGCTGCCGGCCTGCGCGAGGGCGACGTCGTCACCTCGTTCAACGGGGTGCCGATCTCGGATCAGACCGACCTCACGGCGCAGGTGCGCGCCCAGGCCGGCGGGTCGGACGCGACCGTCACGTTCACGCGCAACGGCAAGAGCAGCACGGTCGACGTCACGCTCGGCACCTTCCAGGGCTGATCCTGCAACCCACGAAGCGGGCGGCACCCACGTGGTGCCGCCCGCTTCGCCGTGGCCGGGCGAGATGCTCGGGCGAGGTGTCAGAGCAGCGCCGTGCTCGGGGCATCCGATCGAGGCCGCGATCTGCCCACTGGTAGGCTCGATCGACCGAGCCCGAGTGAGGAACATGCCCGACGCGACCCCCGAGGCGACCCCGTCGCCGACTGAGGGCGTCTCCTATGTGATGCCGGTGCTGAACGACGTGACCCACGTGCGTGCCGCGGTCGATTCGATCCTCACGCAGCACTACGACGGCCCTGTCGAGGTGCTCATCGCCCTCGGTCCGTCGATCGACGGCACGGCCGAGCTCGTCGCCGATCTCGCTGCCCGCGACGGCCGCGTCCGCGTGCTCGACAACGAGGTGGGCTCGACGCCGGCCGGGCTCAACATCGGCATCCGCGCCGCGAGGTACCCCGTCGTGGTGCGGGTCGACTCGCACTCGATGCTGCGACCCGACTACACGCGCATCGCGGTCGCCACGCTCGAGCGCACCGGCGCCGACAACGTCGGCGGCATCATGGACGCGCACGGCGAGACGGCCTTCGAGCGGGCGGTGGCTCTCGCGTATACGACGAAGGTCGGGCTCGGCGGCGGGTCCTTCCACGTCGGGGGCCACGAAGGCCCGGCCGACACGGTCTACCTCGGGGTGTTCCGCCGCGAGGCGCTCGAACGGGTCGGGCTGTTCGACGAGGGCATCAAGCGCGGACAGGACTGGGAGCTCAACCGGCGTCTGCGCGAGACCGGCGGCACGGTGTGGTTCACGCCCGAGCTCGCGGTCACCTATCGCCCGCGGTCGAGTCTCGATCGGCTCGCGCGGCAGATGTTCTCGACGGGCATGTGGCGTGGCGAACTGGCTCGCCGGTTCCCCGCGTCCAACGGCATCCGATACTTCATCCCGCCCGCCATGGTGCTCGGCGTGACGCTCGGGCTCCTCGTCGGTATCGGCGGGCTCGTGCAGCTCACGATGGGCGTCGCACCCTGGCTGCTGGTGGGCTTCGCGGTGCCGGCCGTGTATCTGCTGTTCGTGGCCGCATCGACGCTCGTGTACGCGCGCGGTCGCGGCGCGGGCACCGCGGGCTGGTTTCTCGTAGTCTTGCCCTGCATCCACGTCAGTTGGGGGGTCGGCTTCGTGCTCGGCTTCCTCGCACTGACGAGCAACATCGCCAGGCACACGGGAAGGTGACGATGTCCGAGACCGATCCGGTCACCCGTCGTCCGTCGAGCATCGCCGAGCTCAGGGCCGTGGCGCAGCCGCCCGAGGTGCGCGGCCGACGCAACGCCGAGCACTGGACGGCGTCGCTCTACCTGCGCAACCTCTCGCCGTACCTCACGTGGATGCTGCTGAAGACGCGCATCTCGGCGAACGGCGTCACGGGGCTGATGATCCTGGTCGGCTGGTCGACCGCGGCCGCGCTGCTCATCCCCGGCATCTGGGGCGCGCTGCTGGCCGTCGTGCTCGGGCAGCTGCAGATGCTCGTCGACTGCTGCGACGGCGAGGTCGCGCGCTGGCGTCGGACGTCGTCGCCCGCCGGGGTGTTCCTCGACAAGGTCGGGCATTACACGACCGAGGCGCTCATCCCGATCGCACTCGGCATCCGTGCCGCCGCGTACCCGCTCGAGTTCCCCGAGGACTTCCTCTGGACGATGCTCGGCACGCTGCTCGCGCTCGTCATCGTGCTGAACAAGGCCCTCAACGACATGGTGCATGTCGCCCGGGCGAACGCGGGGCTCGCGAAACTCGCCGACACCCATGGTGAGACGGCTCCGCGCGGTGGGGTCGTCGCGAAGCTGCGCAGGGCGGCGCGGTTCGTGCCGTTCCACCGTCTCTATCACTCGGTCGAGCTGACGCTCATCGCGTTCGCCGCCGCGGTGATCGGCCTGTTCGCCGGGCAGCCGCTCGTCGACCGCGTGGTCGTCGTGGCGTTGGTGCCGCTCGCGATCCTCGCGCTGGTCGGGCACTTCGTCGCGATCCTCGCCTCCCGTCGTGTCCGGTCCTGACACCGGCTCCGACGCCGCATCCGACGCCGCCCCGCGCGTCGGGGTGGTCGTGCTCACGATGGGCCGACGCCCCGACGACCTCGCCCGAGGCATCCGAAGCGTGCTCGCCCAGCGCGACGTCGAGGTCGACGTGGCCGTCGTCGGCAACGGGTGGGACCCTGCGACCGCGTCGCCCGCACTGCCCGACGGCGTGAAGACCGTGCACCTGCCCGAGAACCTCGGCATCCCGGCCGGTCGCAACCGGGGCGTGCCCGCGGTGTCGGGGGAGTACGTGTTCTTCCTCGACGACGATGCGTTCCTGCCGGCCGACGACTTCCTCGCGCGCGGGTGCGCGATGCTCGCGGCGCGACCCGAGCTGGGGCTCATCCAGCCGCGGGTGGTCGATCCCACGGGGCTCGTCTCCCCGCGCCGGTGGATCCCGCGGATCCGCAAGGGCGACCCCGCGACATCCTCGCCCGTGTTCTCGTGCTGGGAGGGCGCGGTGCTCATGCCGCGCGACGTGTTCGATCGCGTCGGCGGGTGGGGCGACCCCTACTTCTATGCGCACGAGGGCATCGAGCTGGCCTGGCGGGTCTGGGACGCCGGACGCATCGCCTGGTACGCGGGTGACCTCGAGGCGGGGCATCCGGTCATCGACCCCGCCCGCCACGCCGAGTACTACCGACTCAATGCCCGCAACCGGGTGTGGCTCGCCAAGCGCAACCTGCCGGCCGTGCTCGCGCCGTTCTACGTCGGTTCGTGGACGGCGATCCAGGTGCTGCGATGGGCGCGGCGCCCCGCGGCGCTGCGCCCCTGGTTCGGCGGGTGGGTGGCCGGCTGGCGCGAGGATCCGGGCGGTCGGCGCCGGATGCGCTGGAGCACGGTGTGGCGGATGACTCGTGCCGGTCGCCCCCCGGTGATCTGAGCGTCCCGTCTTCCCGTAACGATCGGCTCTCGGTCGCGACCGCACGCGCGCGCTCGAAGCATCCGATCATGACGCATCGCTACCCTTGAACGAATGGGACTCCGAAAGGACGCGCGACGCGCGGTCAAGCTCGCGCGGAACATCCTGCGCAACCGCCGTGCGCAGCGCGACCTGCAGACCCGGCTGGCGACGCAGGCGCCGCTCGAGCCGCACCGCTTCAAGATCGGCGTGTACTTCGCCGACGGCAAGGTGAACCTGTATCAATTGCGGCAGTGGTACAAGCCGCTCGCAAAGCTCGCCGAGACCTATCCCGTGGTGATCCTGAGCCGTGCGTCGGGCGCCGCGCTCGCGCTGCTCGACGAGTCGCCGCTGCCCGTCGCGTACGTGCGTCGCGTGGCCGACCTCGAGCGGGTCATCCACGAACAGGACCTGCACATCGTGTTCTACGTCAACCAGAACGCGAAGAACTTCCAGATGATGCGGTACGGGCGTCGCTGGCACGTGTTCATCAACCACGGCGAGTCCGACAAGATGTACATGACCACGAACCAGTTCAAGGCGTACGACTACGCGTTCATCGCGGGCGATGCCGCGCGGGCCCGCCTCGACAAGGTGCTCTGGGACTACGACTTCGACAAGCGCGCCATCCCGATCGGGCGGCCGCAGGCCGACCACTATCTCGACGGCCGCGACCTGCCGTACCCGGCCGACGGCCGCGAGGTCGTGCTGTACGCGCCCACCTGGGAGGGCGATCGCGGGGGAGCCGCGTACGGATCGATCGCGTCGCACGGCGTCGACCTGGTGCGGGCGCTGCTCGCAAGTGGTCGGCACCGGGTGATCTACCGGCCGCATCCACGATCGGGTGTCGTGGACGAGGCGTACGCTGCGGCCAACCGGGCGATCATCTCGGCCCTCGAGGCAGCCAACGCAGCTGATCCGTCGGCGCACCACATCTTCGACGACGGACCCGACCTGGGTTGGCAGCTCGCCGCCGCAGACGTGGCGATCGTGGACATCTCGGCGATGGTCTACGACCGGCTCGCCGCGGGCAAGCCGTTGCTCATCACGAAGCCGGTGAATCCGGCCGCGCAGATCGACACCGGCGGATACCTGCAGGCCTGCGAGTGGCTCGAGGCCGGGTCGGATGCCTCGCCCGCCGCCGATCGCGGCGCGGCCATGCTCGCCCGGGTCGACGAGGTCGCCCACGATGCCGAGGCGCTGTCTCGGCTGAAGTACTGGGTGACCCGGTACTTCGGCGACACGACGCCGGGCGTGACGACCGCGCGGTTCCACGCCGCCGTCGACCACCTGATGGCCGAGTGGGAGCGCTTCGCCGCGCTGCACGCCGACGACCCCGATGTCGACGATCACGACGCCGAGGCCGAGGCGGCCGAAGAGGCGGGGGAGTCGGAAGAGGATCTGGCGGGGTAGGCGGCTGGTGCTGCCTGCCTACATCGAGGCGAAGACGGCAGTGTAGGCGATCGACGTGACGACGCTGAGGATGAGCGTCAGCACCGACAGGGCCACTCCGGCCGTGCCCGCCGCGGCGCCCGCGCGCTTCGCGCGATTGCCGAGGACGATACCGAAGATGGCGCCCGCGACGGCGAAATAGCTGAGCACCGGGATCAGTGCGAATATGCCGCCGAGGATCGCGAGGACGATGGAGGCGATCGCGGCGCCGGTGCCGGCGGTGGTGTTCGGCTTGAGGTTGCCGTTCCCGGCAGCCTGCGGCAGGTACTCGCCGTATCGGGGAATCTCGGGGACGGCCGGCGCGGTCGGTACCGGCACGGCTGCGGCCGCGCGCTGTGCGTTCGCGACCGCCTGCTCGGCGTACGCGCTCGCCGAGGTGGCGGCACGCGTCGCTGCTGCGGCGGCGCGATCCTGCAGGTCGGCGGGCAGCGCATCGAATGCGGTCGAGACGGCCTGCTGCACGTTCGAGGGCACGGATGCCGCGGCGATCGCCGTGACATCCTCGACGATGTCCCCCGGATCAGCGGCGACGAGGTCTTGAGCTGCTGCCGATGCGGAGTCGATCACCTGCTGCGCCTCGCCGGCGTGCGCGGCGGCGAGCACATCGGTCGTCGACTGCGTCTCGGGCAGGAGTGCGCGGGCGCCGAGGTCGAGGCCGGGAGTCGGTTGGGCGGGTTGGATCGGTGTGCTCACCGTGGGCGCGGCGGTGGGCTTCACGTAGTCCCACACGGAACGCGTCGTCGGCACGGGGATGTCGGCGTCGGCTCCGGTGTCGGGTTCGCTCATGGAATCAAGACTGGCAGATGGGGGGGGCGGGTTCGAAGGGTTCCTACCGGGGTCAATCGGTATGAAGGTCAGCAACAGTCTCGACGAAGCCGACGCGGCGTTCCTCGCCGCCGACGTCGCGCGGGGCGTGTGCGAGTCGCGGTCGGCCGCGGTCGCAGCATTCATTCGTCTCCTGCGCGAGCGCGAATTCATGCAGAGCTATCTCGACGAGTTCGAGCTGTGGGGTCGAAGCGATGGCGCCGACGACTGGGAGTGCGCGAGCGGCGACGGATTGGCCGACGCGTGACCGGCGATCGCCCGCAGATTCACCGGGGCCGCATCGTGCTCGTCGAGTTCGATCCGGCGCGAGGCGCCGAGCAGCGCACGACCCGACCAGCTGTCGTCGTCAGCAACCACGGGGCGAACGCCGCCGCCGAGTGCTCGGCCTATGGCGTCATCACCGTGGTGCCGCTGACCGGAAATGTGCGGCAGGTGCGCCCGTACCAGGTGTGCGTGCCTGCGGAGCGTAGCGGTCGCGGCCGCGATTCGAAGGCGCAGGCCGAACAGGTGCGGAGCATCTCTGTCGCTCGTGTCGTGCGCGGCCTGGGTTGGCTCGACGCTGAGCTGAGCGCGGCGCTCGACGAAGCTTTGCAGGTGCATCTTCCGTTGTGAGCGGTGTTGTGGGGTCGGCTACGGTCAGGCAGGGCGTGTTACCCGGCCGAGTCCGGTGACGCCCGGCAGTCAGCGTTCGACTGGCGCGCAGAGCCAGGCGAGGTCATCGTGCGCGCGGTCGCCAGTGGGATCGTGTGTGCAGAGGAACCGGTTGGCACGAATGTCCAGCCACTTCCTCGATTCTGCGCCGCACGCGGTCGAGTAGGCGACCATGCTCAGCCTTGACGGGCGAGTTGCCAGACGCCATCCGATCGTGGCGAAAGAAGTCCTTCCCGCACCATGGTCGCGCGTTCGAAGCTTGCTCGGTTCGCCCAGTTGGGTTCGTGCGGCCGTGTTTGGGGCGAAACCAGATCGTCAGCTGTGAGGTTGTGGCCGTACCTGATGTGGATGGCGGCGAGGACCTCCCGACGACGCGCCGCACCGTCGGGCATCTCCGAGAGCACGGC
Source organism: Agromyces intestinalis (assembly GCF_008365295.1). Classification (NCBI taxonomy): domain Bacteria; kingdom Bacillati; phylum Actinomycetota; class Actinomycetes; order Micrococcales; family Microbacteriaceae; genus Agromyces; species Agromyces intestinalis. Next base: position 3,317,185 of record NZ_CP043505.1, read on the forward strand.
GATGATCCATTCCCGAAGCGTGGTCTGCGAAGTAAGCATGATCAGCCGACCTCGATGACCTTCATCACTTCGTCTCCGTAGTCGTTGATGACCTTGACGGCGATCTTGCCGGTCGATGGTTTGTCGAACGGGATCGAGACGTCGCGGTAGAGCGATGCCCACGCGTCCGCGTCGATCTCTGCCTTCAAAGCAGTTCTCAGTCGCTTGTATGGGTCGTTGCCGCCGGTGAAGTAGCACTGACGGACGAAGAATGACTCTTCGTTGTAGTCGGTGTCGATCATCCAGAGCGCGATGCGGTCGACCCCGGCACTGCGGGTCTTCTGCAGTGTCGGATCGTAGACATCGACACCGCGGAGTGTCACCTGCAGTCGACCCTCGTCGGTCTCGTCGAGCGCGATGTCGGGTTCGCCGAACACGGTGAAGAGGTTGCCTGCCCCTGTCTTCTTCAGCTCTTCGCCCATGAGGAGGTCGGAGTTCATGCGAACGAGTAGCACCTGCGTGCGCCCGAGCTTCCGCTCCCTTTCGACGGTCGCGAACCCATCGTCGTCGACGACCGTGATGCCGTCTGCTTCGGTGACGCCGGTCGCCTGCGGGTCGAACGCGAAGCCGAGCACCGCGACGAGCCCGATACCGGCATCGATTGCCTCCTTCGCGGCTCGCTTGATGTACCCAGGGCTCACTGTGCCGTACTGCGGGCCGAGCGAGATCGCGACGCGCAACGTCTCGTCGTCGCTGTGATTGTCGGTGCTCTCGCCGATGGCCTGGATGTACTGACCGGGGTACGCCTCGATCGATGCGAACTGCAGTCGCTCGGCACGTCGGCCGTTCTGGATGCCCGCCTTCAGCAGGTTGTCGAGCACCGACTGCTCGAAGCTCCGGTCGTCGGTTTCGGTCGGCTGCTCACGGAATGCATCGGAGTCGTCAAAGCTCAGCGACCGGTGGGGTGAAAGGCTCTCGACGGTGAACGGGCCGGATACGCGCACCTTGCTCTTGTCCTCGTAGGGCTTGTCGTAGAGCAGTTCGAAGTCGGCGTAGCGCTTGATCGCCTTGTCGATCTCGTCGCGTGTCATACCCTCACGAATATCAGGGTTGTTCGCGATCGACTTCAGGGTGACGTGCTGCACTCGTTCGTAGACGAAACCATGACGGATGTCACTATTCGTGTCGGCCGGAGGAAGCAGTTTGCCTGCGAGTTCCTGCTCCTTCGTGCGGCCTTCAGGGGAGTCTGTAAGCAGGTAGAAGGGGTACTTCGCCCCCATGATGCGCTGACGCGCGAGAGCGAGCGCGACGCGCGAGGTGTCGATTGTGATCCACCGGCGCCCCCACTGCTCGGCGACGTAGGCGGTCGTGCCGGAGCCGCAGGTGGGGTCGAGAACGAGATCGCCGGGGTCCGTGCACATCAGCATGCATCGTTGAATGATTGTTGGAGCGGTCTCAACGACATAACTCTTGTCGCGGGCGCCCCCGACATCGCTCCAAATCTCCGTATAGGGAAAAGCGGGGAAGTCGTCGAGGAACCGAACGTACGCTGGCATGCTACGGCCCGGTGCGACACGCCCAGCAAGTAGGAGACGCCGCATTCCGGTCTCGTTCGTCTTCCATCGCGCTTGCATACTGGGGCGGTATTCCCTGCCGTCGAGCTGGATTGGAAACCAGGAGGCGGCTCCTTCACCCTTCTCTCGGCCCATACTCTGGCTCGTAAGGTTGTCATGCCGGAAAAATCGTGCGCCACCCGGAGGCTTCGAAATGCCCGCCCGTTCCTCAGCAGTGGCCGTGCGCGAGCTGCCGTCGGAGAGCTGCAGTCGCGTGTACATGTCCGCGCCGTCACCTCCGGCGGACTTCACTCTGAGCAGATTGCGGTACTTCACCCGGTCGCGATTCTTGGCGAACCAATGAACGTAATCGGTCGTCCCGCCGAGGAAATCGCCCGTCGCAGAGCTTGTCTTGGTGACAGCGATTGAGGTAATCCAATTGACGGAACCGAACACTTCATCGAGCAAACTCCGCACAAGATGCACGTTCTCGTCGCCGATCTGCACGAACACGCTGCCGCTCTCTGTGAGCAGCTCACGTGCCACAACGAGTCGATCTCGCAGATACGACAGATATGAGTGGATCCCCGCCTCCCACGTGTCACGGAACGCCTTGATCTGCTCGGCTTCGCGTGCGGCATCCGCGAGATTGCCGTCCTTCACGTCGCGCGTGCGCGCCGACACCTGCCAGTTGGAGCCGAACTTGATGCCGTAGGGTGGGTCGATGTAGATCATCTGCACTTTGCCGCGCAGCTGCTCCCGCTCGGCAAGCGAACCCATGACCTGCAGCGAGTCGCCGAGGATCATGCGGTTCGCCCACTTCGCCTCGTGCTGGTAGTACTCGACGGCCGAGAGCTCGTCGAGCCCGTCGAACGTGTCGAATAGCGTGAACTCCGGCTCAGGCTCGCCCGCCGCAGCAGTCTTTCGGAGATTCTCGATCAGCACCCGCGGATCGATCTTCTCCTGGATATAGATCGGCGGGGCGTCGACGAGGAGATTCTCATCGTCCTGTTCGTCCTTGCCGCGCCAGACGAGTTGCGGGTCGAGAGTCTCGTCGCGTGCGGCCCGCTCAGCCGCGAGGCCGGCGTAGCGCACGTACTCGAGCGGTTCGCGCGAATCGGATTCCTCGTCGTAGAAGTGCGGCGCGCCGTCGGCCGTCGGGATGTTCGGGCGGGTGTCGGTATGCCGGATCGAGTCGACCGGGATCGGCCCCTTCGGAGTGCGCGCCATGTCTACCCTTCCATCGTCGAGGACTGCCGGTCGTTGCCGGCGAAGATTCCTGTGTTGAGCAGCGAGTGATCGCCGATGATCGACTCGTCTCGGACGTGTCGGCGAATTGCCTGTCGCAGGACGTGATGTGCGTCGTCCACTTCGGGTTTACCGAGCTCGATGTACCCCCACCGCCCGAAGCCGCCGTGGTTGTTCACGGCGACGCACCACGAGTCGCGGGCGGTACGCGCCTTCTCCTGTGTTGGCCCATGGCTCTTCTGGGTGCCCGACACCTCGACAATCAGGTAGCGAGGAACGTCGGGATCAATCGCCTCGACAGTCGCATTCGGATCGATCTTCAGAATGAAGTCGGGCCAGTACTCGTGGGCACGCCCCTTGTGGACATATGGGATGGCGAAGCCGAGTTGGTCGTTCTTCACATAGCTCGTGATCAGGCCATCAGCAGCGAGGCCCTCGCAGACTTTCGCCACCTTCTTCTCCCACTCGTTGCCTTCCTTGCCGTCGAGCGTGACGTGGCTTACGTGCGACCACGTCGTCTCCACGTTCTTCTTCCGGGTCTGGAAGTCGACCGCGGCAGTCGTGCCGGTGGAGCCGAACGCGCGCAGGATGGGTCGAAGGCGCGGCCGTCGCGCATCTTCGGACTCAAGCCGCGTGATCGCGTGGTAGACCGCTTCGGCCGCTTCTTGCTGGGGCACTTCCATCGACAGGTACCCGATCTCGTAGCCGGGATCGACGTGTACGCAGGCACGGATCCACTGCTGGCTGAGGTCGACGAGCTGCGGGAACAGCCACGGCCGTGCGTCGCCCTGCGTGTCGAAGAAGGTCTTGAGCACACGACCGGCGATCTTGAACGCGATCTCCTGCTCTCTGGTCTGCGCGATGCCCTCGATGCGCTCGCCCTCGCCGACGATGCCCTCCGTCTGAACCCAACTCGGCACCGTCGCACCACCGATCGTCAGTGTGTGAGATTCGTCGAGGTTCAGTTGCAGCTTCTCGTCCGGCAGTTCCACTCGGTACCCGCTCAGCACCGGGAAGTCGATACGCAGATGCTCTCGGTCGGACAGCGCCCGCACGTGCGTCGGGGGATCAGCCGGCTTGCCTGGAGCGATCGGCTTGTCCGACGGGATGAACGCGAACGGAATCCCATACACGTTCGAATACTCGGCGCCGAAGCGCCCGGTCTCAGGATCCACCTCGTACGAGCGCCGTCGCAGCCCACGGCCGACCACCTGCTCGCACAGCAGCTGAGACCTGAACGCGCGCACACCGAGGATGTGGGTCACCGTGTTCGCATCCCAGCCCTCGGTGAGCATCGCCACGCTTACTACACACCGCACTTGCTCCCCGAGCTTGCCCTTCTTGCCGACGGTGTTCATCACTTCGCGCAGCAGATCCGCGTCGGTGATCGTATCGACATCGGCGCCGGGATTCTGCTCGCGGTAGCTGCGCTTGAACGCTTCGATCTCTTCGGATGCTGCGCTCTTGAAATCGCCTTTCAGTGCTTCGCCCGACTCGAGTTGCTTCGAGTCGACGATGATGGTGCGCGGACGAGCAAGCGGCTCGTCGTCGACCACGTTGCTGAACAGTGCCAGCTCGCCCGCCACGTCCACGGTCGCATCACCAACCGGCTTCTCGTATCCGGCGATCCAGTCGTAGATGAGCTTCGAGACGAATGTGTTCGGTGACACCACGATCATGACGGGCGGCGGTTCGCCGCGATCACGATACTGCTCCTGCCAGTCGGCGAAGGATTTTTCATAGCTGCGGTAGAGGCTGCGAAGTGCGCCCTCGAGCGCAGCTGGCATGTTCCACGAACCCGGGTCGGGTGGCACCGACTTTGCGGTTCGTGGCCAGTTCGAGTCATCCTTCACCTGATCGTAGATCTGAAGGTAGCTGACCAGCTTGCCATCGAAGTCGTCATCGACCGGCAGGCGCGGTACCTTCACGATGCCCGACTCGATCGCGTCCATGAGCGAGAAATCGCTGACCGTCCACGGGAAGATAAGCCCCTCGCTCCATCCCGATCCCTTGAGGTAGAAGGGTGTCGCGGAGAGGTCGTAGATCGTCTTCACGCCTGCGTAGCGCTTCAACCACTGCAGCCCGCGGAACCAGACGGTTGCGTCTTCGTTCTCGGCCTTCGCCTCGGCGTCGGGCTTGCTCAGATCGGCGTCATCGCGCAGCGTCGTGTTCTGTTGGTAGCAATGATGTGCCTCGTCGTTGAGCACGACGATCTCCCCCTTGCCTCGGCCTAGGTCGCGCAGGATGCGGGAGACCACCGCTTGTGGAGTCTCCTCGAACGGGTCATTGTTCACCGCCCGTCCGCCTAGCAGCATCTTTCGGGTGTTCGCATTGACGCCCTTGATTTCTCTCGACTGCCGCTTCAGGAACTGGTGGTAATTGACAATCGCGATCTGTGCTTGACCGAGCTGTTGGCGCAGGTCGGGCGGCACGATACCCCGCTGGTCGTAGTAGTTCTCGGCATGATCCGGCTGGAGAACCTGCAGTCGGTCGCGGATCGTTATGCCGGGCGTCACAATCAGGAAGCGCTTCGCAAAGCGCGCATCGTTCGGGTTGGCGATCTTGTTCAGCGTCTGCCACGCGATGAGCATCGCCATTACAACCGTCTTGCCCGACCCCGTCGCCATCTTCAGAGCGACGCGGGGGAGGCCGGCGTTGTGCGCCGCGTTCGCCTCACCTAGCAGCTCGCGCCAGTCGACTCCGCCGACCCGACTCGGCGTGTATCCACGCCGGCTCACGACCTCGGCAAGGAAGATCGCCGTCTCGGCCGCCTCGCGCTGGGCGAAGAGGATTCGGTTCTCGCGTGCGGGGTCGGCCCAATAGCGAAGGAGCTTCTTCGAGATCGGTGATACACGTTCGTACCCGCGAAGCCTCCATGTACGCACCTCGTCACGGAGTTGGTCGATCGCGTCATTGCGCTCGATCTTCTCGTCTGTGACGTTCAGGTCGAACGCGAGCTGGGTTGCATCGACTGCCGCTTTGCCGCGCCCCTTCTTCGGTTTCGGCACCGGAATGAAGAACTCGCTCGGTCGGCGCCCGGCTGCGAGCTCACCGGTCGGGCCGTTCGGGCCGATCACGAAGTGCTGCTGCGGTTCCTCGTACGGGGAGTTGACGATCGGGTTTGCGAGTGCCTCCGCCACTGCGTCCGACATTGCCGCCTCCGTCCGGGTCGTTCCGACCCGGATCCGGGCCAAGCGCGTTAAACACTAGAGGCATAAACGCGGGAGTGCCGAGCACTCTGGTAACCAATTCGGGGGGTCGATACACAAGACGGGTGCCTGAAGCCCAGTCCGACGCAGCCCGCATCTTCGGCGAGCGGCTGCGTTCAGCTCGGCAGGCGACGGGGTCGAGCCAGGAGCATGTTGCCGACCTCGCGCACATCCACGTGACGAACTACGGCAAGATCGAGCGCGGCCAGGCGAATCCGAGTCTCACGACGATCGTGCGTATCGCGGGCGTGCTCGACATCGACCCCGGAGACCTCGTCACGGGTCTGAAGCCCGCGCACCTTCCGCATGTCGAGCACGACCTGACCGTGGCCGAGTTCATTCGCGAGCGCACGAAGAAGGGTGCCGGCAGGCGTTGAGGGGCTTCCTCAGAAGCTCACCCGCCACAGGTACTCGCCGCCGTCAGGACGAAACCACCGCACGCACGCGATCGTGTTGCGGGCCGGGTCGTCGGCGTGCACCACGAACGAGACCGATTCACCCGGCGGCACGCTGAGCAACGGTCGCCACATCAGCCGCCCGTCGCCGCTCAGGGTGAGGTGCACGCCGTTCAGCGGCTCGTCGCTCTCGTTGACGAGCGAGAACCACGGGTCGTGACTGCGATCGACCCGCCAGGGCACGCGATACGCGAGCGCGGGGTCGTGGCTGGGTGCGATGGCGGGGTCGGGTTTCGACACGGCGGTCCTCTCGGGTCGCGGGATCGGTCGTGGCGGCACGCTACGGAGGCCCTCCGACAGCGCGGGTGTCGGTGGAACAGGCCCTGTGGAAAGAGGCGACCACGAGGCGTCCTGTGGAGGAGTAGTCGCGTCAATCACCTGATCAGATACCGAATCAAATGTCGGTGGGTGGTGATTCGATCAGGTCATGCAGATCACGGCTGAAGCGATTCCGAGGGCAGAGCTCGGGATGCCTCGTGCTGCCGCCGTCCGGGTCGAGGCTGCGCTGGCCGAGGTCGCCGAGCTCGAGGCGACGATCCGCGCGGCGCAGGCGCGACAGTTCGAGCTCATCGCCGAGGCATCCGAGGCGTTCCACCTCGACGACGCGGTGCTCGCGGGCCTCACGACCGAAGATCAGTGCCGGTTCCCGCACTGCAGTCGGCCGGCGACCCGCACCGACTTCGACCACACCGAAGGCTGGGCCGACGGCGGCCGAACCGATGCAGCGAACCTGGCGTGCCTGTGCCGAGCACACCACAGGATGAAGCATCACGGCGGCTGGCGGGTGCGCCAGCTCGGGCGCGGGCGCCTCGAATGGACGAGTCCGACCGGTCGTGTGCAGGTGACCGAACCCGAGTACGCGTTCATGCAGGGCGTCGGCGGTGCCCAGGGGCCGTGAGCATCCGAGAGCCGGCGGGCTCTACGCGGCGGGCGGCTCGGTCGAGTCGGTGGGGTCAACCCGGTCGTCTGATTCGGCTGTGCTTTCCGCCTCTGGTCCATCCGTCTCGGCCGGTGCGTCCGCGGCACCGTGCCGCCGCGTGATCGCTTTCGCACCCCGAGCGGTCGCCGCCCCGGTGGCCTTTGCACCGCGGGCCGTCGCGGCTCCGGTCGCCGCGCCCGCGCGACGGATGCCTCGTGCCGATGCGACCGCGACGCTCGCGACCGCACCCCCGAGGGCCGACCCGGCACTGGCGATACGGCCTCCGGCGGTCTGGAGCATCCCGTCGCTCTCACCCGGCTCGAGCTCGGCCGGCAGCGCTACCGGCGCCTGCCCGAACGCGAGCCGCGACTGCGCGAGCACCCGACGCCCGAGCACGTTGTTGCCGATGCCGCCGACGGCTGCGCCGACGCCGAACGGCAGCGCCTTGCCGAGGAATCCCGCCCCGCCGCGCACCGCGAACTGCTTGACGAATACCGTGCGCAGCCGGTCGACGACGGTGCCCATCACGGCTTTCGGCAGCGTGTTCGTGATCAGCTCGCCCCAGTACGCGTTGCGGGCGATGCCGGTTCCGGTGGCCTGGGCCGCGAACTGGCGCACGAGGTCGCTGCCCTCGCGTCCGAGCATGAGCGTCATGACGAGCGCGCGTGCACGGTCGGGGTTCTCGATCGGAATGCCGTGCACCTCGGCGACCGACTGCGCGAACAGCGCGGTCGCCTCGAGGAACCCCGCGGTCTCGACGCCCGACAGCGCGAGGGTGATGCCCGTCGAGATCCCGGGGATCACGGCGGTCGCACCGACGGCCGCACCCCCGGTCGTCACGGCCGCGAGGTAGCGCTTCTCGAGGATGCGCACGAGCTGGTCGGGGGTCGCATTCGGGAATCGCCGACGGATGCCTCGCAGGTGCAGCACGACGACGGGCCGCTGGATCGCGAGCACCCGATCGATGGTCCGCTCGACGCCATGCGCGCGACCCTCGTCGACGCGCGCGCCCTCGGCATCGTCGGGCACCTCGCGCGGGGCTTCCGCCCCCATCGACGTGATCCGGTGCACCCGCTCGACCATGCGCACGATCCTAGGCGGCCTCGCCGCACGGAAGCTGGGGGTTGCCGCCGACGGCGTCGGCGTGCCGCGCACCCGCGACACGAGCGCACCCGACCTCGGCGCACTGCAACTGCCGCGGCGCGGCTTACTTCAGCGTGCCATGCTCCGCGTTGTACCGATCGAGCACGTCGTCGATCGGCCCGTCGAGCACGAGCCGCCCGCCGTCGAGATAGAGCCCGCGTGTGCAGAACCGCCGCAGGTCGCGCTCGTTGTGCGACACGAAGAACAGCGTGCGCCCACCGGCGAGCATCTCCTCGATGCGCCCGTAGCACTTCTCGCGGAACGCCTTGTCGCCGACCGCGAGCACCTCGTCGACGAGCATCACCGGCTCCTCGAGCTGCGAGATCACGGCGAACGCGATGCGCACCTTCATTCCACTCGACAGGTGCTTGTACGGGGTGTCGACGAAGTCGGCGATCTCGGCGAACCCGATGATCTCGTCGAACTTCGCGTCGATCTGCGCCCGCGACATCCCGTGCAGGCCGGCGGTGAGGTAGACGTTGTCGCGCACGCTCAGGTCGTCGACGAACCCGCCGGTGATCTCGATGAGCGGAGCCACGCCGCCTGAGATCTCGACGCCGCCCTCGTCGGGGATCATGACGCCGGCGACGAGCTTCAGCAGCGTCGACTTGCCCTGCCCGTTGCGCCCGACGACACCGATCGCCTCGCCGGGTCGCACGACGGCGCTCACTCCGCGCAGCGCCCAGAACTCGCCCGGCCGGGTACGTCGCTGGCGACCGGCGAGCAGGTCCTTGAACGACCGGCGCCCGCGCCGGTTGCGCCGGAAGCGGATGCCGAGCCCGTCGATGCGGATCGCCGCCTCGGTCTCGCCCGTCACGGGCGCGACGGATGCCTCGGTCATCAGATCTCCTTCAGCACCTGTCGCTCGGACGAACGGAAGACCCACAGCCCGATCGCGAGGATGAGCACCGACATCAGCGCAGAGACGCCGACGTCGAACCAGTTGAGCTCCATCGGGAAGAACCCGGCGCGGTACAGCGAGAACACCCCGCTCAGCGGGTTGAACGCCGCCCAGAACCCGAGCCCGCCCGGCAGGTCGGTGGTGCCGTAGATGATCGGCGACGCATAGAAGAGGAACCGCAGCACGAGCTTGACGGCCCGCTCGAGATCGCGGAAGAACACCACGAGCGGCGCGACGATGAGGCAGACGCCCGCGGTCAGCACCGCCTGCAGCACGATCGCGAGCGGGAAGAACACGAGCTGCCACGACACCGATGCGCCGAACACGATCGCGAACAGCGCGAGCACCGGTATCGAAAGGAGGAACTCGATGCCCTTCGACAGCACGATGCGGTTCACCCAGATCGTGCGGGGGATCCTGGTCGACCGCACGAGCTTCGCGTCCTTGAGGAACGCCCGGGTCGAGTCTGCCACCGACCCGTTGAACCACATCCACGGCAGCAGCGCCGACAGCAGGAACACGATGTACGGCGGTTGCCCCGGCCGCTGGAACACCTGCGTGAACACGAACCAGTAGATGCCCGCCATCACGAGCGGATCGAGGATCGACCACACGTACCCGAGCGCCGACGTCGAGTACCGCACCTTCAGGTCGCGTGTGGTGAGCAGCCAGAGCGCGTGCCGGTATCGCCCCCATCGCGTCCGCTGCAGCGGATGCGTCTCGGCATAGCTCGTCACGACACTCATCGTAGATGGCGCGCGGCGGTAGATTTGCAGGGTGCCCGCGCGACGAACCAGTACCAGCATCCTCCTGAGCTGCGCGGCGATCGGCGTCGGCGGCGGACTCGTGGCCGGAGCATCCGGCTACCTGGCCGCCGCGTTCGCTGCCTTCGGCCCCATGCTCTACGGACTCACCGCCGGCACGCACTTCCTGCCGAGCGTCGTCGCCCTCGCGCTGCTGCGCCGCCCGGGCACCGGCCTGCTCACCGGGCTCATCGCCGGCCTCGTCGGTGCGGCGTTCGCGCCATGGTGGTTCTGGCGCTACGTCGGCACGGGCCTGCTCGTGGGCGCGCTGCTCGAGATCCCGTTTCTCATCGCTCGCTACCGCCGCTGGGACCCCTGGCTGTTCTACGTGTCGGGTGCGTTCGCCGGTCTGGTGCTCGCGATCGGCGTCTTCTTCGCACTCGGCGCCGAGCACTACGCCTGGTGGGCGTGGGTGATCGCGCTTGCGGCGTGGGTGCTCAGCCCCGTGCTGTTCATCTGGATCGGCCGGGTGATCGCGCGCGCCCTCGAACGCGCCGGGGTCGCGAGATCGGCCAGGGTGGTCGCCTCGCGCGAGTAGGAGCGCGAGCAACGACCGACGCGAGCGACGGGGAAAGGTGAAGAGCGGATGCCCCGTCGGGGAGCATCCGCTCTTCTGCTGTGGTGCTGTGCGATCACACGAAGTGGTTTGCGCGCTCCAGGTCTTCGGCGAAGTCGATCTCGACCGCGTACAGATCGGAGATGTCCATCGGCTCCACGAGGATGCCGTTCTTCTCGATGGCCAGCTCGAGGCCGCGCTCGAAGTAATCCTGGTCGCCGACCCGCTGCAGGTAGGCGAGGAACGTCGCCTTGTCACGGCTCGAGATGTAGTTGATGCCGACGGCTTCGCCGAGGCCGCCCTTGACGGTCTTCGACAGCTCCTTCACATAGCCCTCGGCGCCGATGGTGTACTTCACCTCTTCGTCGGAGACCTTGGCGTGGTTCACCGTGACGAACGACTGGTCGCGCGCGATGAGGGGCAGCGCCCGCTCGAGGATGCGCGGGTCGAACACGACGTCGCCGTTCATCCACAGCACCCCGCCGGGCTGCGAGGCCTTCAGCGCGCGGAGCAGCGACTTCGACGTGTTCGTCTGGTCGTACTCTTCGTTGTAGACGAACGAGGCCTGAGGGAACGCCTCCATGATGTGCTCGAGCTTGTAGCCGACGACGATCGTCACGTCGGCGGCGTCGCCGAACGCGTGACGGATGTTGTCGAACTGCTGGCCCATGATGGTGCGGCCGTCGCTGAGCTCGGTGAGGGGTTTGGGGAGGGATCGCCCGAGCCGGCTCCCCATGCCGGCTGCGAGAATCACGATCTGGGTGGTCACTGCATCTCCTTGGTCGTTCGGATGTTGCGACCCTCGCCCTCATTCACAGGACGTTCGCCGTCGGTTCACCCGGAAGTACACGTTCGGACACACCGTTATGCCGACCCACAGCCTACCGGCTCGCCCCTGACGGGCGCATGCAAGGGTGGACGCTCGTACTCGGATCGTGATGTGACGTCCAGTGGGTGTTCAGGTTGCGTCGTCCTGAAGGCTGAGGATGTCGTCGAAACACGCACTCGAAGCGGACTCATTGGTACGTTGGGCGGGTGACTTCAGATTCGCGCTCACCCAAGGACGAGCCAGAAGCCACCGGCTCGGGGGAGACGGCCGATCCGGGGGCTTCGTCGGTGCGTTCCTCGCGCCCGGCTTCGGGGGCGACGCGCACGCCGCGTCCGCGTCGGCCGAAGACCGAGACGGATGCCTCGTCGGCCACGCCGACCGCGTCCTCCAAGCGCACGAGCGCGTCGAAGGCGGCCTCGGCGAAGTCGACCGCGGCGAGAAGCGCTGCGGCTCGCAGCAGCACCCGCACGGCCGCCGGGAAGAAGGCCGCCGGGTCGGCGACCACGGCCGGTAGCCGTACCCGCAGCACCGCGACCGCCGCGAAGCAGCGTGAGCGGGTCGCCGCATCGATCACCACCGAGACGACCGAGCTCGAACCGCCCCGCCGCACCGAGGCTGAAGCGGTGATCGACGAAGCCGCGGCGATCACGACCGCGGCGCTCGCCGAGACGTTGGTCGAGGACGCGCCGGCCGAGAAACCGGACGAGAAGGTGGACGCGCCGGCCGAGAAGCCGGCCGAGAAGGCGGAGGCGCCCGTCGAGGAGGCGGAAGCGTCCGTCGAGGAGGCGGAGGCGCCAGTCGAGCAGGTGCCCGTCCAAGAGGCGCCGGTCGAAGAAGCTGCGGCGCCGGTCGAAGAAGCTGAGGCGCCGGTCGAGGAAGCTCCCGCCGAGGAAGCTCCCGCCGAAGAGGTGCTGCCCGAGGCATCCGTCGCGCCGCGCGTGACCGAGGTCGTGCCGCTGCCGGTGCGGCCGAAGCCAGGCGAGGTCCGCGTCCTGCGACCCGCTCGGGTGGCGCCGCCCGCCGATGCGCCCACCGTGCTCGAGATCACCGACCTCCAGAAGCGCTTCGGAGCGAACACCGCGGTCGATCGGGTGTCGCTCGACGTGCGAGTCGGCTCGTTCTTCGGCATCGTCGGCCCGAACGGCGCCGGCAAGACCACGACGCTGTCGATGGTCACCGGCCTGCTGCGGCCCGACTCGGGCTCGGTGCGCATCCACGGTATCGACGCCTGGGCCGACCCCAAGCACGCCAAGCGCAACACGGGGGTGCTGCCCGACCGGCTCCGCCTGTTCGACCGGCTCACCGGCGCCCAGCTGCTCTACTACTCGGGCATCCTGCGCGGCCTCGATCCCCGCACCGTCAAGGAGCGCAGCGCCGACCTGGTCGCCGCGTTCGCGCTCGACGACGCCATCGACCGCCTCGTCGCCGACTACTCCGCCGGCATGACGAAGAAGATCGCCCTCGCGTGCGCGATGATCCACTCGCCGCGCCTGCTCGTGCTCGACGAGCCGTTCGAATCGGTCGACCCGGTGTCGGCCGCGAACCTCACCGAGATCCTCGAGCGGTACGTCGCCGGCGGCGGCACCGTGCTGCTGTCGAGCCACAGCATGGACCTCATCGAGCGTGTGTGCGACTCGGTCGCGGTCGTGGTGTCGGGTCGCATCCTCGCCTCGGGCACACTCGACGAGGTGCGAGGCGGCGAAAGCCTCGAAGAACGGTTCGTCGAGCTCGCGGGCGGGCGCAAGGCAGCCGAGGGGATGGAATGGTTGCACAGTTTCTCCGACTGAGCGCAGCCCTCTTCTGATCTAGCCCGAATCGCACCGACGTGCCCCGTTCTCGCCCGGAAATCCGGCGAAGTTCGGCACTTTGGATAGGCCGTGTCGGGGCACGCTGGGGCATGTCGGAACCCCGCAGCGGAGCGCGGTCGCGGGGTTTTCCACGGGGATTAGCCAGCTATTCTTGGCCCGGATTAGCCAGCTAATCGGCGTTCAGAACAGATCGCTGACTGGGACGCCGAGGGCGTCTGCGAGCTTGTAGACGTTGTCTATGCCGATGTTGCGGTGGCCGCGTTCAACGCCGCTGACGTAAGTGCGGTCGAGGCCTGCGAGATGTGCAAGTTGTTCCTGCGAAATGCCTCGGGAGAGACGAAGTTCGCGGACGCGGTCGCCGAGTGCGATGCGATGATCGCGTTGCGGAGCCGCCGAACCCATGTCTCCACGGTCGGCGCGTGTGGACTATGAGTCCACGGACTATGAGTAACATCTAGCTGTGTTCCTCGACGCGCCGCGTGGCTTTCGTGACCCTGCACGAATCGACGAGCGCGTCGCGATGCTTGAGACTGCACCCCGTGTCGCACCGCTTCGAGAGTGGGCTAACGCGCTGGCGTCTCGACGGAACGCGGTCGTGCCATTGTTCGACCCGGCAGAGGCTGGTGTTGAGGCCCGTGTGCTGATGCTGTTCGAAGCTCCAGGGCCGATGACCAACGCGGACAACAAGCGACCCGGATCCGGTTTCATCTCCGTCGACAACGACGATCAAAGCGCCGAGAACGTGTGGCGCGCTCGTGACGCAGTCGGCCTGCACGACGGCGTCCTCGCGTGGAACATCGTGCCGTGGTATCTCGGCCCTGCGTCGAAGAAGCCGAACGCCGTCGAACTTGGGCAAGGTGGAATGGAGCTTCGCCGACTATTGCCGCTCCTGTCGAATCTCGCAGCGGTCGTGCTCGCGGGCCGTCTTGCGCAGACCGGATGGACCAAGCACGTCGCCCCGTTCATCGGCAACGATCTGGCCGTCATCGAGACGTGGCATCCATCGCCCCTTTCGTTCAACCAGCCGGGGCATCGCGACGACTTCACCAAGGCACTGTCGCGCGCGGCGCGGTATGCCTGAAATGCGTGGCGAACGGGTGCGGGTCGGTAGGCGGGGCTGAGAGCGGGCCTCCGACCACGCAGATGGGCGTGTAGCGGCTAGCGACCGGTGCCGCGGAGACGGTTGGTGGCTGTGCTGACCGTCTCCCCGCGGATCGCCGCCGATCGTTCGGCTTGTGCACGTTCCTTCGGGCTGAGCGGGCGGGACTTGCCGTCCGGGGTGCGGCCGAAGCCGCCTGAGGCGTACTCGGATTCCTGGGGCACATTCGTCTCGTTCATGCCTTCAAGGGTCCCTCGACTGGTCGTCTCGGCGACGGCTTGTCGGTGTCGAGAGTGTGTGCATTCCCAATGCGGATTTGTAGCGGGGTCGAGTCCAGCGGGCGAAACGCTTGCCCCGGTAAAGTTGACCTATGTCAACTAACTCTCTAGCCGGCACTACCCGACTCGACCAGCCGATCCCTGCCGACCTCGACCGGGCGCTCAATGCGCTCGTGAAGGCCTCCGGCTTCTCGAAGCGCTCGATCGTGGCTGAAGCACTCCGCGCGCACCTGGTCGCGCACGGCGTGCTGCCCGACTCGACCCCGCCAATCCCGCCCAGCCTCGCGCGCGGAATCCTCGCCGCCGACCGCCACTGATCGCCACTGATCGCCACTGATCGGCGCCACTGATCGCCACTGATCGGAAGGAATCGAAATGACCATGTCCATCAACATCGATCTGCCGAAGTACCCCGCGAACCTCGGCCCCGCAGCCGCGAAGCGTCTCGAGAAGCAGCGAGCCAAGTACCGCGAGCGCGCCGAGGAGCTTCGGGACGCTCTGAGCGACGCTGACGAACAGTTCGCGATCGCGCTCGCGAGCCTCGATCGACAGCAGTCCACGCGCGACCGCATTTCGCAGCTCGCTCGAACCGCAACCCGCCGCTAAGGAGAACAGCAAATGTCCGTATCCAACCCGCACCCCAATCCGCACCCCCACCAACTGCGTCTCGAAGCGCGCACGCAGACCCACCCCAACGCGGCAACGGAGCGAGAAATCACTCGTGCCATCGACGAAGCCGTATTCTCACGCGTCCGGACCTACGAGGAGAGCATCGCTGCTGCCGTGGACGAGTTCGTCGCGCAGAAGGAGACCGACGTGGTTGCCGCGACCGAGCTCCGGCAGGCCATCCGAGAGGAAATCGAGTACCCCTTGCTCGACAGGCACCGACCGACCCCTCAGCTCGCGGCCCGGTACGACGAGCTGCGCCGGTCAGCCGAGGTCGCGATCTCGGAACTCGAACGCGCTGCGAGCGAGGCGGAATGGCATCTGGAGCGAGCGAAAGATCCGTATGCCGCGTTCTCTGACCTGATGACCAAGTGGCCGAGGATCCGGCCGTCGATCGTTCTCGTCGCGAAATAAGAGTGGGCGGGTCGCTACTCCACGACCCGCCCGAGAGGAAGGATGCCAGTCCTATGAACGATTACCTTAACGTGCCTGGAACGATCCCCGCGTACTTCGCCCGAGCAGACGTGCGCAAAATGGAGGAAGTGCAGCTCGATTATTCGCACGGTTCACCGGTGCGTCGGCTCTCGATGCTGGAGCGCGCGACCGCTCGCGTCAGCGCGCGATCCGTGCTGGATTGCCCGCAGGGGTATAGCCTGCTCCATGAGGCGGCACTGAGATTGGCCGTATTCGAGAGCCGCCACATCCTTGAACACGCGAGCGCGAGCTGGGTTGCCCGCACCCTCCAGAGCGTTCTCGGCAATGCACATCCCGTTGCCCTGCGGAACGCTTGGCAAGGGTGGGCGATCCTCGCCGCGCTTGACCGCGCAGACCTCGGGGTGGAGGTCTGGCTCAGCCGCGAGCCCGACGACCCATTCGGCCCGTGGACGCGTGTCCGTCTCAGTGCAAGATGCGACGAACTTGGTGCTCCGCGGTGACTCCCAGCGGGCCTCATTGTGAACCGGGTAGGGTTCTTCTCAACCCAGCGCCGACCGGTTTGCCCGGTTGACACGGGCGAGTGTGGTGTGTAACTTCACTCTCCAGCACGAAGCGTAAGTCCGGAAAGGATCCGGCTGCACAACTGAAAACAGAATGGCAAGGCCCGTCAGCCTTGTCACGAGGGAAGGCCTTCGAATTCGACACCAACCGAGAGGTTGGACGACTTCGAGGGTCTTTTTGTTTCCCCGGATCAACCACCTCTCGGCCTTGAACCGCCGAAGAGAAGGGGTCCGACCGATGGACAACAAGCAGAACACCGAGAAGTACTGGACATACGACACTGCGCCCGATTCCCCCGTCCTGCAGGGAATGGGCATCACATCTCGGCAGCTCAGGCGATGGGTAGAGCAAGGCAAGCTCTCTCACATCAAGCCGGGCAACCGCGTGCTCTTCAGCGAGGCGCACCTGCGCGAACTCGTTGAGCGTTCCACCATCAACGCCGTTCGATAGGGCTACCCGTGCCTACGACCGTCAACGGGCAGCCCGTGTCGAGGACGAGACTGAAACCTCGCGCGCGCCCCAAGACCCAACGGAAGTATCCACCTGACGCGGTTCGTGCTGCGTTCGGGCGGTGGGCCGTCGGCGCGGAGACGTCCGACGGCGAGCAGCGGATGTTCTGCCCGCTGTGTGAAGACCCGGCGACCAGCACCAGCCCATCAGCGTCAATGAACGCCGAGAAGGGCGAGTGGAACTGCCTCAGTTCTGGGGGAGGTGACCACGGCGGTTCCATCTACGACCTTGTTCGCGAACTTGGATTGCAGGTCGATGCGCAAGCGAGAAGGGAGGGGAAGTCGAAGCCGAGCGGTGCGCGGCCGAAGGTTCCGCCGAAGCTCGGCGAGGAACTCCTCGAGAAAGTAATGGTGGATTGGCCGGCCATGCTCGCTGCGGATCGAGAAGGCGAAGTGTGGCGCTTCCTCACCGAGGCTCGCGGCCTCGACCCGCAGACCATCGCAGACCGATCCCTCGGCATGGATGGAGCGGGCAATCTCACGATTCCGATTCGCCATGTCCAGACGGTGCGAAATATCCGCTATCGCGCGATGCGCCCGAACCCGCGGAATCCGAAACGCTATTGGAGCGCGGATGGGCACGGATCGCCCGCCGTTCTGTATCCCACGGCAGAACTCGTCGGCAATACGCTCCCGGTGCTCCTGACCGAGAGCGAACTCGATGCGATCCTCGCAAACCAGATCGGCGCAGGTCGGTTCGTTGCTGTGAGCGGGACAGGTGGTGCGGGCGTCGACCCTGCAGACCTGTCGTCTCTCGCGGGTCGCGAGGTCTTCATCGGCTACGACAACGACGATGCCGGCGAGAAGGGCGGGCATCGCATCGCCGAGAAGCTGCGGAAGCTCGGGGCACAGGTCTACACGATCGACTGGCTGCGCCTCGGCCTTCTCGCGGGCGACAAGACCAAGAAGGACTTCACCGACTGGGTGATGAAACTCGGCGGCACCGCCGATGTGCTCCTCAAGGAAATGGAGCGGCTGCGGTCCGAAGAGGCGTACGACGCCGTGGCCGAGTTCGAGGCCGATGTCGAAGAGGTCGTCCGTCGCAAGGAGATCAACCGCGAGGCCGAGCGGCGGCTGGCCGCGAAGACGGCCGCAGGGTCGTTCTCGGAGTTCGTGAAGGTCTCGCTGCGCGAAGCGCTGGAGCGACCGCGCGAAGTAAAGCCCGCCCTGATCGAGAGCTTGCAGATGCAGGGTCACAAGGCCTTCCTCACGGCGCAGTTCAAGGCTGGAAAGACGACTCTCGCGGGCAACGTCGTGCGGAGCATGGCCGACGGTGAACCGTTCCTCAACCGCTTCGAGGTGTTCGACCTGCGGGGCAACGTCGGCGTCTTCGACTACGAACTGACCGAGGATGACGCGCTCGACCTGTACGGCAGTCTCGGCCTGCGTAGAGCGGAGCGAGTGTTCATGCAGTCGCTGCGTGGAACAGGCTTCACCCTGGCGAACGAGCATCATCGCGACCTCGCCGTGAATTGGCTCATCGAGCACGACGTGCAGTACTGGGTGGTTGATCCGTTCGGACGAGCGCTGCGCGGGTTCGGTTCCGAGAACGACAACGATGACGTGCGCGTCTTCCTCGACACCCTCGACCGAATCGTGACCGAGGCAAGCCTTCTCGGAGTCCTCATGCCCGTGCACACCGGTCGCGCACAGCACGAAATCGGTGCCGAGCACGGGCGCGGTGCGACGGTCGTCGACGACGATGCAGACGCCCGCTGGATCCTCACCAAGGACACGACCGGTCGGCGCTTCTTCCGCGCCGAGGGTCGAAACGGTGTCGGGCTGGACGAGGTCTCGCTTGAGTTCGATCCCTCGACCTCGCAGCTCTGGACCGGCGACCTCTCCCGCGCGGAGTCTGCCGGAGAGCGGTTCGTAGGGCTGGTGCTCAACCACATCGAGCACAACCCCGGTGTCTCGCTCCGCGAGCTCAAGAAGGACATCGAAGGGGCCGACAAGAACATCGCTGCCGCCGTCAAGCTCGCCATCCGTCGCGGGTTCGTCCGGATGGAACAGGACGGGCAAGCGCACCGGCACTACATCGAGACGGATCCCCGTCCGAAGCTTCGGGTCACCGTCGAGGGGCCGAGTGATGAGTAGCGCCGGTGAAATGCACACGAGCGAGGCGAGCGAGGCGGACCGAGGCCAGACCGAGGCGCGCCTCGCTAGCCGACGACGACGGGAGACCGAGGCGGCGGGGCTTAAAGCCCGCCTCGGTTCCGGTCGGGCGGTTTGTCCCAGAACAGAGAGACAACTTCAACGAGGCGAGCCGCCTCGGTACCAGACCCCCAGCCGGGCAACACCCTTGGTGCGAGCCGTCGGCGTCGCGTTGCTCGGCTGGGTTCATCATCCAGAAACGAAGAACGAGAAGTGGAGAAGTGAGATGACGAAGAAGGGCCTGGACCGTATGAAGACTGGGACCGTATGCACTGCGAGGCGGCGGAACGGTGAGCCTTGCATGAACTACGCGATCAAGGGTGCCAACGTGTGTCGGCTTCATGGTGGATCGGCTCCACAGGTGCGTGCGGCGGCACAGATCCGGCTGTTGATGGCGAGCGACAACCTGATGGCGTCGCTGCTGAAGATCGCTGACGACGAGTCCATCCCGGTGCAGGTTCGACTCGCCGCGATCCGGGATGGGCTGGACCGGGCGAACATCGTCGGGACGCAGCAGGTCGCGATCGAGCTCGGCGTCAAGCCCGACTGGGAGCAGCGCTTGCTTGAGGCGGGCGTGGTGCGACGTGTCGAGATTGACTGGGATGACGTCGGCGAGGAAGTCATCGATGCCGAGGTTGTCGAGAGTCCCGAGGAGCACACGGCGCAACTGAAGGCCTCGGCCTACGCAGCCGAGACCGGGCCGCGATCGGCTGTGAGGCCGCTCAAGCCCCGACGCGCACCGAAGCAGCCCGAGGCCGACGCTGAGCCGGACTTCTACGACCCGTCCCCGCTCGCGAGCCGGACCCGCCGAGGGCCGAAACCGTGACGGAGCGGCGCTACACGCCCAAATGCCAAGAGAACGGGCCGAGAACAGGCACTGGGCTGAGGCGGCGATTTCTAACCACGCAGGCTCGGATTTCTGGGAGCGAGTAGTGAAAACCCTGAGTGCCGAGCGAGGGTTCGTCTCAGGCGGAAACGGACATCCCCGCCTTCCGCCTCAGAACCGAACCCAAGGAGACCCCGTGTCGAACACCAAGAAGCCCGAGCTCGCGGCCTACGCCGAGAAGGCGATCACGCCGGTCATGCGCGACTACATCGCGTGGCTGGAGAAGGAGACCGGCTACAAGGTCGATCCGGTCTCGGTGCAGCTGTCCTCGATGCTCCGCCCCGCGTTCCAGAAGTCCCCGGGCAACCAGAATCGCATCGCGGACGCGGCCGAGCGAGCCGCCGCACGCAGGAGCGCACGCGCGGCCAAGGCTGCCGAGCCGATGTCCGAGAAGCCCGCGCCCAAGGCCGTGCGCTCCCGCAAGCCCGCCACCCCGAAGGCGGGTGCGTGATGCACATTCTCGGCTATGTCCGCGTCTCGACCGAGGAGCAGGAGCGCTCCGGGCTCGGTGTCGAAGCGCAGACCGACGCGATCCTCACCGAGTGCGAGCGGCGCGGGTGGGATGTGGAGATGATGGCCGACCTGGGCGCGTCGGGGAAGCACGTCAACCCGCAGCTTCGCCGAGCGCTGGACCTGCTCGCGTCGGGGCAGGCGGACGGGCTGATTGTCGCCAAGCTCGACCGGCTCGCTCGCTCCGTCCGGCACGCGTCCGCGATCATCGATGACGCGATCCACAGCGGATGGTCCCTCATCGTCCTCGACAACGCGCTCGATCTGACCACGCCGGGAGGCCGGGCGATGGCGAACATGCTCGCCACGTTCGCCGAGTTGGAGCGCGACCTCATCTCCTCCCGCACCAAGGAAGCCCTCGCCGCGCGGAAGGCTCGCGGCCTCGACAACGGGCGGAAGACCGCCATCCCATCCGGGGTGCTGCGGCGGATCGTGCTCTCCCGCGACGCAGGCGCCAGCTTCGGCCGCATCGCCCGCGAACTGACCACCGAGGGCATCCTCTCGCCGACCGGGCTGCCCGACTGGCACGAGTCCACCGTGCGCCGCGCCTACGGCAGCGCCAAGAGCAAGGAGACCGCAGCATGAGCCGCCGCCGACACCGCGACATCCCTGGACCCGTCGCCCCGGAGATTCCCATGACCGCCGAACAGATCATCGACATCTGCCGCTTCGTCGGGTTCTCCGCTCTCGACACCGCGAAGCTGCTCGTCTCCCTCGGCTACCGGGCTCCACGATGACCAGCCCCGGCGAACTCAACCTGACCCCGCGCACCGCAGGCAAGCGCGCCGCCGACCTCAAAGTCGGAGACGTCGTACTGGAGAGCAGCGCCCACCCAGCGCGCATTGTCCGCCTGACCTACACCAGCAGCCGCGTCCACGTGTACTGCCGGTACATCTGGCAAGCCACCCGCGAACCCGACTGGAAGCTCGGCCAGTACCGACCCGACGCCCGACTCGAAGTCGCAAAGAAGGGCGAGTACTGATGGCCCACGTGAGGGCGGTCGAGCGGAAGAACGGCGTCGCCTACGAGGTCAGGTGGAGAGAGGGCGGAAAGGAGCGCCAGCGCACGTTCTCGGTGAAGCGCGACGCCGTGCGACATGCTCACAATGTCGAGACGGCGCTGGCGAGCGCGACGACCACTGAACCACTGACGCGAGGCAAGACGTATCGGGAGGTTGCAGAAGCGATGCTCGCCGCGCAGGAGTCGCGGCTGAAGCGGGGCACGCTGTTGCAGTACAAGGCGCTCTACGAGGGACGCATCTTCCACGAGTTCGGCGGACAGCGGATCGCTCGGATCGACTCGGCCAGGATTCAGGACTGGATCACGGCGCTCACGGCCGCAGGTCTTGCACCGAACACCGTCCGGAACCACTACATTGCCCTGAACAAGGTGTTCGTGTACGCCGTGAAGCACCGGCTCATCACCCACAACCCATGCCCCGCGGTCACGCTGCCGCGGATGGTGCACAAGGACGACTTCGCGCCCGTCTTCCTGACGATCGCAGAGGTCGGGGCCGTCGCTGCCGAGGTCGATCGCCACGCGCCGGGGTCCAGCTACGGGCTGTTGATCCAGTTCGCCGCGAGCACCGGCCTTCGCGCAGCCGAGATTGCAGGGTTGCGTGTGCGGGACGTCAACTTAACCGCCGGCCATGTCGAGGTCCGCCAGACCCTGAAGAAGATTGCGGGGGAGTGGACGGTGCTCACGCCCAAGTCGCGCCGTTCCACCCGCGACGTCCCGTTGCTCGACCGCGGGCTCATCGCCGACCTGAAGCTCTATCTCTTGCAGCACCCACGGAGCGGCGACCCGGATGCACTGTTGTGGGCGGGGCTCCGCTTCGGACGGCACCCTGCAGGCGTCAGCCCGCTGGACTACTCCCGACCCGTCTCGACGGCGGCCGTGCGGATGGGCTACCTTGTCCCCGCAGCCAAGCGCCTCGGGATCGCAGATCACATGCGGCTGCACGACCTGCGCCACACGTACGCGAGCCTGATGCTCGCCGCAGGGTTCCAGCCGTGGCAGGTGGCCCGCTGGCTCGGCCACGCCAACGTCTCTACGACCGACGCCGTCTACGCACACCTGTACCCGAGCGACTACGCCGTCGAGGTAGAGAGGTTCGAGGCGTTCGTGTCGGACGTTGACAATAGCGTTGGCCCCAGATCGGGGGAGATCGGAATGAACGGGATGGATTAGCTGCTGTGTGGACCGTTACGCTGGCGCGGATGACTGAATCCGACCCGATCGGGCTCGGCAACCAGCCGGATGATGAATGGCCCGATTGGTTCCCGCCCGGCTGCCCGCCCCCTGCTGCGGTCCCTGCCGTAGGAGAGTTCTTCAGACTCGTCGAAGGTGACGATGTCGTGGAGGAGGACTTCATTTCCCACTACGAGCGGTCTCTCTCGGGAGGTCGCCGCTTCTGGAAGGATGACGTACAGGCATCGTCGTGCAGCCTCTTCCAGGATCGGGTCGATGCCGACGAAACGCGTCGGGCGATCGGTTCGCTTCGGGATAAGAGAGTGGCTCGGGGAAGCATCTCCGGCTCGGGGCAGATGCAACACACACCAAGCAGCCGCGCTCAGTCGCATCACAGCTGGTGGAGGCCCACCGGTGACCATGCGTGGGAAAGCTTTTCGGTGACCCCATGAGCTGGATAAGTGGCACGCCGATGGGCGAAGTCGATGTAATCGAAGTCCTCGTTGAGTACGACGGACCTCGGGTCGTCATCGCGCAGTCGACCACGGATCAGTATTACCTTGCAGGTTGGGCCAAAGAGGCATCGGACGCGGACACATGGTTGTTCGTTCCTATCTCACGCGCACGAATCCCTATGGTCCGTTCAGGTGGCGTGGACCTGCGGTCGGCATTCACTCATCCAGAAGGCGTCGTCTACATCCTGCACATCCCTTTGGATGAAGTTGAGCCCATTGCCTTCGAGATTGCGAACGGCACCCACCTACCGGAGGAATGGCTTCCAGACAAGGACTATCGTCTAGACCTTCCCACTCCGACGCTGCCGCCTGCCGCCGACGGGCCAGAGATTGAGCGCCTCGCGCGTCAGGAGGGACGGGCTCGCTTCCGACTGCGAGTGCATATGGCCGACAAGCTCAGGAGCGAAGCTCCAACTCGTCGAATCGGCGAGTTGCTAGTCGCTGCTCAGAATGTCTTCGACAACATTGGGTACTCGCAGATTCAGGCCGCGCCCTCTCAGTCTGGTCGGATCCCGAAGGAAATCGTTGGTCTCATGGCGACCGACCTGGTGGGAGTCTCGGCTGCGAGCTTCGTGGTTGAGCTTGGTTCGGCCGATGGCGTCGACCTCTTCGGCGATTCGCCCTTCACCCGCGCGGCCAGCACTCTTGTCGACCTCCTTGCGGTCGATCTGCCAGGTGAAGAACTGATCAGCATGCTTGCGGACCTACGTCCACGAGGAGCCAAGAGCTTCCGCAACTTTGTGAATGAACTTGCTGCTACGGGCGCCGACGTGACCGTGGCTGTCGCAGGTGTGGCCGATGGGTATCGAGCCGCAGACCTCTCCGCTGAACAGGTTGACAACCTGCGTGCACTGTTGAATCAAATCCTGCCGGACGACGCGCTCGAGATCCGCGGACGTATGCGCCTCTACCGCTTTGACATGGCACGAAAGCTATTCGGCCTCAAGGATCTCTTCGACGGCGCAGACTACGAGGGCGCGATCGCGAGCAGAGCGCTGCCTCAGATGGATCACGCGACATCCAACGCTGTCTATGACGTCGTGATCACGGCCACAGTGCAATTCGATCAAGCCGTCGGTGACCGCAAACCTCGGTACGTACTGGAGCAGCTTGTGGAGAGCGAATCTGAGGTGCCGCTCCAAGCGACCGTCGAGGTCATCGATAGCGCTGGGACTAGCCTTCCAGATATCGGTTGACGCCGTGCTATCCCGGTAGGCTCGATTCACGGCAACGAGGGGACGCGGGGTAAACGCGGGGATGACGCAAGCGACAGTGACCGAACTGCCCAGTAAATCACTGGGGAGTCGGGGGATGACGGCACAGTTTCTCCGACTGAAGCTGCAGCTGCTCGCGAACATCTTCCGGCGGAGCCCGTGGCAGGTCGTGGGCATCGTGCTGGGGCTGGTATACGGTCTCGGGCTCGCGGTGCTGCTGTTCGGCACGCTCGTCGGGCTGCGGTTCGCCGACGACGTGCAGCTCATCCGCGACGGCATCGTCGTGGCCGGGGCCGTCACCGTCGTCGGATTCGCCCTCGTTCCGCTCGTGTTCGGCGTCGACGACACCCTCGACCCACGCCGCTTCGCGCTGTTCGGCATCGGCGATCGGCCGCTCGCGTTCGCTCTCGCGGTGACGGCCGTCGTCGGCATCCCCGCGCTGGTGCTGGCGATCGTGCTGGTCGGCACCGTCGCGACCTGGAGTCGCGGCTTCGGCGAGACGATCCTCGCGATCCTCTCGGCGGTGCTCGCGTTCGGCACCTGCCTGATGCTGGCCCGGGTGTCGACCTCGCTCGCGTCGCTGCTGCTCGCGACCCGACGTGCCCGCGAGATCTCGGGCGTCGTCGGCCTGGTGCTCATCGTCATGCTCTCGCCGGTGATCGTTGTGCTCGCGTCGATCGACTGGGCCCGCCAGGGAGTGCGGGTGCTCGAGCAGATCGCGGGAGTGCTGTCGTGGACCCCGCTCGGCGCGGCGTTCGCGGTGCCCGGCGACGCCGCATCGGGTGCATGGCTGCCCGCCCTCGTCAAGCTGCTGATCGCCGCCGCGACGCTCTGGCTCATCTGGCTCGCATGGGCGCGCCTCGTCGCCCTCATGCTCGTGACGCCCGGTCGCGAGGCGACGAGCCGGGCGTATCGCGGGCTCGGATGGTTCGACCGCACGCCCGGCACGGCGTGGGGGGCGATCATGGCGCGCAGCCTCACCTATTGGTTCCGCGACGCGAGGTACTGGGTGTCGCTCATCATGGTGCCGCTCGTGCCGGTGTTCGTCATCGTGCCGCTCGCGATCGCCGGGGTGCCCGGCGAGTACCTGCCGCTCATCCCGGTTCCGCTCATCTGCCTGTTCCTCGGTTGGACACTGCACAACGACACCGCATACGACTCGACGGCGGTCTGGCTGCACGTCGCATCGGGGGTTCGCGGGGCATCCGACCGGCTCGGTCGCATCGTGCCCGTGCTGATCGGCGGCATCGTCGTCATCGGCCTGGGCAGCGCCGTCACGGCGTTCGTGCTCGACGATTGGCGCGTGCTGCCGAGCGTCATCGGCGTGAGCTCGGCGCTGCTGCTGTCTGGGCTCGGTGTCGGGGCGTTCAGCTCCGCGCAGTTCCCCTACCCGGCGGTCAAGCCGGGCGACAGCCCGTTCCAGCAGCCGCAGTCGACGGGCGCGATCACCGCGCTCGTGCAGTCGATCACCATGATCGGCGCCGGCCTGTTCGCGGTGCCGGCACTGTGGTTCGGATACCTCGGGCTGTTCGTCGACCCGTCCTGGCACGTCGTGTCGCTGGTCTCCGGCACCGGTCTCGGGCTGCTGGTGCTGATCGGCGGCATCCTGCTCGGCGGATTCGTGTTCCAGCGCCGCGGACCCGAGATCCTCGCTGCCGCCGTTCGCGCGTAGCCGCGTAGAATCGGGGGATGGTCCAGACCCCGCGCGCGAGCATCGCCGACCCCGATCAGCCCGGCGGCGGCACGAGCGTGCTCGATCGCGAACTCGAGAAGCTCCTCGAAGAAGAGCAGCACATCGAGCCCGGCGACCACGAGCGCTTCTCCCACTACGTGAAGAAGGAGAAGATCCTCGAGTCGGCGCTCACCGGCAAGCCCGTCAAGGCACTCTGCGGCAAGAAGTGGACGCCCGGGCGCGACCCCGAGAAGTTCCCCGTCTGCCCGACCTGCAAAGAGATCTACGAGCGGATGAAGCGCCAGTAGCGAGGCGGTCAGTCGTTCTCGGCCAGGGGCGTCTCGCCGTCGGTGTGGTTCGCCGTCTCCCGGTCCGAGGTCTCGGTCGACGGATTCGCACCGTGCCAGTGGCCGCCGCGCGCCTGCGTCCACCGGTCGGTACGGTGAGCCCGCTCGGCGGCTGCGTTCTCGGGCTGGGCGTTTCCGGGCTCGGCGTCGCGCTCGGCCTCGCCCCGCTCGGCCCCGTCGCCCTGGTCATGTCTGCCCATGAGCGCAGGCTAGCCCCGTCGCATGTACGCGCTCACAGCAACCAGGGCCCGGCGCACGGCGGCGCGCTCACGCGGCCTGGAACGCACCGACGATCGCGCCCATCGCGGTGAACACGATCGCGTTGTAGCCGCCGTTGATGAGAAACCACGTGAGCGACCGGCGTTCGAACAGCGCGTTCACGCCGAATGCCGCAGCCACCCAGGCGACACCGGCGGCAGCACCCGCCAGCGCACCGAACGCGACGCCGTTCGAGCCGATGAACGCCGCCAGCGTCACCGCCGTCACGAGCGAGAGGACGAACGTGCCGACGAACGCGCGCACCACGCCGCCGCGCAGTGCCTCATCCGAGACCCCGGCGGCGCGCTGCCACGGCCTGGCGAGCAGCACCGAGTACCAGAGCCCGCCTACGGCGAACGCCGACACTGCGGCGAGCGCGACGCCCCACCAGTTGATGTCGATCGACATGCGCGGCTCCTCCGCTTCGAGCGGGGAGATCGGATGCCCCGCGGCAGGAGGCTATCGACGCGCAGCGGCCGGGGGCTTGTACGAAGTTGACCCCGAACTCGGCTTCGACTTCGACTTCGACTCCGACTTCGACTCCGACTCCGACCGCGACTCCGACCGCGAGGATCGGGCCGCAATCGGCACCTCGTCGAGCGGCACGAAGCTCGCCGCATCGGGCCCGAACTCGCGCACGAGCGCGAGGTACTCGCCCGGTGCGAGGCCGCTGAAGCGGCGGAACGCGCGGATCACGTGGGGCTGGTCGTAGTAGCCGGATGCCGCAGCCGCATCCGCCCAGGTCGGCATCGTCTCGCCGATGGGCAGTGCCGAGACGAACCGGTGGAACCGCAGCAGTTCGGCGTACCGCTTCGGCAGCATGCCGCATGCGGCGCGCACGTGGGCGAGCAGCGTGCGGTGCGAAACGCCCGCCTGCACCGCGAGCTCGCCGATCCGCCGCTGCGGGTCGGCCGCGAGCGCCGCGAGCAGGGCGGTGGCGATCGGGTCGGCCTCGATACCGGCGCGCCGCCGCGAGCGCAGGAAGGATTCGAGCGCGTCGAGCGCCTCGGCGGGCTCCAGTGCGGCGCGATCGCGCAACTCGGCCGCGAGTTCGGCAGCGCCGGGCAGCACCGCTTCGGCGGCGAGCACCCGGCCGGTGACCTCCGACGGAGGGACGCTGGTGAACGCGCGCAACCCCTGGGGGGTGAACTCGACGCCGACGTGCCGGATGACGGGCGGGCTCTCGATGACGAGATACTCCGACTGGATGCCCGAGACGAACGCGTCGTCGACGCGCACCGCCTCACCCTGGCGATCGAACAGCCGGTACGGCGCCGACAGGTTCACGATCGCGTGCACGTACGGCAGCGGCAGGATCTTCTCGTACGGCCGCGGGCGCGGCACCTCCTGGTACCAGAGCCGCGTCAC
The DNA here is from genome assembly GCF_008365295.1 of Agromyces intestinalis. Taxonomy (NCBI): domain Bacteria; kingdom Bacillati; phylum Actinomycetota; class Actinomycetes; order Micrococcales; family Microbacteriaceae; genus Agromyces; species Agromyces intestinalis. The sequence continues at coordinate 3,345,250 of NZ_CP043505.1, forward strand.
GAACTCCTGCCACTCGGGCGGAGCCTCGCGCGACTGGAAGGTCATCGTCGTGGCGACGAGGTCACCGGTACGTCGTCGGAATCGCCGGTTCGCCGCGAGCGAGGCGGAACGCCTCGATCGGCAGTTCCTGCATCACCTCGGCGCGGTGCGCCCGCGCGGCCTGCGTTCCGGCGACGCCCGTGTACGAGGCATCCGGTTCGCCGTCGACCATCAGCTGCACCATCAGCGGGCGCAACCGATCGCCCGACTCGAACTCGGGTTCGCCCTCGGGGCCGTCGCCGACGAACACGAGCTCCTCGCGCGCGGTGCGTGTCGAATCGAGCCGGCGAGCCGCGTTCTTGCGCCCGCCGACCGACACCTTCGAGGCCGACGCCTTGGCCACCGACACCCACTCACCGGCGTCGTCGCGGCGCGCGACCAGCTTGTAGACCATCCCCGCGGCAGGATGCCCCGACCCGGTCACGACCGAGGTGCCCACGCCGTACGAGTCGACGGGCGAGCCCGACATCGCGGCGATGGTGTACTCGTCGAGGTCGCTGGTGACCGTGATCTTCGTGTTCACCGCGCCGAGCGCGTCGAGCTGCTCGCGCACCGCGACCACGACGGTGGGCAGGTCGCCCGAGTCGATGCGCACGGCGCCGAGTTCGGGCCCCGCGACCCGCACGGCGGTCTCGACGCCGCGCTCGATGTCGTAGGTGTCGACGAGCAGCGTCGTCTTCGGGCCGAACGCGGCGACCTGCGCGCGGAACGCCGCCTCTTCACTGTCGTGCAGCAGCGTGAAGGCGTGTGCCGCGGTGCCCATCGTGGGGATGCCCCAGGTGCGCCCCGCCTCGAGGTTCGAGGTGGCGTCGAATCCTGCGATGTACGCGGCCCGCGCCGCGGCGACCGCCGACCGCTCGTTCGTGCGGCGCGAGCCCATCTCGGCGATCGGCCGGCCGAGCGCGACCGACACCATGCGCGCCGCCGCACTCGCCACCGACGAGTCGAAGTTGAGGGTCGAGAGCACCAGCGTCTCGAGCATGACGGCCTCGGCGAACGTGGCCTGCACCGTGATGAGCGGCGACCCCGGGAAGTACGCCTCGCCCTCGCGGTACCCCCACACGTCGCCGTGGAACCGGTAGTCGGCGAGCCAGTCGAGCGTCGCGGGGCGCACGACCTCGTTCGCGCGCAGCCACTCGAGTTCGGCGTCGTCGAACCGGAACCGCTCGATCAGCTCGAGCAGCCGACCGGTGCCCGCGACGACGCCGTAGCGGCGCCCGCCCGGCAGCGAACGGGCGAAGCCCTCGAACAGGCTCTCGCGGTGGGCGGTGCCGTCGAGCAGGGCGGCGTCCACCATCGTGAGCTCGTAGCGGTCGGTGAAGAGGGCAGCTGAGCCGGTCACGCAGACGAGCCTAGCGATCGGATGCCGCGCACGGCGCCGTGGCGGAGCATCCGATCTCGCCGTCGAGCCGGAGCATCTAGGCTTGGAGACCGTGACGGACCAGCCGATCGGGATCTTCGACTCAGGAGTCGGCGGTCTCACGGTGGCCCGAGCCGTGAAAGACCAACTGCCCAACGAGTCGATCCTCTACGTCGGCGACCTCGCGCATTCGCCCTATGGCCCCAAGAAGATCGCGGATGTCCGGCGCTACGCGCTCGCCGTGATCGACGATCTGGTCGCCCAGGGCGTGAAGATGGTCGTGATCGCGTGCAACACCGCGTCGGCGGCGATGCTCCGCGACGCGCGCGAGCGCTACGACGTGCCGGTGGTCGAGGTGATCCAGCCCGCGGTGCGACGCGCGGTCGCCACGACACGCAACGGTCGCGTCGGCGTCATCGGCACCGCCGGCACGGTGCAGTCGCGGGCCTATGACGACGCGTTCGCGGCGGCGCCCCACCTCGAGCTGTTCTCGCAGGCGTGCCCCCGGTTCGTCGAGTTCGTCGAGGCCGGCGTGACGACCGGCGACGAACTGCTGAGCGTCGCCGAGGAGTACCTGGCGCCGCTGAAGCGCGCCGACATCGACACGCTCGTGCTCGGCTGCACCCATTACCCGTTCCTGAAGGGCGCGATCTCGTACGTCATGGGCGAAGAGGTCGCGCTGGTGTCGAGCGATGTCGAGACCGCGAACGACGTGTACCGCGTGCTGGTGTCGACCGGCCTCGAACGTCGCGCGCCCGCCCCGCCCGAGTACCGCTACGAGGCCACAGGCGGCTCGACGAGTGCGTTCCTCGACCTCGCCCACCGGCTCATCGCCCCCGAGATCCCGAGCGTCGAGCTCGTCCAGACCGGCGCCATCACCCTGCCCAGAACCCCGCAGAGCACTCATTCGAGAGGACCGCATTCGTGACCGACGCATCCGTGCAGCCCGAAGCATCCGTGCAGCCCGAAGCATCCGTGCAGCCCGAGGCATCCGCCCCCGCCGTGGTGCGCGCCGACGGGCGCGCGCCCGACCACCTGCGCGACGTGACCATCGAACGCGGCTGGAGCGCGCACGCCGAAGGCAGCGCGCTCATCTCGTTCGGGCGCACCAAGGTGCTCTGCACCGCGAGCTTCACGAACGGCGTGCCGCGCTGGATGAACGGCTCGGGCAAGGGGTGGGTCACCGCCGAGTACGCGATGCTGCCGCGCTCGACCAACACCCGCAACGATCGCGAGAGCGTGAAGGGCCGCGTCGGCGGGCGCACGCACGAGATCAGCCGGCTCATCGGCCGATCGCTGCGCGCCGTCGTCGACACCAAGGCGCTCGGCGAGAACACCATCCAGATCGACTGCGACGTGCTGCAGGCCGATGGCGGCACCCGCACCGCCGCGATCACGGGCGCCTACGTGGCGCTCGCCGACGCGATCGAGTGGGCCCGCGGCAAGAAGTTCATCGGGCAGCGCGCGACGCCGCTCATCGACACGGTGTCGGCGGTGTCGGTCGGCATCATCGACGGCACGCCCATGCTCGACCTCGCGTATGTCGAAGACGTGCGCGCCGAGACCGACATGAACGTCGTCGCGACCGGCCGCGGCCTCTTCGTCGAGGTGCAGGGCACCGCCGAGGGCGCGCCGTTCGACCGCCGCGAGCTCGACGCGCTGCTCGACCTCGCGCTCGGCGGCACCGCCGATCTCGCGCGCATCCAGACCGCCGCGCTCGCCGCGGCGCAGGGGGAGTGAGCCGGATGCCCCTCGAGATCGTGCTCGCCACGCACAATCCCGGCAAGGTGGCCGAGTTCCAGAAGATGGTCGCCGAGCACCTGCCCGACGTCACCGTGCTGGCGTACCACGGGCCCGAGCCCGTCGAGGACGGCACGACCTTCGACGAGAACGCCCTGCTGAAGGCGCGCGCCGCGGCCGCGCACACCGGCCGCATCGCACTGGCGGATGACTCGGGCCTCTGCGTCGACATCATGAACGGCGCCCCCGGCATCTTCTCGGCGCGCTGGTCGGGGCACCGCGCCGATTCCGACTCGAACATCCGGCTGCTGCTCGAGCAGCTCTCCGACGTGCGACGGCCGCATCGCGACGCGCACTTCCACTGCACGCTCGCGCTGGTCGTGCCGGCGGGCGAACCGACCGTCGAGCCCCGCGAGGTGCTCGCCCATGGCGAATGGCCCGGCCAGATCGCCTACGAGCCGCGCGGATCGTACGGGCACGGCTACGATCCGATCTTCGAGCCCGACGGGCGTGAGATCACGGCGGCCGAACTGCCTCCGGCCGTGAAGAACGCCGAGAGCCACCGTGCCAGGGCATTCGGCGAGCTGCTGCCGAACCTGGCCGAGCTGGCCGCGCAACGCGGCTGAGCGAGACGCCGGCTGCGCGGCTGAGAACGCTACTCATTCCCACTTCCATCTGGGCCTGACCGGGGATTTCCGACCTAGGCTGGAGTGGCCATGAGTCACTCGCATTCGCACTCCCACGACGTCGCCGGCGGCAACCGCGCCCGCATCGTGGTCGCCATCGCGATCATCGGCGCGTTTCTCGTGGTGCAGGTCGTCGGTTCGCTGATCAGCGGGTCGCTGGCCCTGCTCGCCGACGCGGGCCACATGGCGGGCGACCTCGTCGGGCTCCTCGTCGCGCTCGGCGCGGCGATCATCGCTGCGCGCCCCGCGAACGACCGGCAGACCTACGGATTCCAGCGGTTCGAGGTGTTCGGCGCGCTCGTGAACGGGGTCGTCCTCGTAGTGGTGGCCGTCGCCGTCACGATCGGTGCCATCGACCGGCTGGTGACGGGCGCGACCGGCGACGCGCACGAGGTGCAGGGCGTGCCCATGCTCGTCGTGGCCGTTGCAGGCCTCGCCGCGAACATCGCCGCGATGCTCGTGCTGCGCTCGGGCGCGAAGGACTCGATCAACGTGCGCGGCGCCTACCTCGAGGTACTCGGCGACACGATCGGCTCGATCCTCGTCATCGCGGCGGCCGGAGTCATCCTGCTGACCGGGTGGCACGCGGCCGACCCGATCGCGTCGCTCGCGATCGCCGCGCTCATTCTGCCGCGCGCGGTGCTGCTGCTGCGCGACGTGCTGCGGGTGCTGAGCCAGGCGGCGCCGGCCGACGTGCGCGTCGCCGACATCCGCGAGCACCTGCTGCGCACGCCCGGGGTGCTCGATGTGCACGACGTGCACGTCTGGGCCATCACGACGGGCGCCCACGTGTTCAGCGCCCATGTCGTCGCCGAACCCGAGGCGCTTGCCGGCGAACGACAGCAGTGCCTGCTCGACGACCTCGGCGACTGCCTCGCCGGCCACTTCGATGTCGCGCACTCGACGTTCCAGCTCGAGTCGGCCGAGCACGCGGCGCACGAGCATCCGTCGCACGCGTAGCAGCGCGTCGGGGTCGGGTGGAGGCGGCGGCTACCGCTGGTCGTCGTGCTGGTGGTCGTCGGGCTGCGGCCCGCGGTCGAAGACGTCGGGGTCGAGCACCAACTCTTTCGCCTCGTCGGCGTCGGTGACCACGTCTTCGCCGGCCGCCGCCGCCTTCTTGGCCTTCGACCGCTCGCGGAAGTAGTGCCAGAGCGTGACGATCGCGGTGCCGCCGACCGCGGCCAGCAGGATGAGGTCGATGTACTCCTCGACGAACCACGCGATCGGCGGAATGAAGCCGATCAGATAGCCGAACATCGTGAGCCCGAAGCCCCACAGCACCGCACCGATCAGGTTGTAGATCGTGTATTTGCCCTTGTGCATATGGCCGACGCCGGCCGCGACCGGGGCGAATGTGCGCACGATGGGCACGAACCGGGCGAGGATGATCGTCAGCCCGCCGAAGCGTTCGAAGAACGCGTTGGTGCGTTCGACGTTCTTCACGCTGAACAGGCCCGATTCCTTGCGCTCGAAGATCGCCGGGCCCCCCTTGTGGCCGATGTAGTACCCGGCTTCACCGCCGAGGAACGCCGCCAAGCCGATGAGCAGCGCGACCCACCACACCGAGATGCCGAACACGCCGTGCTCGGAGCCCGGGATCGGGTGCGAGAGCAGGCCCGAGATGACCAGCAGCGTGTCGCCGGGCAGCAGGAAGCCGACGAGCAGCCCCGTCTCGGCGAACACGATGAAGCACACGACGAGCAGCGCCCACGGCCCCGCCGCACCGATGATCGTCTCGGGGTCGAGCCACGGAATGAGGGCGGTGTGGATCACGGAGGCTCCTGTCGTCGTCGGACGCGGCGGACGCCGGGTCACGGGCGGCGGTGTGCGAGCAGTCTACCGAGACGACGGGTGCTCGCCTGGGTGCGAGCACTGAGAATCAGCCGAACGTATGACGTCGGAATCGGCGAGGATCAGGCCGCGAGCGCCTCGAAGATCGCGCTGTTGAAGCGGAACGATGCACGCACCTCGTCGACGAGCCGGTCGACCTGCTCGGGGTCGAGCGCGAGCGCGTTCATCGCCTCGCGATAGCGGCGCTTGTAGCGCACCGGGCCCTCGTCGCCGAGGTCGAAACGGTAGAACGAGAGCTGCTCGGGAGTCGCGTCGTAGTGGCGCCCGACGAGCGCGGCGATCGCCTGACCGCCCGACAGGTCGCCGAGGTACCGCGTGTAGTGGTGCGCGAGGTAGCGCACGTCGTCGTCGGCGATCGCGCGCAGGTGCGCGGCGTACTCGGCGGTCGCGGGAAGCGGCGGGTGGCTCGCGCGCCAATCGGATGCCCCGAGCGCCGCCAGGTCGGACTCGATCGCCGCCATGCGCGCGAGCGCGGGATCGAAGACCGCCGGGTCGCCGTCGCGGGCGCCGCGCGACTCGAGGGCCTCGTAGACCCAGGCGAACTGGGCGAGGTACCGGGTGTAGTCGGCGAGCGAGAGCTCGCCGCCCATGAGGGCGGTGACGAAACCGCGCGTCTCGGCGGCTCGGTGGTCGTCGGCGGAGGCGGCGCGCACCAGGGCGGCGACATCGAGGGGTTCGGTGGCGGAGTCCGCGTACGGCGTGGGTGGTGCGATCGTCATCGAGGGCCCTCTCGACTCGGGTTTGGTAAGGCTTACCTCACATCGGGTGATTCACATCGTACGGGATGTCGGACGGTGTGCCTACCGTCGAGCTATGCGGTATGGATGCATCTTCACGGGCGATGATCCCGAGCTGGCCGTCGAACTCGCCGAACTCGCCGAGGCGAGCGGGTGGGACGCGTTCTTCGTGTGGGAGGGGGTGTGGGCGACCGATCCGTGGTCGGTGCTCGCCGCAGCAGCGGTGCGCACGCATACCATCCGGCTCGGCACCATGCTCACCCCGGTGCCCCGTCGACGCCCGTGGGAGCTCGCAGGCCAGACCATGACGGTCGACCGGTTGAGCGGCGGGCGGGTCATCCTCTCGGCCGGGCTCGGGGTTCCGCAGCAGGTCGAGCCGCGGTTCTGGCTGTACGACGACGACCCCGGGCGGCGCACGCGGGCCGAGCAGCTCGACGAGTCGCTCGAGCTGCTCGAGCGCATGTGGCGCAGTGAGTCGTTCGCCTTCGACGGCCGGCACTACCGGGCGCGGGCCGCCGAGCAGCTGCTGCCGCCCGCGGCGGTGCAGCAGCCGCGCATCACGACCTGGGTGGTCGGCGTCTGGCCGCGCCCGCAGTCGATGCGGCGGGTGGCGCGGTTCGACGGCTGGATCCCGAACTACGCACCGCCCGGCGCCGACGTCGCGCCCGAGGCATCCGGCTACACCCCCGCGGTCGCCGCCGAGGCGATCGCCTGGATCCGCGCCGAACGCGAGCGACTGGGTCTGGCCGACCGACCCTTCGACGTCACCCACGAGGGCACGACGACCGGAACCGATGCGGCGGCCGACGCCGGGGTCGTGCGCCCCTGGGCCGACGCCGGCGTCACCTGGTGGCTCGAAGCCGACTGGTCGGTGCCCCCCGAGCGTGTCGAGGCGCACGCGCGAGCCCGTATCGCTGCGGGGCCGCCGCGAATCGAGGTGTGACCGTGCGGAAGGAGGGACTCGAACCCTCACGCCCGAAGGCACAGGAACCTAAATCCTGCGTGTCTACCGGTTTCACCACTCCCGCGAGTGCCCGATCAGTCTAGGTGGGTGCGGGCGGGTCGGCCCGTCGTCACGCGCTCGCGCGGTCCGGTCGATGGCTCGACCGTGTGCCGAACACCGGGTTCCGAACCTGTGAGGCGTACATCTGCGAGGCGTACCGTCCAGTCATGACGACACAGACGAAGACGACCGCCGCGGGCAACGGCTCGCTCGGGCTGGGATCGGTGTTCCTCGGATCCCTGCCCACCACGCTCCTCACCGACGAGGCGCCCGACCGGTACACGGTCGAGGCCGTGTTCACCCGTCGCCCCGAGCGCGAGGAGGTCGAGCAGATCGCCGGCGCCGGAACGCGCTCCGTGCTCAGCCAGGCGGGCTACCCGACCGTCGAGGTGACGGTCTCCGATCGTCGTCTGGCGATCGCGAACACCAACCTCGAAGAGCTCCGCGACGGCCTCGCCGCGACGATCGCGCGGCGCCTCTCCGACATCAGCGTCGATGTGCGGGCGCGCCGTGAGGTCGCCGATGCGCGGTTCAAGGATGCCTCGGAGCACGAGCACGTCCGTTCGACCGCCGTCGCCGCTCTCGCAGGTTCGGTGACGTTCGACGCCCGTCCCGACCTGGCCGACCGCGGTCATGGAGGCCTACACGCGATCAGGAGCGCCGAACTGATCCAGGTCGCTGATCTGGTGCAGGTCGGCGATGGCGGGCAGGTCGGCGATCGGGAGGACGTCGCCGGCCCCGGCCGCTGAGCCTCGGCACGGGTGTCGTCGGCCGCTGATCCTCGGTGAACCCTCACCCGTGTGGATAACTCCGGGGCGCCCCGGACGCTCCGCCGCATGATGGAACGCATGACCGACCCCGTGCGCACCATTGCCGATCGGGTGCGCAGTCGGGTGCTCCGCGAGGGCATCGATCTCACGGTCGATGATCGGCTCGCCGCGCGGTACACGCGCGAAGAGGTGCGCCGATACCACGAGAAGTCGCTCGCCGGAACGCATCGCGAACTCGGCGACGAGGCGGATGCCGAGCGAGAGGTCATGGCGGCGCTGACCGGGTACGGCCCGCTCCAGCCGTTCTTCGACGACCCGAGCGTCGAGGAGATCTGGATCAACGGGCCGGCCCGGGTCTTCGTCGCCCGCAACGGGGTGGCCGAGCTCACCACCGTCGTGCTCGGCGACCGCGAGGTGCGCGAACTCGTCGAGCGCATGCTGCAGCACTCGGGCCGCCGCGTCGACCTGAGCTCGCCGTTCGTCGACGCGTCGCTGCCCGACGGGTCGCGCTTGCACGTGGTCATTCCCGATGTCACGAGGGCGCACCTCGCGGTGAACATCCGCAAGTTCCATCGGTCGTTGCGATCACTCGGTCAACTCGTCGAACTCGACGCCCTCACGCGGCAGGCCGCGGAGTTCCTGCGCATGAGCGTGCTCGCCGGTGCCAACGTGCTGGTGTCGGGCGCGACCCACACCGGCAAGACCACGATGCTGAACGCGATGCTCGCGTCGATCCGGGCGGGCGAACGCGTCGTCACCGTCGAGGAGACCTTCGAGCTCGACCTCGACGTGCGCGACGTCGTCGCCATGCAGTGCCGTCAGCCGAGCCTCGAGGGCACGGGCGAGATCACGCTGCGGCGGCTCGTGAAAGAGGCGCTGCGCATGCGCCCCGACCGACTCGTCGTCGGCGAGGTGCGCGAAGCCGAGAGCCTCGACCTGCTCATCGCACTGAACTCGGGCATTCCGGGCATGTGCACCATCCACGCGAACTCGGCCGTCGACGCGCTCACCAAGCTCTGCACCCTGCCGCTGCTGGCCGGCCGCAACATCGACAGCGCGTTCGTGCTGCCCACCGTCGCCGGGGCGATCGACCTGGTCGTGCATCTCACGATCGACCGCTACGGGCGACGAGGCGTCGAGCAGATCTCCGCGCCGACCGGCCGCGTCGTCGACGGTCTCGTCGAGGCGGTGCCCGTGTTCGCGATGCACGACGGGCGGCTCGTCGCGACCGGGGCGCGGCCCGCACGGCTCACGAAGTACGAGCGCGCCGGGCTCGACCCCGACGTCGTGCTGGGGGAGGCCGCATGAGCATCGTGCTCGGCGCTTCGCTCGGGCTGGGGCTGCTGCTCATGGTGTCGCCCCTGCTCTGGCCGGCACGCGGTGCCACGACGCCATCACGCGTGACCGCGGGCGGGCGCATCCGCGACGAGCTCCGACTCGCAGGCCTCGGCGGCGTGCCCTTCGCCGTGGTCGTGACGATGCTGCTGCTGATCGCCGTGGCGTCGGCTGCGATCGCGCAGGCCGTGTTCTCGCTGCCGATGCTGACGGCGGTCGCCGGGGCGCTCGGACTGCTGCTCGTTCCGTTGCTCGTGCACCGACGGGCGAGCCGTCGGCGCGCGGCGAACCGGGCGGTCTGGCCCGAGGTCGTCGACCACCTCGTCGCCTCCGTGCGAGCCGGAGTGTCGTTGCCCGACAGCGTCGCCGCGCTCGCAGATCTCGGCCCTTCGGCCACACGCGCCGACTTCCAGGCGTTCGCAGCCGACTACGCCCGCACCGGCAGCTTCTCGGTCGCGCTCGATCGACTGAAGGACGCCCTCGCCGACCCCGTGGCCGACCGCCTCGTCGAGACCCTGCGCATGGCCCGCGAGGTCGGGGGTGGCGAGCTCACGTCGGTGCTGCGCAACCTCGCCCGGTACCTGCGCGAAGACGCGGCACTGCGTGGCGAACTGCGCGCCCGACAGTCGTGGATCCGCAACGCGGCGCGGCTCGGCGTGGCCGCGCCGTGGGTGCTCCTCGTCGTGCTCGCGACCAAGCCCGAGACCATCGCCGCATACGACAGCGCTGCCGGCAGCGTCCTGCTGCTCGTGGGCGTCGCCGTGAGCATCGTCGCGTATCGCGCGATGATCGCGCTCGGCCGACTGCCTGAAGAACGCAGGTGGTTCCGGTGACGACCGCCGCCGTCGCGCTCGCGCTCGGCGCCGCGCTCGGCGTGGGCCTGTGGCTCATGCTCTCGGCGGTGCCGCGGCTCGGCCGACCTCGGCTGATGGAACGGGTCGCCCCGTACGTCGCCGACCTGTCGAGCGGTGCCCGAGACCTGCTCGATCGCCGGCCCGCCGATCCCTCGCCAGTGCTCGGGCTCGTCGCGGTGCCCGTGGTCGACGCACTGCGTTCGGCGGTCACTGCGGTCGGCGGCGGCGACGAGGTCGTCGCGAAGCGGCTGCGTCAAGCCGGCTCGAGCACGACCGTCGCGGCGTTCCGCGGGCAGCAGCTCGCGACTGCCGTGATCGGGTTCGTCGTCGCCGGGTTGCTCGTGCTGGTCAGCCCCGGGTTCGCGGTCATGCCGACGATCGGGCGCATCGTCGTGCCGTTCCTCGTCGCGGCCATCGCCGCGATCGGGCGCGACTGGCTGCTGCAGCACACTGCCACCCGGCGTCTCGCGCGGGTCTCGGCCGAGCTGCCGACGGTGCTCGAGTTCCTCGCCCTCAGCCTCACCGCCGGCGAGGGCATGCTCGACGCGCTGCGTCGGGTGGCCCGCACCGGTTCCGGCGAACTGTCCCGCGAGTTCGCGGGGGTCGTGGCCGCGGTCGGCACCGGCGTTCCGCTCGCCGACGCGCTCGCCGAACTGCGCGACGGGCTCGACCACGCCGCACTCACGCGTGCGCTCGATCAGATCCTCGGCGCGCTCGACCGCGGCGCGCCGCTCGCCGCGGTGCTCACCGCCCAGGCCGGCGATGCCCGCGACGAGGCGAAGCGGCAGATCATCGAACTCGCTGGCCGCAAAGAGATCGCAATGCTCGTGCCCCTGATCTTCCTCATCCTGCCGATCACCGTCGCCTTCGCGCTCTTCCCGGGGTACGTCGTGCTCCAGACCGGGTTCTGATGCACGATCGCGGCCTTCCCTTCCATGACTTCCCCCAGCACCTCGATGAAAGGACCCCAGATGCGATCACTCGTCGCGCGCATACACGCCCGACTCCTCACCCTCGACGACGAACGAGGGGATGTGCCCGGGTGGGTGCTCATCACGTTGATGACCGCGGGACTCGTGATCGTGGTCTGGTCGCTCGCAGGACAGGCGCTCGGCGACGTGTTCGACCAGGCGATCAAGCGCGTCACCGGCTTCGGAGGCTGACCCGGCTCGTCGAGGACGAGCGCGGTTCGGCGGTCGCCGAGTTCGTGCTCGTCAGCATCCTGCTCACGACCCTCGCACTCGCTGTCGTGCAGCTCGCGCTCGCGTTGCACGTGCGCAACACCCTCCTCGACGCGGCAGCCGAAGGAGCCAGGTACGCGGCGATCTCGGGCACCACCGACGTCGAGGGCGCCGAGCGCACGCGCGACCTCATCGCCACCGCACTCGGCGACGCCTACGGGCAGCACATCAACGTCGATCGGTCCGACCGCGACGGGGTTCCCACCGTGGCGATCACGGTGCGCGCGACCCTGCCGGTGGTCGGCCTGATCGGCCTCGACCGCGGGTTGGAGGTGACCGGACATGCCGCCGTCGAACTCGTGGAGTGAGTCGATCGAACGGTTTCGCCGCCGAGCGGGCCGCCTGCATGCTGACACCGGCTCGGCATCGCTCGAGTTCCTCACCGTCGGCCTGCTCATGCTCGTACCGCTCGTGTACCTCGTGCTCGCGGTGTCGGCCATCCAAGCCGGCAGCCTCGGCGTCGAAGGCGCCGCACGGCACGCCGCCCGGGTCGCGGTGCTCACCGCCGACGACCCCCGCGCGGCGGTCGAGCGCGCCGTGCACGTGTCACTCGACGACTACGGCATCACGGCGGGCGAGGCATCCGTCACGCTCGACTGCGATCCCGGATGCCGCGAGCCGGGCGCCCGGGTCCGGGTCGATGTCGTCGCGCGCGTCGCGTTGCCGCTCGTGCCCGAGCTGCCGGGCCTCGAGCAGGTCGGCAGCGTCACCGTGCAGGGCACCGCGACGCAGACGGTCTCGCGGTTCGCGGGGGCGGGATCGTGATGGGCGGAGTCGTGCGGCCCGGGATCGTGCGGCGCGGGATCGTGCGGGCGCCGGGTCGCAGGGCAGCGACCGCCGCCCGCGACGACCGCGGATCGACGCTGCCCCTCGTGCTCGTCTACGGGCTCGTGGGCCTGGTGCTCGTGCTCGTCGTGGTCGCGGCGACCTCGCTCTACCTCGATCGCAAGCGGCTGTTCACCCTCGCCGACGGGGCGGCGCTCGCCGCGGCCGAGTCGTGGAGCATCGACTCGGTGCACCTCGACGAGGGCAGGTTCGCGTTCGAGCTCGATCCCGACTGGGTGCATGAGGCGGCCGCGGACTACATCGCCGTCGCGCCGACCGACCTGCACGACCTCGAACTCGTGCGTGCGACGAGCGATGACGGCGTCACCGTGATCGTCACGCTGCGCGCACGCTGGGTCGCCCCGATCAGCGCCGACCTCATTCCGCTCGAGCTGCCGATCGAGGTGACGACGACGGCCCGATCGGTGTTCCGCTGATCGCCACGAGCACGGCTCGGGTGGGGAGCTCGGGTGGGGTGTGCCCGTCAGCCGCGCGCTCGGTGCGGCACGTACCGCGGCACCCAGCGCGCGAGCATCGCGGCGCCGACGAGTCCGAGCACGCCGATACCGGCGCTCGCCGCCGCGATCGACACGGCCGAGGTGACCGCGGCGATCGCGAGCGGCGCGGCGGCCGCACCCGCGTCAGCGATCGTGCGGAACGCGCCCAGGAACGGCGCCGGGTGGCGCTTGGGCGCGAGATCGGCGCCGAGCGTCATCAGGATGCCGCTGGTCAGGCCGTTCGACACGCCGAGCAGCAGTCCCGCGATCGTGAACCAGGTCGCCGCGCCAGGCGCGTCATGTGTGAGCGCGAGCATCAGGTGTCCGGCCGCCAGGCCGATGAGCCCGGGGATCGCGCCCCACAGCCGGCCGAAGCGGTCCATCACCTGGCCGCTCGTGTAGAACAGCGCGAAGTCGATGGTGGCCGACAGGCCGATGACCACCGCAGCCTGCTCGGGCGGCATGCCGATCGACACCGCCCACAACGGAAGGATGACGACCCGGCTCGCCCGCACCGCGGCGATGATGCCGGCCCCCGTGCCGATGCGTGCGAGCACGCCGCGGTGCTGCACCATGGTGCGGAACACGCCGGGAGGCGGGGCATCCGTCGTGCCCGAGGCATCCGTGCCGCCGGCGACCCGCGCGACCGAACCGGTCGCGGTGAGCCCGGATGCCTCGCGCGCGAGCCGCACCGCACCGAAGACCCGCTCGGGGTCGGGCAGCACGAGCAGGATCACCGCGACGAGCGTGCACGCGCCGACCAGCACCCAGAACACGCCGTTCGCGTGCCCCGTCCACGTGAGCAGCGCGGCCGCGACGAATGGGCCGACCGCCCACCCGCCGCGGAACACGCCCGCGAGCGTCGACAGCGCACGGGCGCGCACGCGCGACGGCACGTAACTCGTGAGAAAGGCGTGACGCGCGAGCCCGAACACCGCGCTCGCGAACCCGATCAGGAACACCCCCACGCCGAGCGCCCACACCGTCGGCACGAGCACGGCGAGCAGCGTCGCCCCGAGCGTGAGCGCGGTGGCCGCGAGCATCGCCGCGCGTTCGCCGACCTTCGCGACGAGCCAGCCCGCCGGCAGGTCGCCGCAGAGCTCGCCGACCATCACCATCGCGGCGACGAGGCCCGCGAGCGCGAGCGAGGCGCCGCGGTCGGTGGCGATCACGGGGATGACCGGGATGATCGCGCCCTCGCCGATGGAGTACACGAAGGTCGGCAGATAAGCCGGGAGGATGATCGATCGCCAGGTGAATGGGGGAACCGTGGACGACATCGCCTTCGACGCTACACCCGCGCGAGACGTCCGACCGGCCCTGCTCGCGTAGGCTGGGGACGCCATGCTGGATTCTGACTTCACGCAGGAGATCGCCGCCCTGCGGTCCACCTTCAACGACATCCGCGCCGTCGTCGACGTCGACGCCCTCGAGGCCGACATCGCGCGACTCAACGACGAGGCCGGTGCCCCCGACCTGTGGGACGACCCCGCGAACGCGCAGAAGGTGACGAGCGCGCTCAGCCACCGACAGTCCGAGCTCAAGCGCATCACCGGCATCGAGCAGCGCATCGACGACCTCGAGGTGCTGGTCGAGCTCGCGAACGAGGCCGACGACGCAGAGAGCGAGTCCGAGGCGCGCGCCGAGCTCGTCGCGCTGCAGAAGGCGGTCGGCGACCTCGAGGTGCAGACCCTGCTCGACGGCGAGTACGACGACCGCGGGGCCGTCGTCACGATCCGCTCGGGCGCCGGCGGCGACGACGCGACCGACTTCGCCGAGATGCTCATGCGCATGTACCTGCGCTGGGCCGAGCGGCACGGGTACCCCGTGAAGGTGCTCGACACGTCCTACGCCGAGGGAGCGGGCATCAAGTCGGCGACCTTCGAGATCGACGCGCCCTACATCTACGGCACGCTCAGCGTCGAAGCGGGCACCCACCGGCTCGCGCGCATCAGTCCGTTCGGCGGCGCCGACAAGCGCCAGACCAGCTTCGCCGCGGTCGAGGTCATCCCCGTGATGGAAGAGGCGGTCGAGGTCGAGGTTCCCGAGTCCGATATCCGCGTCGACGTGTTCCGCTCGTCAGGCCCGGGCGGGCAGTCGGTCAACACCACCGACTCCGCCGTGCGCATCACCCACCTGCCGACGGGCATCGTCGTGTCGATGCAGAACGAGAAGTCGCAGATCCAGAACCGCGCCGCCGCGATGCGCGTGCTGCAGACCCGCCTCCTGCTGCTGAAGCGCGAGGAGGAGGCGGCGCAGAAGAAGGAGCTGGCCGGCACCATCACCGCGAGCTGGGGCGACCAGATGCGCTCCTACTTCCTCTACGGCCAGCAGCTCGTGAAAGACCTCCGCACCGGGTACGAGGTCGGCAACCCCGCGGTCGTCTTCGACGGAGACCTCGATGGGCTCATCGCCGCCGGCATCAAGTGGCGCAAGCGCAAGAGCGACGACTGACGCTCGGGTGAGATCGGCTGGGGTGTCGCTGCTGCGAATCCCGTGATGCCTGCCTAGGCTCGAACGCGATGATCCGCTTCGACTCCGTCACCAAGTCCTATCCCGGGCAGTCCAGACCGGCGCTCGACGAGGTCGACCTCGAGATCCTGCGCGGCGAGTTCGTGTTCCTCGTCGGCGCATCGGGGTCGGGCAAGTCGAGCTTCCTGCGGCTGATCCTCAAAGAGGAGAAGCCGACCAGGGGCACGATCCACGTGCTCGGCCAAGACCTCGGTTCGATCTCGACGCGCAAGGTGCCGTACTTCCGGCGGAGCCTCGGGGTGGTCTTCCAGGACTTCCGGCTGCTGCCGAACAAGAACGTCTTCGAGAACGTCGCGTTCACCCTTCGGGTGATCGGCAAGTCGCGCGGGTTCATCCACCAGGCGGTGCCCGAGACCCTGAAGCTGGTCGGCCTCGACGGCAAGGGCAAGCGGATGCCCCACGAACTGTCAGGCGGTGAGCAGCAGCGCGTCGCGATTGCGCGGGCCATCGTGAACAAGCCGCAGATCCTGCTCGCCGACGAGCCGACGGGCAACCTCGACCCGGTCACGAGCGCGGGCATCATGACCCTGCTCGAGCGCATCAACGCGGGCGGCACGACGGTCGTCATGGCCACGCACGAGGCCGGCATCGTCGACCAGATGCAGCGCCGCGTCATCGAGCTGTCGTCGGGCGAGGTGGTGCGCGACGAACGCGCCGCCGGATACGACGGCGAGACGGTGCGCGAGTTCGAGCCCGCCGACCTCGACACGGTCACCGCGGCGGCGCCGAAGGTGACCCCCGAGGTCATGCGCGACGCCGAGCCCCTCTACGTCGAACCCGAGGCCACCGATGACGTCACCGACGAGGCGGCCGAGATCACGGCGGCCGCGACGGGCGTCATCGCGGTCGATCGGGCCGCGCTCGCGGGTGAAGGCGGTGAGGCGGATGCCGCGGGGCACGCCGACGGCGAGGCATCCGGCGATGGCGCGGTATCCGGTTCGGGCGAGGCATCCGATCGCGAGGCCGCCGCCCAAGCTGCCCCGCCGCGCACCCTTGCCGAGCGACTGGGCCTGCGCGCGCCCGCCGGGCCCAGAGCCGATGACGACGACCAGGAAGTGGGGCCGACCTCATGAGGGCCGGGTTGGTGATCGGCGAGGCGGCGAACGGACTGCGCCGCAACGTCACGATGGTGGTGTCGGTCGTGCTCGTCACGTTCGTGTCGCTCACGTTCGTGGGCACTGCCGCACTGCTGCAGTTGCAGATCGGGCAGATGAAGAGCTACTGGTACGACCGCGCCCAGGTCGCGGTGTACCTCTGCACCTCGCTCAGCGAAGCGCCCGGGTGCGTCGACGGCGAGGCGACCGACGAGCAGAAGGGCGCGGTCGAGGCCCAGCTCGAGTCCGACACGCTTGCGCCATATGTCGACGAGTACTACTTCGAGGATCACGAGCAGGCGTACGAGAACTTCCAGGAGCAGTTCGAGGGCACGCCCGCGGCAGAGTACGTGACGCCCGAGGTGCTGAACGAGACCTACTGGGTGAACCTCACCGACCCCGGCGAGGCCGACGTGCTGGTCGAGTCGCTGGCGGGCATGCCCGGCGTCGAGTCGGTGAGCGACCAGCGACGACTGCTCGACCAGATCTTCGACGTGCTGAACGCCGCCAGCTACACCGCGATCGCGGTCGCGGCGATCATGCTCGTCGCGTCGGCGCTGCTCATCGCCACGACCATCCGGCTGTCGGCGTTCTCGCGGCGGCGCGAGCTCGGGATCATGCGCCTCGTCGGCGCGTCGAACCGGTTCATCCAGACGCCGTTCGTGCTCGAGGGCGTGTTCGCCGGGCTGATCGGGTCGGTGCTCGCCGGCGCCGCGGTGCTGGCGATCGTGCAGTTCTTCGTGCAGGGGTTCCTCGCCGACACGCTCTCGTTCACGTTCGTCGACGTCGCCGACGCGTGGATCGTGGTGCCGCTGCTCATCGTGGTGGGCGTGCTGCTCGCGGCGATCTCGGCGGGTATCGCGATCCGGCGGTACCTGCGGGTGTAGCGGCGCGCCGCGTGCGCGACGGACGAAGCCCGCGCTGGGCGTGCGCCGTTCGCCGCCTGGCGGTGGGCTAGACTGAACGGCTGCCCGGCGCTCGCCGAGGCATCCGATCGACGCCACCGTCACCACCGAAGGAGCGAGCCGTGCCCAAGGAACGCGGTCAGAAGGTCGTCGCGACCAACCGCCGGGCGCGCCACGACTACCTCATCGAGGACACCTACGAGGCGGGCCTCGTGCTCACCGGCACCGAGGTGAAGTCGCTGCGCGAGGGCCGCGCGTCGCTCGTCGACGGGTACGCGTTCATCGACGGCGGCGAGATGTGGCTCGATGCGGTGCACATCCCCGAGTACACCGAGGGCACCTGGAACAATCACGCGCCGCGGCGCAAGCGCAAGCTGCTGCTGCACAAGCAGGAGATCATCAAGATCTCGCATCGCACCGCGCAGGGCGGCTACACGCTCATTCCGCTGCAGATCTACTTCAGCGACGGGCGGGCGAAGGTCGAGCTCGCGGTCGCGAAGGGCAAGCGCGAGTACGACAAGCGCCAGACGTTGCGCGAGAAGCAGGACAAGCGCGAGGCCGACCGTGCCATCGCGACACGCCAGCGGGTGGGGGAGTAGGGCGGCGCGTGCGCGCGGTTCGCGTCCGACCTACGCAGTGAGATCGAGCTGGCCGGATGTCGCGACGACGCGCCGCGCGGCCTCGCGATGCGGCTCGTCCACGACGAGGATGAGTCGGCCGTCGTGATCGCTGTACTGCGCGACGAGGTCGATGCCCGCGTCGCCGAGCCGACGCAGCAGCGCGGCCAACGTGCCCGGCCGGCCCTGGTCGAGGCGCGTCGCCACGACCTCGGTGACGACGGGGTCGTAGCCGGCCGTCCGCAGCGCCTCGGCCGCGCGTTCGCCGTCGTCGACGAGGAAGTGCGCCACGCCGCCCCAGGCGCCACCGCCCTCGAGGTTCACGTCGGCTGCCGCGATCACCGCGGCGAACTCGGCGAGTGCACCCGGTCGCTGTTCGAGTGCGATGGCGAGATCGCGCCCGGGCTCATGCTCGGGCCTGCTCATGCCGGCACTCCGGCCTCGATCACCGGCTCCAGCGACACCTCGCTCGTGAGCGAGTTCGCGATGAAGCAGTGCTCGTGCGCCTCGCGCAGCAGCGCCTCGACGCGCCCAGGCTCGGCGCCGACCACGCGGATGCGGGGCCGCAGCACGATCGTGGCGATGCGCCCGCCGCGCAGGTCGCCCTCGGCGCCGTCGGTGTAGCCGATCACGTCGATGCCGGCGCGGGCCGCCTCACCGAGGAACGACAGCAGCAGGCACGAGCTCGCCGCCGCGACGAGCAGCTGCTCGGGGTTGAGCAGGGCCGGGTCGCCCAGGAATGCGCGGTCGGCGCTGAGGTGCAGTGCTGCGGAGGCCGGCGGCGCGCTCACGACGTGGTCACGCGAGTAGGCGGCATAGCCCGCGGCGGTCGAACCGTGCCAGGCCAGTTCGGTGCGGTACTGGTGTGTGGTCATGGGGCAACCGTACGACCGGAACGTTTCGGTGCCCGCCGAATCGTGCAGCGCCTAGTCTGCCGGTATGGGAACCGACTTCTCGGTGCTGGGGCGGGCGCTCGCCGTGCCCGCGCGCAGCGAGATCGTGTCGCTGCTGATGGACGGCTCGCGCCGACCCGCGGGCGAGCTCGCGGCGGCCGCGGGCGTGTCGGCGTCGACCGCGAGCGAGCACCTCGCGGTGCTCGTCGACGCCGGGCTGCTGGTCGTCGAGTCGCGCGGACGACAGCGGTTCTTCCGCATCGCCCACACCGGGGTCGCCGCGGCACTCGAGCAGTTGGGCGCACTCGCGAGACCCACCCCGGTGCACGACTACCGCCGGCACCGCGAGGCCCGCGACCTCGCGTCGGGTCGCTACTGCTACGACCATCTCGCCGGAGCGGTCGGCGTCGCGATCGCGGATGCGTTCGTCGCGCAGGGCGTGCTCGACCGGTTCGACGACGAGTTCGCACTCGCCGCGGACGCGACCGACCGGCTCGACGATCTCGGCATCGACCTCGACGCCGTGCGTGCGCATCGTCGGGCGACCGTGCTCGCCTGCCTCGACTGGACCGAGCGACGGTTCCACCTCGCCGGTGCCCTGGGGCAAGCGGTCGCCGCGCGGGCGACCGAGCTCGGCTGGGTGCGCCGCCGCACCGGGTCGCGTCGCGGCGTCGAGGTCACCGAGGCCGGCCGGCGGGGACTCGCCGGCGAATGGGGTGTCGCGTTGACCGAAGCTGGATCCGGTGTCGGGCGCGAGGGTTAGGCTACGGCCCGTGCAGATCTCGACGAGGATCCCCGTTCCGGGCACCTACAACTTCCGCGACGTCGGTGGGCTTCCGGCCGCCGATGGCATCGTCCGATCCGGCGTGCTCTACCGCTCCGACGGCCTGTTCCGGCTCGGCGACGACGGGCGCGACCACCTGCGCGAACTCGGTCTGTCGCGTGTGATCGACCTTCGCGACGAGCGGGAGGCGCATGCGATGCCCGACGACCTCGACGGGCTCGACCTGCAAGTGCGGCGCCTGCCGGTCTTCGAGGGGTCGGGCGCCTCGCAGGGCGCCGGCGGTGTTTCGCTCGAGGTGCTGTACGAGCGCATCGTGACGCAGCACTCGCGCGTTGTCGTCGACGCCGTGCGCGACATCTCGACCGCCGACGGCGCCGTGCTCGTGCACTGCACCGCCGGCAAGGACCGCACCGGTGTCGTGGTCGCGATGACCCTGCTCGCGGTCGGGGTCGACCGCGATGCGGTCATCGCCGACTACGAGCGCACCGAGCAGAACCTCGCCGGCGAGTGGCTGGAGGGCATGATCGAGATGATCGGCCGGTACGGCGTGCCCGACAGCCCCGAGCTGCGCGTGCTCATGGGCGGCAGCCCGCCCGAGGCGATCGAGTCGGCCATCGAGCGCGTGGAACGCGAGCACGGGTCGGCGCGCGACTATCTGCTCGCGTCGGGGCTCGCGCTGAGCGAGCTGGCCGGCCTCGAAGCGCGGCTCCTCGAGCGGGGCTGAGCTGCCGAGCGGGGCTGAGCGGCGCTCAGGCGGGTTCGGCGCTGAAACGTGCGTCGACGGATGCCTCGATCACGAGATCGCCCGGTGCGAGCTCGGGGGCCGGCGAGCCGGCATCCATCGCGACCGCGCGGGCGAACAGCGGGGCGGGTCGCGGTACGTCGCGCGGGGCGAGCAGCCCCGAGTCGGCGAGTTCGACGGGCACCGGAGTGCCGAGCCCGAGCGACTCGGCGTAGACGCGCGCCTTCGCGACCGCGTCGGCCACGGCACGACGCTGCGCCTGTTCGCGCACGCGGCGGCCCGTGGCATCGGTCAACCGCCAGTCGATGCCCTCGATCCGAACGAGATCGTCGGCGCCGAGGCCGCCCGCCCATGCGGCGAGCACCGCCAGATCGCGGAACACGACCTCGACGCGCGTGCGCGCGTCGAACACGGGCGGCAGCTGCCGCCCGTCGGCGTTCCACGGCCGGTGCGACCAGGTCTGCACCTGCCCTGCCGACCAGCGTTCGAGCGAGCCCGCAGCCTCGAGTTCGCGGATGCCGCCGAGGAGCCGTGTGTGCGCGTCGGCGACGTCGCGCAGCGAACGCTCGGCATCGGGCCCCGATACGGCGACGGTGACCGCGACGGCCGCGAGCTCGGGGGCGACGCGCTCGTCGGCGCGGCCCGTGACGGCGATGATGGTGGTCATGCGGCCTCCTCAAGATCCGGGGCATCCGGAATGGTGCGCGAACCGGATCTGTTCTAGACTGTAGGGCCGCGCTCGCCCAGGTGAACCGCGGACTTGGCAATTCCACAGTGTGCGACGACGACCCGCCAGCAACTGGCGCGCATGGGGATGATCGGTTTCGACATCGCCTGTGTGCCCACGAGAAGCGGGCCGAGGATGCAGGGTTATCTCGTGAACGCTCCCTGCGAATCAATAACTGCCAATAACAAGCAGTCCGACTTCGCTCTCGCTGCGTAAGCAGAGCCGATAGTCCGTCAGTCCGGGTTCGTTCCCGCCCCGGTCACTGGCGTCATCTAGGGAACTTGCTGCGCACCGGCGCCTGAACGGTGTGCGGGACTCTTTCAGGCTGGGCCCGTCGACTCAGGTGCCTGTCACAAGAGTCGGGGCCGATGAGAACGCTCGACAGGATGCGCCCGGAGAATGCGTGGAATCTCAGCGATGGACGGGGGTTCGATTCCCCCCATCTCCACCCTTCGGTCGTCGTCGCACACTGCGGAACCGCTGTTCGTGCGTCACGCGAGTGCCGCAGCTCGCACGAGTTCGGCCATGCGCATCGCCGCAGGGTGGCTGCGCATCGCGCGCTTCACCCGCAGCATCACGCGCCGCCGCACGTCGGCGTCGGCGACGGGCACCGCGACGACGTCGCCCGGCAGGCGGAACGCCCCGAGCCTGGGCACGACCGTGATGCCGACGCCCTCGGCGACATAGTCGAACGCGCTCGCGTAGTCGGGGGCGGCGACCCGGAACCGCGGCACGAAGCCCCGCTCGGCGCATGCCGTGATCACGATCTCGCGGCATGGCCCGCGCGCGTGGTCGTTGTCGATCCACGCCTCCGCGGCGAGTTCGGCGAGCCCGACCGAGGCGCGCCCCGCGAGCGGGTGCGCGGCGGGAACGACCGCGAGGTAGCCCTCGGCGCGCAGCTCTTCGAGGTCGTACCCGTCGGCCTCGCCGTCGGCCACCGTCGGATCGCGGTCGCCGCGGACCGATTCGGCGATGTAGATCTCGAGGTCGGGATCGGCCGACCGCCGGCCCCGGAGCTCGAGCAGGTCGATCTCGACCACGAGCTCGGGGAATTCGTCGGCGAGCGTGCCGACGATCACCGGCATCCACGCGCGGTTCGCCGACATGAAGCATCCGACCCGCAGGGTGCCGCGACGGCCGGCCCGGAGGTCGTCGGCGAGGCTCTCGAACTCGGCGAGCTGGTCGAGCACGCGCGTCGCGCGTTCGGCGACGACGAGACCAGCCGCGGTGGGCCGGATGCCCCGCCCCACGCGTTCGACGAGCACCAGGCCGGTCTCGCGCTGCAGGGCGCTCACGTGCTGGCTGACGGCCGACGGCGTGTAGCCCAGGCGATCGGCGGCCCGGTTGATGGAGCCCGTGTGCACGACCGCTCGGAACACGCGAAGCCGGTGAGGATCGACCATGCCTGAACCGTACAGCATCACTGAATCGACCGAAAGTATCGTTCGCTTGTGCTGAATCGAGCCGCGGTCGAGCATGGGAGCATGCTCGAGATATCCCACCCCGCCGTCACGCGTGGAGCGACCACCGATCGTCGATCGATCGACTGGCGCGTGCCGGTCGCGACCGGCATCGTGCTCGTGCTGTGGGCCTCGGCGTTCATCGCGATCCGATGGATCGGCGACGCGTACTCGCCGGGCGCCCTCGCGCTCGGCCGGCAGGCGGTCGGCACGGTGGCGCTCGTCGCGGTCGCGATCTGGCGTCGCCCGCCTCTGCCGCGCGGTCGGGGGCTCGCCCTCGTGGCCGCATACGGCGTGCTGTGGTTCGCGGGGTACACGCTCGCGCTCAACGTCGCCGAGCGGCACCTCGACGCAGGCACGACCGCGATGCTCGTGAACATCGCGCCGCTGCTCGTCGCGGTCGTCGCCGGAGTCGCACTGCACGAGGGATTCCCGCGCACCCTCATGGTCGGCATCGGCGTCGCATTCGTCGGCGTCGTCGTGATCGCGGTCGGCGGATCGGGCGTGCACGGCGACGCGCTCGGCATCGTGCTCGGGCTCGTCGCGGCGGCGCTCTATGCGAGCGGGGTGCTGGTGCAGAAGGTCGCGCTGCGCACCGTCGACGCGCTGTCGGCGACCTGGGTCGGGTGTGCCGTCGGAGCCGCGGCGCTGCTCGCGTTCCTGCCGCAGCTCGCAGGCGAGGTCGTCGTCGCCCCGGTTCCCGCGACGCTCGGGGTCGTCTACCTGGGGGTGTTCC
Source organism: Agromyces intestinalis (assembly GCF_008365295.1). Taxonomy (NCBI): domain Bacteria; kingdom Bacillati; phylum Actinomycetota; class Actinomycetes; order Micrococcales; family Microbacteriaceae; genus Agromyces; species Agromyces intestinalis. The sequence goes on from NZ_CP043505.1 coordinate 3,368,678, forward strand.
CGTCGGCGGTCGCGTTCCTGCTGTGGGCGTTCGTGCTGCAGCGCAGCACCGCCGGGGCGACCGCGTCGGCGACCCTCGCGGTGCCGGCGATCGTCGTGCTCATGTCGTGGCTGCTGCTCGGCGAGCTGCCGACGGTGTGGGGACTCGTCGGCGGTGCGCTCTGCCTCGCCGGCGTCGCATGGAGCCGGCGACCGTCGCGCGCGGGGCGCAGCCACGAGCCGTCGGGGTCTCGGGGCCCCGCTTCGGGGCGCTGACGGCCCGCACCCCCAATTCGGGGCCTTCGAAGCGCAGAGGGCGCCGCAGCGGCGATCGATGCGTGATGATGGGTTCGCGGCAGCCCGAGCCGCCATGTCCCCGAGTCCTCCGCGTCCGACGGAGGAGCCCCCCCCCGAGAGGATCCCATTCCGTGACTGCGCCTGTGCGTGCCCCCCGAGTCACCCTCACCGTCGCATTCGCGGCACTCGCGCTCTCCCTGACGGGATGCGCGTCGTTCGCCGCAGGCGGCCCGGCTTCCTCAGCCCCGGCGGTCGAGTCGGAGCCGGTCGCCGAGGTCGATTCGGCTCCCGCGGCTGAGCCGAGCGAGGCGGCAGAACCGGCCGGGGCGGCCGATACCGACGCCGCGGTGCGCGTCGTCGCCGACGCGTTCGTGAGCTGGGGATACCCGGTGAGCCCCGAGGTCGACTCGATGGCGCAAATGACCGTCTCGGCGCTGCAACCGGGCTGCCCGAGCCCCGCGGCGTTCCTCGACGGGTTCGTGCCGTCGTTCGTCAACTCGTTCAACGGATCGAACGGCGAGGCGCCCGACGTGAACGAGACGGACTTGCGCCCCGTGCTCGACCAGGCGATCGACCTGGCCTGCGCCTGACCCCAGTGGGCCGGGCCGGGGTCGGTCAGTCGGTGAACGCCGCCAGGCAGTAGTCGCACTCGGGCTCGTCGCAGAACCAGCCGTCGCTCTCGAACTCGTGCATCGGGGTCTCCTCAACTGCGTCCGAGCCAGCGTGCCCGCGAGGTGGGTGCTGCCATCAGTGCGATGATCGATAACAGGTCGCCCGATTCGATGTACGGTCGCCACAGTGGTCGAGGGGACGCGACGGATGCCTCGACTCCGCGTCCGCGGCGCACCTCGAGCGCGGCATGCGGCTCGATAGCATCGGCGAGTGGGTTACCTCGCTGCATCCGACCGCTACGACCGCATGACCTATCGCCGCTCGGGACGATCCGGGCTGAAACTGCCGTTGCTCTCGCTCGGCCTCTGGCAGAACTTCGGCGACGACCGCCCGCTCGACGCGCAGCGCGCCATCGTGCGCCGCGCATTCGACCGCGGCGTGACGCACTTCGACCTCGCGAACAACTACGGGCCTCCCTACGGGGCATCCGAATCGAACTTCGGCCGCATCCTCGCGACCGACCTCGCGCCGTACCGCGACGAGCTGATCGTCTCGACCAAGGCCGGCTGGGACATGTGGCCCGGCCCGTACGGCGTCGGCGGCAGCCGCAAGTACCTCGTGGCCTCGCTCGACGCGTCGCTCGCGCGACTCGGGCTCGAGTACGTCGACCTGTTCTACTCGCACCGGCCCGACCCCGAGACACCGCTGGAGGAGACCGCCGCCGCGCTCGACCACATCGTGCGCAGTGGCAAGGCGCTCTACGTCGGCATCTCGTCGTACGGCGCCGACGACGCCCGCGAGATCGCGCGCCTGCTCGGCGAGCTCGGCACCCCGCTCACCATCCACCAGCCGTCGTACTCGATGCTCAACCGTTGGATCGAGACCGAGGGGCTGCTCGACGCCGCCGGCGAGCTCGGCTTCGGCGTGATCGGCTTCACGGCGCTCGCGCAGGGCATGCTCACGAACAAGTACCTCGACGGCATCCCCGAGGGATCGCGAGCGGCGAGCGGCGGTTCGTTCGACACGGACCGGCTGACGGATGCCACGCGCGCGCACCTGCGCGCCCTCGATGCCGTGGCGCGCTCGCGCGGCCAGTCGCTCGCACAGCTCGCGCTCGCGTGGGCGCTGCGCGACGACCGCGTGACGAGCCTGGTCATCGGCGCGAGCCGGGTCGAACAGCTCGACGAGAACCTCGATGCACTCGACCGGCTCGAGTTCACGGCCGACGAGCTCGCCGAGATCGACCGGCACGCCGTCGACAGCGGCGTCGACCTCTGGGGCGACGCCCGACGCGGGGGAGCACTGCCCGAGCTGAAGCCCTGAGCCGGTAGCCCTGAGCCGCCGCCGGGCGACGCTCAGGCCGGGATCGCGACCAGGTCCAGCTCCTGGAACTCCGCCACCTCGGGCACCCAGCGATCGGCGACGAACGCGCCGTGCGCCGGGTGGGCGTCGTAGGCGCGATACGCCTCGGCGTCGGCGAACACCATCGAGAACTGGTGCGTGTGCGTGCTCTTCGGGCTGATCTGACGCGACACGGTGAACTCCTGCACGCCGGGGATCGCGCTCAGCGTCGCTCGGGCGGTGTCGAGGAAGTCGGCTTCTTCGGCGCTTCCGGGCGCGCTGACGAGGCGGAACGAGACCGTGTGCTGGATCATCCGCCCACCCTAGCGGGCGTGGCGGGCAGGGGCCCGGCGGCGTCACTCGGACTCGGCGAGTGCTTCGAGCACCGTGTCGTGCAGCGGGCCGTTCGTCGCGAGCGAGCTGCCGTGCCACGGGCCGGCTTCGCCGGTGATCGAGGTGAACCGGCCACCGGCCTCCTCGACGACCGGCACGAGCGCGGCGAGGTCGTAGACCTTCACGTCGAACTCGCCGACGATCTCGAGCAGACCCTCGGCGAGCAGCATGTACGACCACGCGTCGCCGTAGGCGCGGTCGCGCCAGACGCGCTGCGACAGGGCGAGCAGGCGATCCAGGTAGCCGGCATCGCGCCACTGCGCGATGCTCTGGAAGCTCAGGGATGCATCGGCGAGACTCGCCACGCCCGACACCGCGATGCGTCGCGGCTCGGGCCGCGAGGCATCCGCAGAACTCATCGACGGTGCCGTGGTGCCCGGGGCATCCACCGTCCACGCGCCGCCGCCCGCCGCAGCCCACCAGCGCCGCCCGAGCGCGGGCATCGCGACCACCCCGACGACCGGGCGCCCGTCGATGGCGAGCGCGATGAGCGTCGCCCAGACCGGCACACCCCGCAGGAAGTTCGCGGTGCCGTCGATGGGGTCGATGATCCACTGCCGGGCGGTCGAACCCTCGGTGCCGAACTCCTCGCCGAGCACGCCGTCGTCGGGGCGCACCTCGGCGAGCCGATCGCGGATCGCTCGCTCGACGGCCAGGTCGGCCTCGGTGACCGGCGTGCGGTCGGGCTTCGTGCGCACCTCGAGGTCGATCGCGCGGAACCGCGCGAGGGAGACCGAGTCGGCGAGGTCGGCGAGCTCGAGGGCGAGCCTGAGATCGTCGGCGTACGGGGAAGCGTCGGAGGGCAGGGCGGCTTCAGTGGTCACCCGCTCAGGCTAACGGGGGCGGATGTCCCGCACCCCGCGTTTCGCCCCTCGATTGGCGCCGACCCGCATCGACCTGCTAACGTAGTCGCTCGGCCCGGGTTCGAAGGAACGGGGCCGAAACCACGCACCTCTAGCTCAATCGGCAGAGCAACTGACTCTTAATCAGTGGGTTCAGGGTTCAAGTCCCTGGGGGTGCACCACCACGAAGCGGCCCGGTCTGAATCCCAGACCGGGCCGCTTCGCTTTCGGCTAGTTCAGCGTGAACGTCAGCGTCTTCGCGTTGCCGGCAACGTCGAACACGACGAGGGTGTTCTCACCCGCGACCGCGCCGAAGATGCCAGGGCGCACGAAGTTGAGATCGCTCCACGCGTTGTCGGTCAGGTCCTTCTCGACCCCGTTCAGCGTCAGCTTGTCGATCTTGCCCGCGTCCGAGAGCTTGAAGCTCACGAGCGAGTAGACGCCATCGCTGCCGACGGTCTCGTTCGGGCCGCCCTTCACCGTCACGGTCGGAACCGTGGCGTCGATGGTGAACGCGAAGGTGCTCGTCTGCGAGATGAGCCCCTTCAGGTCCTGGGCGTTGTACTTGACCGTGTAGTCGCCGTCGGGCAGCGTCACGGTCGCGGAGTGCGTTCCGCTCTTCGCGCCGCCCACGGCGGACTGGGTGCTCTTCACGAGCACGCCGTCCTGGTAGATGTTCGCCACGATCCGCTGCAGCCCGTGGTTGTCGGTCGCGTCGACCTGCACCTGGAGCTTCTGGAACGGCCCCGCCGTCGTCGGCGACACGAGCGTCACCTTCGGCTTGGTGAGGTCGGTGACGGTGAACGCGAACTGCTTGGTCTGCGACAGGTTGCCGGCCAGGTCGCGCGCGTTGTACCTCAGCGTGTAGTCGCCGAGCGGCAGCCCGCCCGATACCACGGTCGACAGGTCGATCGTGTGGGTGGCCTGCCCCGCGCCATCCGCCTTCAACTGCGTGCTCTTGTACAACGCGCCGTCCTTGTAGAGGTTGCCGACGACCACGTCGAGGCCGGTCTCGGCGTCGCGGGCCTCGAGCACCAGCGAGTGCTCGTTGCCGTCGAGCGTGGCCGACGGGTCGCCCGTGAGCTCGATCACGGGCTTCGCCGTGTCTTCGCCCTTGCTGCGGTCCAGCGCGATGCGCATCAGCTCGAGCATGCCGTTGGCGAACTCCTGCGACTCGGCGTGCGCCGAGGCGCCCGTCGGGTTCGACGACTCGAACGGCGGCTGGAACTGCGTGCCGACCTCGAAGTCCCAGGCGTAGATGCCGTACTTGTACCAGAGCATGTCGCCCGAGTTGCCGGCCGCCGAGTACAGCACGTCGGCCACGGGGCCGGTGCGCGCCGGGGTCACCGACATGCCGCGGAAGCGCTTGATCTCGGTGAGGATGCGCTCGGCGGCCTCCCAGAAGTACGCCTCGTCCTCGGCGCTCGGGCGAGGAGCGGTTTCACGACCGGGCACCTTGTACGCGCCGGGCGCCCACATGAAGTAGTTGCCCGAGCTGTGCAGGTTCATCGCGAACGTGATCTTGGGGTTGTTCGCGGCGATCCAGTCGATGTTGCGGCTCTCGGGCTCGCTCAGCTCCGACGGGCCGGCGTAAGTGTCGCCGGTGCACGAGGCGGATGCCCCGCTGTACCCGTCGAACAAGCTGTACTCGTCGTAGTTGCGGTTGACGTCGACGCCCCAGGTGTTGCGGGCGAGCGCGTCGGCGTTCCCGGTGATCGGGCAGTGGTTCGTCATGTTCCGTCGCTGCGAGGCGAAGTCGTAGAACGAGTAGTGCCCGCCATCCGGGTTCGTCGACGGGATGATCCAGATGTCGAGGTTGTTGACGATCTCGCGCACCTTCGCGTTCGTGGCGTAGTTGCGCAGCAGTCGCTCGGCGGTCTCGATCGTGACCAGTGGCGGCACCCACTCGCGCGCGTGCTCCTGCGCGTAGGCGAGCACGCCCGGCTTGGAGCCGTCGCGCACCGCGCCGATGCGGATCGCGTATACGGGGTGCGGGTCGCGCGAGACCGTGTCGGGCGCCAGCAGGCCGTCGGTCAGCGCGACCGAGCCCGGTGCCACCACGCCGGTTCCGGCGTTGCCGCGGTAGGTGTACGCGGTGACCAGCTCGGCCGCGGCGGGCGACGCGTTGAGCGCGGCGACGACCTGGGCGGCGGTCGACGTCACGGCCCCGCTCGCGTCGGTCGCGAGCGACACGGTCACCGTGGATCCCGCGACCGAGACCGACAGCGGCGCGTTCGCCGCGCCCGGGTCGACCGCGGTCACGACGAGGTCGTTGCCGCCCTCGTGGCCCCACGCCGTCGAGTCGAGGCCGACGCGGCTCGCGTTGGCGGTGCCGAGCAGGCCCTGGGCGAGCCGGCGGTAGCCGTTCGTCTTGTAGGGCAGCTCGACGATCTCGGAGATCTGCGGGAACTCGGCCTGCAGCGACTCGATGCGGTCGTAGAGCTCGGTCGGCGTGAGGTACGACGAGATGAAGTCGGTCTGGAATCCCGCGCCGAACACCGGGTCGCTCGAGATCGGCAGCCAGTCGCGCACGGTCGCGACGGCGACGTCGCCGGTGGGGCTGACGATGCGCACCTGGTCGGGACGCGTCTCGACCGCCGTGGCTCCGCGGTGCTTGATGTAGACGCTCGCGTCGACGAAACGGGTGATGTTCTGCGTGCCGCCGCTGCCGATCTCGGTGCCGGGCCCGTTGTCGCGCTCGACGACGAGCGGTGCCGTGTTGGCCTGGCCGTCGGCGTAGCGGGCCTCGACCGACAGGTAGCCGACCCCGAACGACGTGTAGTAGTCGGCGCGCAGGATCTCGACATCGGAGACGCCGTCGTCGGCGACCTCGGCCTGGAAGGTCTGCAGCTGCTCGATGGCTTCGCTGCGCACCGCCTCGCGCTCGGCGATCCGGGCCTCGGTGTCCTGTTCGGTGTAGAGCACGCCGCCGATGCTGAAGCCGCGAGCCTCGAGCGCCTCGACCTCGCTCGGGGTCACGATCGCGTCGACCGTGAAGGTGCCGTCCTCGTTGACGTCGACCCCGTGGTCGAGGTCGACGCCGGTCGCGACGAGGCGGTCGAGTTCGGTGCGGTCGGCGACCGTCACCTCCACGACGCTGACGTCCTCGTCGGCATTGCGCATGAGTTCGGGCAGCTCCTCCGAACCGGCCGCCGGGCCGATCGGAGAGAGTGTGGTGAGCAGCAGCCCGGCGACGGCGGCGCTGACCGCCGCCCCTCCGAGCACTCTGCGTCGTCTGAACGCTGACATCCGGATTCCTCTCCTGATCGCTCGCACGGGCGTGCGAGCGGACTCGGAGTGGTGCGGGGTGACTCCTCGTTGCATCACTCCGACGGTGACGACCCGGGCCCGGCGGTGCCGGACGGGTCGTCGCTTGTGGAATGTCTATAGGTGCGAGGCGAGGCGGGTCAATAGTTTTCTATGTTTTCGCTGAGAACCGGTGGGCGAAGTGCGAGGTGAGGATGCCTCGAATAGCGTCATTCTGCCCGCAACTCTCCGATCAGTGCGACATTCTGCTCGGTACTATGGCACTTCCCCGGTGAACTGATGCCAGATCGCGCGAGCGTGGACCTCTGACGGACTCCCTCCGTCGCATTCGCCATCGGGGTCGGGGAGGCGGCCTGGCGCGCGTGCCCGCGCCTTGACAATCCGTCGCGCAACCGGGCAATATCCAACTGAATTGTTACCGGTAACACTCTCAATGAGGAGAACTCGAATGCTGCACGCCGTATCCCGGTCCAGGAAGCTGCTCCTGGCGTTGCTCTCGCTGCTCACGGTCGGCCTGGTCATGCCGCTCATCGGCGCGGCGCCCGCCGTGGCAGCGCCGCCGTACTCGGGCTACGTCATGGGGTACTTCACCGAGTCGCCGAACCAGTCGGGCGACAGCTACGCGCTGCACCTCGCCGTCAGCCAGGACGGCCTGAACTGGACCCCGCTCAACCAGAACAACGCCGTCGTCACGCCCACCGCCGGCACCCAGGGCCTGCGCGACCCGTACATCCTGCGCAAGCAGGACGACCGGTTCGTGGTGCTCGCCACCGACCTCAAGGGGCGGGTGTTCACCGAGAACAATCAGTACATCCACGTCTGGGACTCCACCGACCTCACCGCGTTCAGCAACTACCGCCGTGTACGCCTGCACACGATGAACACCCACTCGTGGGCGCCGCAGGCGTTCTGGGTGCCCTCGCGCAACCAGTACGCGGTCATCTACTCGGCCAACAACGGCACGCGTGACGTCGTCATGGTCAACTACACGACCGACTTCGTGAACATGGGATCGGCACAGGTCTTCTTCGACCCCGGCTTCAACGTGCTCGACGCCGACGTGCTCGTCGACGGCGGCAACTTCTACCTCAGCTACAAGAACATGGACAACGGCAACCTCTACGTCGCACGCTCGACCACGGGGGCGCCGAACAGCTTCACGACCCTGACGTCGGGCCTCAAGCAGGGCGGCGCCATCGAGGCTCCGATCCTGGTGAAGTCGAACACCACCAACACGTTCTGGCTGTGGGGCGACTCGTTCGCACCGTCGAACCCCGTCTTCTACGCCTGGCAGACGACCAACCCGGGCGGCAACTCGTGGTCGACGCTCAACCAGCGCAGCTTCACGGCGCCCATCAACGCCAAGCACGCCACCATCTCGCCGATCACGTCGGCCGAGTACACGAGGCTGCTCGATCGGTGGGGGGCACCGCAGTGGAACCGGCTCAAGTCGTACAACTTCCCCGACCGCTACGTGCGGCACGCCAGCAACGTGGCGCGCATCGACCCGTTCCCGATGGACCCGACGGCCGACCAGCAGTGGCGCATCGTTCCGGGGCTGGCCGATTCGGCCGGGGTGTCGTTCGAATCGGTCAACTTCCCGGGCCGGTACCTGCGTCACTCCAACTACGAGCTGCGTCTCGCGCAGAACGACAACACCTCGACCTTCCGGGCCGACGCGACGTTCTACCGCACGGCCGGTCTCGCCGACAGCGCCTGGGCCTCATTCCGCTCGTACAACTTCCCCGACCGCTACATCCGGCACTCGGGGTACGTGCTGCGGATCGACGTGCTCTCGAGCAGCTCCGCGCAGACCGCACGCCAGGACGCGACCTTCCAGGTCACGCGCTGACATCGGCCCGACCCGGCCCACGGGCCGGGTCGGGTCGGGCCCGCGCGTCGGCCGACCGGGCGACGCGAGTGCTCACAGGGCGATGTCGACTCCGAACAGTCGCATCGTCTCATAGCCGAAGCCGGCGAAGCTGTAGAGCGCGAGCACCGCGCCCAGCCCGGCTTCGCGCATCGATCCAGTGCGACCGAGAAGGGGCAGCGCGACGTACCCGTTCGGCAGCCACAGTTGCCTCAGCACCGGCACGGGTCGGATGCTCCGGGGCGGCCGCGGCACCCACGGCCACAGCAGACCGGGAAGCCCGCCGACGGTGAGGAGGTCGCCGGCGAGGTGGACGGTGAAGCCGACCGTGACCGCGAGCGGGAACCACGCCGCCTGCTCGGGTGCGGCGATCGCGATGAACGCGCCGAGCGCAGCGCCCACGAACCACGCGAGCGGCCACGAGACGACGAACCGGCGTGCTCGAAGTCCGAACGCGGTGAGCGCGGCGGTGCCGATGCCGGCGCCCGCGGCGAGGGTGCCGGTGCCGACCGCCTCTGCCGAGACCGTGTGCGGTGCGAGTACGTCGGCCGGCAGCGTGACGAGCGAGAGGGCCCACGCGGCCGCGGCGACCACGGCCACCGCGAGAGCGGAGTGCGCGCCGTGGCGGTGCCCGCCGGTGAGCTCGCCGATGGCATCGGTCGCGAGCCGTCCGAGGATCGGCACCGCTCGGGCGATCGTGGCGCTGCGGTGATCGGCATCGGGCAGCAGAGCGGCACCGGCGCAGACCGCGGCGCCCGCCAGCACGCCGGTCGGGTCGAGCGGGTAGATGCCGAGCGTCGCGACCGGCATGGCGCTCGTGACGGCCACCCAGGCGGCGGCACCGCTCGTCGCGTGCGTGATGCCCATCATGTCGGGTGGTCTCCTGCCTGCCGAGTGCCGGGTGCCGGGTGCCGGGTGCCGGGTGCCGGGTGCCGGGTGCCGGGTGCCGGGCCGCCCGTGGTCGGGCCGCCGACCAGTCTGCCCGTGCCGACCGACATCGGGGCGCGGCCGTCCACATCCCGCGGTGGGTCGTCGGGCGCCGGACCGCAACGAGTGTCCGCCCGTCCGGGCGCGACGAGCACGCCGCCCGAGCGCTTCAGTCGTCGAAGCCGCGCGCGATGAGCGCGTCGCCGAGTTCGTCGGCGGACTGCAGCGCCCGCACGACGACGGGCACGGCGAGGGCGAGCGGCGAGCCTTCTGCGCCGCGTGCCCGGCGTGCCTCGATCACCGCACGCACGATCTCGGCGAGCAGGGGAAGGCAGCGGATGGCGAGTGCGAGTGCGAGTCCGACGCGGTCGGGGTCGATGAACCGCCGCAACGGACGGAGCATCCGCTGCATCGCATCGAGCGTGGCGGGCACCGGGGTTGTGAGCGTGTAGAGCGCGGCGAGCGCCACGGCCACCGTGAGCCGCGTGCTCATCGTCGCTGCGGCCTCCCAGCCGCCGAAGAAGAACTGCACCGGCACGGCGATCGCGAGGATCCAGGCGAGAGGCACCAGTTGCGCGAGTGCGACCCGCACGGGGATGCGAGCGAGCACGAAGCAGACGGCGGTGACGCCGAGCAGCAGGAGCTGCACCCAGAGTGCGCTGAAGGCGGCCGAGACGCCGACGATGAGCGCGAGCGCGCCGAGCTTCGCGAGCGCCGGCATTCGGTGCACGAGCGACCTGCCCGGATGGTAGAGCCCGATCATCCGATCGCCGCCCGGTACGCGTCGATCGCCGCCGCGGGCTCGCCGTCCGCGGCGATCCGGCCGTCGTCGATGACGATGACGCGGTCGTACCGCTCGAAGAGGTCGAGCTGGTGGCTCACGACGACGATCTGCTGGTCGAGCCGCTCGAGATGCTCCGAGACCAGGCGCGCGTTCCGCGCGTCGAGGAGCGTCGTCGGCTCGTCGGCGACGAGGATCGCAGGGCGTGCGACGAGCACCGCGGCGAGCGCGAGCAGCTGCTTCTGGCCGCCCGAGAGCCGGTGCGCGGGCCGGTCGGCGAGGTCGGTGAGACCGAACCGCTCGAGCGTCTCATCGACTCGGGCTGCGGCCTCGGCCGCGGGGAGCCGGTGCCGGCGAAGGGTGAAGGCGACGTCTTCGCGTACGGTCGGCATGACGATCTGGGTGTCGGGGTTCGTGAAGACGAACCCGACGAGCCTGCGAACCTCGCGGGCCTTGCGCGCGACGTCGATCCCGTCGACCGTGACGGTTCCGGTGGTCGGGGCGACGAGCCCGTTGATCATGCGCACGAGGGTCGACTTGCCCGAGCCGTTGGCGCCGATGATGCCGATCCGGCGTTCGGTGAGAGTGAGGGTGATGTCGCGCAGCACGGGGGTGCCGCCGATCTCGCAGCCGGCACGGTCGAACTCGATGATGCTCATGCGATCCGTTCCACGATCATCGCGATGCCCTGCCCGCCGCCGATGGAGCAGGCGGCGAGCCCCAGCCGTGCGTCGTCGGAGGCGGCGATGCGTGCGGCGAGTCGCACGAGCAGCACCGCGCCCGAGGCGCCCCAGGGGTGGCCGAGTGCGAGCGCGCCGCCGTCGGCGTTGACCATCCGCTCGTCGAGCTCGAGTGCGTCGGTCACGGCGAGCAGTTGCGCGGCGAACGCCTCGGTGATCTCGACGAATCCGAGGTCGGCCACGGAAGCGCCGGCGCGGGCGAGTGCGGAACGGATCGCCGGTGCCGCCCCCAAGCCGGGCAGGGCGGGATCGCCCGCCGCGACGGCGGCGGCGCGGACCCGCAGGGCGGGCACTCCGAGCGAGCGGGCCGCGGCCTCGTCGATCACCGCCATCGCGGCGGCGCCGTCGGCATTGCCGCACGAGTTTCCGGCCGTGACGGTTCCCTGCGCTTCGAAGGCCGCCGGGAACCGGGCGAGCGTCGCCCCATCGAGCCCTCGGCGGGGTCGCTCGTCTCGGTCCACACCCGCGACTTCGACGATCTCTCGGTCGAATCGGCCCGCGTCGCGAGCGGCGACGGCTCGAGCGTGCGAACTGGCGGCCCAGGCATCCTGCCGCTCTCGACGCACGCCGGCCGTACGCGCGACGGCCTCGGCGGCGGGCCCCATATCGGGGTCGGGGAAGCCGGCCGGAGCGAACGGCGCGCGTGTGTAGCGCTCACCCGAGTCGGGCCAGAACCGGTGCGGCGCGGTCGACGCCGACTCGGCTCCGCCGGCCAGGACGAGTCGCGCATCGCCCGCTCGCACCCTGGCCGAAGCCTGCAGTACTGCGTCGAGCCCGGATCCGCACTGGCGGTCGACGGTCACTCCCGGTACGTGAGCTCCGAGGCCCGCTCGGAGCGCGGCCACCCGGGCGAGGTCACCGCCCGGGCCGAGGCAGTTGCCGAGCACGACGTCCTCGACGGCGAGGCCCGCGGGTGCGACCGCGTCGGCGACGGCGGCGAGCACGGGTGCGGCGAGTGCGTCGACGGTGAGGTCGCGCAACGCGCGGCGCTCCTGGCCGATCGGCGTGCGACGGGCGGCGACGATCGCGGCCCCGGTCATCGCACTGCCCTCGATGTCGCCGCCGCAGGCGGCTCGGAGCGCGGCTCATCGGCCGATCCGAGCCGGGTGAACCCGTCTGCGGCGAGCAGGCGGTGCACCTCGCCGCGGGCGATCTTGCCGCCGTCGGTGCGGGGGAGCCGGTCGGCACGGTACCAGCGTCGTGGGTGCTCCTCGGGGGCGAGGCGTGCGCGAACGGCCTGCTCGAGCACGTCAGCGGCGACGGCGGTCGGGTCGCCGCGGTCGGCGAGCTCGACGACCGCGACGACGCGTTCGCCGAGCACCGCGTCGGGCACACCGACGACGACGGCCTCCAGCACGCCCGGAAGGTCGCGGACGACGGCTTCGATGGGCTCGGCGAGCACGGTCGCGCCGGCCGTCGTGATCGCCGCGTCGCCGCGCCCGACGACCCGGAACCGGCCCGGTGCGACCGGTTCGGCGAGGTCGCCGACGCTCGCGAAGCCACGATCGTCGCGCCGGAGCGCTCCGGGCGTTCCGAGGTAGCCGTCGGCGAGGTACGGCGACCGGGCCCACACGGTGCGACTGCGCCCGTCGCCGCGGAGTTCGACCTCGACGCCGGGGAACGGCGAGAGCGTGCCGTCGCCCGCACCGGCGGCGACGAACGAGAGCTCGGCAGCCCCGTAGTACTCGACCACCCGGATGCCTCGGGACGCGGCTCGCGACGCGGCGTGCTCGCCGAGCGGAGCGCCGGCGACCACGATCGTGTCCGGCACGTCGTGCTCGCCGAGCAGTCGTTGGAGCCTGGTGGGCGTCGCGTGCACGACGCTCGCGTCGGCGACATCGTCGGTCGCGCATGCGCCCGACCAGAGGGCGTGCAGGGTGGCGTAGAGGTGCATCGACACGTGCAGCGGCCCGGTCACGGCGACGCGATCGGCAGGGCCGGTGCCGGTGAGCTCGGCGAGGGGTGCGGCCGACGCGAGCCAGGAGGCGCTCGTGCGGGTGATCGTTCGTGCGGTCCCGGAGGAGCCCGAGGTGCGCACGAGGATGCCCGCCTGAGCGTCGCCGAGCGCGGCGACGTCAGCGCGGCCGCCACCGATGAGCACTGCGCGGCCCCGGTCGAGGGCGGCGAGCACGGTCACGGCGGTCTCGACGGGGTCGGCGCCGGCGGCGCATCCGATCGCACCGTCGGGGAGCCTGGCCTCGTCGACCGCGCGGCCGAGCTCGCGGTACGACACGGTGCGCCCGCCGAACCGGAGCGCGGGGCTCGCGCCGCGTCCGCCGAGCCAGTCGCTCACGCGGCAGTGGCGGTCGGTCGCCGCCACGGCCACGGCCGGGGCTCGATGAGACCGGGCCGGGCCCGGTGCACGCCCTTCGCGATCAGCACCGTCACGACCACCTTCAGGATGTCGCCGGGCAGGAACACGGCAGCCGAAACGAGCGCCGCGCCGAGCGGCAGGTCGAGGGCGACCGCCGTCCAGGGCACCCCGATGAGGTAGACCGCGACGATGCCGCCGAACGCGGTCGCGACGAGCGCGGTCCAGACCCGGTAGCGGGGGAGCAGGCGGGCGGTGAGCCATCCGATCACGAGCACGCCGAGCAGCCAGCCGAACAGGTAGCCGGCCGACGGGCCCGCGAACACGGCGATACCGCCGCGGCCGCCCGAGAGGAGCGGCAGGCCCGCGAGGACGAGCACCTCGAGCAGGAGCACCGAGAGGAACCCCTTGCGGGCGCCGAGCACGGCTCCGGCGAGCATGACGCCGAGGGTCTGGAACGTGATCGGCACGGCACCGCCCCCGAGGTAGAGCGCGCCGGGGACCCCGAGCGCGGCGATGAGCGCCGCGAACACGGCGATCTGCGCAAGGTCTCGTGCGGTGGAACGGGTTCTGGCCGGGGTGGCCGTGGCAGCGGTCATGGTCGGTTCCCTTGCGGTCGGCGGAGCGGGCGGGTGCCCTGCGATCACGCTAGGAAACACGAATGCCTCGGCGAGGCCGTGGCCGTACAAGAATCGGGGCCGGTTTTTGGAACCGGACGGTCGATCAGGCCGCGTGCGCCACGGCGGGCTCGGCGTCGGCCACGGAAGGCTCGGATGCGACGGGCTCGGCGTCGGCTGCCGGCTCGGCGTCGGCCGCCTCGACCGGCTGCGCCTGCCCGACCGGCTCGGCCCAGACCACGAGCGGCGTCGGCTCCCAGCCGAGCACCATGGACATCTCGTCGGAGTCGACCACGACCGCGACCTGCTCGCGCTCTTCCAGGATCGCGCGGGTGAGTTCGGCGGCGATCTGGTGCGTGAGCACTGCGTGGAAGATGCGATCGGTGTCGCCGTCGGCGCGGCGCACGACGGACCAGCCGCCGCCCGGCCCGAGGAATTCCCCGAGCTTGGCGTTCAGCAGTTCGAAGATGTGCTCGCCGCGAAGGTCGGCCGCGGTGGTAGGGCGTGCGGCTGCGGGGGCGACGTGGTGGGCGGCTTGCGCGGCCTGTCGCGCGCGGCGCCAGCGGCGGAACATCGTCGGTCCTCTCGTCGCGGATTTCGGGGTGCTGTCAGTCTGGCCCGTGCGCGCGGCCGTCCGCCAACTGACACGCCGTCAGCGTCGAGACGGCCCCGTCACTCCTCGAGTTCGCCGAGTTTCGCGTCTTCGGCGACGGTGCCGATCGCGATCGCGAGGCTCGCCGCCCACGAGATCCACATCAGCAGGAGCCGCCAGTCGCGCGGACCGGAGATGGTGGCGCGCACGACGCCGATTCCGCTGAAGATCGCCGCGAGTACGGCCCCGCTGAACAGGTACTTGCGCATGTGGACACGCTACCCGCGCGGCACGGCGTGCTGGGAGTCATCCGTGAATCTGCCCGATCGGTCAGGATCTGACCGATCGGTCAATTAGCGTCGAAGCATGCCGATCGACACCCAGGCGCACGCTCGCGTCCGTGCAAGCGACGAACTGCGCCAGGCCGCGCTCGAGCAGTTCGCCTCGGCGGGCTTCGCGGGCACCTCGCTGCAGCAGATCGCCGCGCACGCCGGCTACTCGAAGTCGAGCGTGCTCTACCACTACGCGTCGAAGGAGGCGCTGCTCGAAGCCGCGGTCGCCCCCGCCGTCGACGCGCTGGAGGAACTCGTCGCCGAGTTCGTGCGCGAAGGTCGCTCCGGTGCCGTGCGCGGCGAGTTCGTCGAACGCTTCGTCGACTTCCTGCTCGGCCACCGGCTCGCGGTCCACATCGTCGTGAACCAGGCGCAGTCGCTGCACGGACTGCCCGTGATCGACCGCGCGAACGCGGTCATCCGCACGCTCGCCGAAGCGATCTGCGCCGATGACGCGCCGCTCATCGAGCAGCTGCGCTTCGGCGTCGCGCTCGCCGGAGCCGTGTACACGCTCGTCGCCGGGGCGACCTTCCTCGACGACGACCCGAGCTTCGAACTCGACCCCGCCGAGATGCGGGAGGCGCTCGTGGCCGTCCTCTCCGAACTGCTGCTTCCGGCCGCCGGCCGCTGACCCGAAGGACCTCCTCCGATGGCACTGCTCCTCCACCGCATCGGGCGGTTCGCATTCCGCCGCGCCTGGCTCGTGATCGGCGCGTGGGCACTCGCGCTCGCCGCGTTCCTCGGCGCCGGCATCGGGCTCGGCGGCCAGCTCCAGGAATCGTTCGCGATCCCGGGCACCGAGTCGCAGGAGGCGATCGACCACCTCGCCGCGGTGTTCCCGCAGACCGCGGGCGCGCAGGCGAAGGCCGTCGTCGAGGCGCCCGACGGGGCATCCGTCGAGGAGGCTCCCTACCGCGACGCGATCACCGCGATGGAGACCGAGCTCGAGGCGGTCGACGGCGTCGCGAGCGTGCTCGGTCCGTTCGACGAGTACGCGGGCGACCAGGTCTCCGACGACGGTCGCACCGCCTACATCCAGGTCCAGTTCGACGGTTCGGTCGCCGAGGTGACGGATGCCTCGATCGAGGCGGTGACCGACACGGGCGCGATCGCCGACGACGCGGGTCTGGTGGTGGCGTTCGGCGGCGAGGTGTTCCAGGAGACCAGCTTCGGCCTCACGATCACGGAGGTCCTCGGCGTCGTGTTCGCGGGCGTCGTGCTCGTCATCACCTTCGGGTCGTTGCTGGCGGCGGGCATGCCCCTGCTCACGGCGATCGTCGGCGTCGGGCTCGCATTCGGCGGCATCTCGCTGGTCGCCGCGTTCGCCCCGGTGTCGAGCACCGCCCCGATGCTCGCCGTGATGATCGGGCTCGCGGTCGGGATCGACTACGCGCTGTTCATCCTGTCGAGGCATCGCACGCAGCTCGCTCGCGGACAGGACCCGGAGGACAGCGCCGCCGAGGCGGTCGCGACGGCGGGAGGCGCCGTCGTGTTCGCGGGCCTCACCGTCATCATCGCGCTGCTCGGCCTGCTCGTCGTCGGCATCCCCTTCCTGAGCGTCATGGGCATCGGTGCCGCGTTCGCGGTGCTGGTCGCCGTCGCCGCGGCGGTCACACTGCTGCCCGCCCTGCTCGGCATCGCCGGTCGACGTCTCGTGCCCAAGCCGGGCGGTCGTGCGCATCGGCGGGCGGTCGCGCACGACGAGGGCGGAACGCGCACCATGGGGCGGCGTTGGGTCGACCTGGTGCTGAAGGCGCCCGCGGTGTTCCTCGTGCTCGTCGTCGGCGTGCTCGGCACCGCGGCCATTCCTGCCGCGAGCCTCGACCTCAACCTGCCGAGCGACGCGACCGCAGAGCCGGGCAGCGCCCAGCGCGAGGCGTACGACCTGATCGCCGACGGCTTCGGTCCCGGCTCCAACGGGCCGCTCATCGTGACGGTCGACATCACCCAGACCACCGACATCTTCGGCGACCTCGACGCGATCGGCGACCGGATCGCCGCGCTCGACGGCGTCGCGTACGTGGGGCAGGGGCTGCCGAACGAGACCGTCGACACCGCGATCATCCAGGTCATCCCCGAGAGCGCGCCGAACGACCCCGAGACCAAGCGCGTCGTCGAGGAGATCCGCGAGCTCGAGCCGTCCATCCAGGCCGACCTCGGCACCCCGATCGCGGTCACCGGGTACACGGCGGTATCGATCGACATCTCGAACCGCCTGAACGACGCGCTCATCCCGTTCGCGCTCATCGTCGTGGGCCTGTCGATCGTGCTGCTGCTCATCGTGTTCCGCTCGGTGTTCGTGCCGCTGAAGGCCGCGCTCGGGTTCCTGCTCTCGGCATTCGGCGCGATCGGCGTCACGGTCGCGGTGTTCCAGTGGGGCTGGTTCGCCGACCTCCTGCACATCGAGGCCGGTCCGATCCTCAGCTTCCTGCCGATCCTGCTCATGGCGGTGCTGTTCGGCCTCGCGATGGACTACGAGGTGTTCCTCGTCTCGGGCATGCGCGAGGAGTACGTGAAGACGCGCGAGCCCCGCACCGCGATCGTGCACGGGTTCCAGCACGCCGCGCGCGTGGTCACGGCCGCGGCGCTCATCATGTTCTTCGTCTTCTTCGCGTTCGTGCCCGAGGGGTCGGGCGTCATCAAGGGCATCGCCTTCGCGCTCGCGATCGGCGTCGCGTTCGATGCGTTCCTCGTGCGGATGACGCTCGTGCCGGCCGCGATGGCGCTCGCCGGGCGCGGTGCGTGGTGGCTGCCGAGGTGGCTCGACCGCGCGCTCCCGTCGGTCGACATCGAGGGGGAGGGGCTGCGCGACCACCTCGCACAGGCCGAGTGGGCGGCCGGGTCCGCCGCCGCGATCCGCGCCGAGCGGGCGGTCTTCGGCCTGGCCGACCGCCCGGTCGGGCCGGTCGACGTCGAGGCGCCCGAGGGTGCGCTGCTGCTCGTCGAGGGCGAGCCGGTCGACCGTCGCATCGTCGCCGCGACGCTCGCGGGCCGGCTCGAGCCCGTGTCGGGCCGGGTCGCCGTGTTCGGCCGACCGCTGCCGTCGGACGCGGGGGCGGTCGCACGCCGGGTCGCCATCGCCGAGGTCGTGGCCGGAGATGCCAGTTCGCGCACGGTCGGCGAACAGGTCGGGGCGCGCCTCGATGCGACGCGGGCGTGGTACCGGCTCTGGCCGTCGCGCCGTGCCCGACGGGTGTGGGTCGAGCGCGCAGCGCAGGCGTCCGGTGCGGCCGCGGCGGGTACCTCACCCGACGCCGCTACGAGTTCGCCGCCGCCGTTCGCCGCGGACACCCCCGTGTCCGCGCTCGGCGCGGTCGACCGCACGCTCGTCGCGCTCGCCGCAGCGCTCGCCGAGAAACCGGCCGCCGTCGTGATCGACCTCGACGATGAGACCGGTGCCGACGACGCCCGACTGTGGGCGGCCGCCGCCCGGCTCGTGCCCCGTCAGGTCACCGTCATCGCCGGGGTCGCTCCCGGCCGCCCCGCTGCGGCGTTCGCGGCACGGGGCATCCGAACCGTCCGTCCCAGCCCCGCTGCCCAGGAGGCCACCCGATGAGCACCAGACTCCAGGCCCTGCTCGGTACCGGTGTGCGGCGGCGCCGCACCCGCGCCGCCGCCCTGCTCGCCACCGTGCTCGTCGTGCCGCTGGCCGTCGCCGGCATCATCGCCGGCGCGCTCGGCGGCGCCGACGACCGGCTCGACGCGATCCCGGCGATCGTCGTGAACGACGACGAGATGGTCAGCATGACGCTGCCCGACGGCACCGAGCAGCCCGTGCTCGCGGGCCGCCAACTCGTCACCGAGCTCACCGGGCCCGACTCCGCCGGCTTCACCTGGACGATCTCGAACGGCGACGAGGCCGCCGACCGGCTCGCCTCCGGCGAGGCGTACGCGGTGCTCACCATCCCGGCCGACTTCTCGGCCTCGGTCACCTCGCTCGGCGGCGCCGACCCCACCCAGGCGCAGCTGCAGATCCGCACCGACGACGCCCACGGGTACCTCGCGGGTTCGGTCGCGCAGTCGGTCGGCACCGCGATGACCGCCGCGTTCGGGCAGCAGCTCACCGCGCAGTACCTCGAGGGGTTCTACTCGCAACTGGCCGGGTTCGGCGGATCGCTCGGCGAGGCCGCCGACGGCGCCGGGCAGCTCGCGACCGGAGCGTCCGGCCTGGCCGAGGGCGTCGGGCAGCTGTCCGGCGGCGTCGCGCAGGCGGCTTCGGGGGCGACGGATGCCGCGGCGGGCGCCGCGGCATACGCCGACGGTGTGCGCCAGTACACCCAGGGCGTCGACGGCATCGCGTCGGGGCTCGGCGAACTGAGTGCGGGTGCGGCCGGGCTCGACGAGATCTCGAACCAGTGGGACGCGTACACGGGCGGCATCGCCCAGGGCGTCGACCAGGTCGAGCAGCAGGTCGGCCCCGTCGCCGACCGGTTCGCGGCGCTGCTCGCCGAGCACCCCGAGCTGCTCGAGCAGTACCCGCAGCTCGCCGAGGCGGCCGGCGCCATCGACGGGGTCCGCACCCAGCTCGGCCAACTCGCCACCGGCGGGCAGCAGCTCGCCGCAGCATCCCGGGGCGCGATCGACGGCGTGCAGGGCGGTATCGACGGACTCGCCGGCGGCGCCGCGCAGCTCGCGACCGGCTCGGCCGGCCTGCGCGACGGCGCGACCGGACTCGCGTCGGGCGTCGGTGAGCTCGCGAACGGCCTCGGGCAGCTCTCCACGGGTGGGCGCGAGGCGGCCGCGGGCGCAGGGCAGCTCGCCGACGGCACCCGCACCTTCGCGGACGGGCTCGCCTCGGGTGCCGAGCAGGCGAAGGCGCTCACCGACCTCGACGCCGAGCGCACCGCGAAGGTCGTCTCGGAGCCCGTCGTCGTCGACGCCGCGCGCGACCACGAGATCGACGGCACGGGTGGCATCATCGCCATGATGTTCGCGCCGATCGGGCTGTGGATCGGGGCGCTCGCGATGTTCCTCGTGTTCCGTCCGTTCGGGCGCGAGGCGTTGCGCAGCACCGCGTCGACCGGCGGCCTCGTGTGGCGCACGCTCGCGCGCGCCGGGCTGGTGGCGCTCGTGCAGGCGGCCGCCGTGGTGGCGCTCGTGCACACCACGCTCGGCGTGACGTGGAGCGTGCTGCCGCAGACGCTCGCCTTCTCGGCGCTGCTCGCGCTCGCGTTCACCGCGATCCACGCGTTCCTCACGGTCGCGCTCGGCCGGGGCGGGGCGATCGTCTCGCTCGTGCTGCTCGCACTGCAGCTCGCCGCGACCGGGGGACTGCTGCCGGTGGAGGTGCTGAGCGGGCCGTTCCAGGCGATCAGCCCGCTGCTGCCGCTGACCTGGGCGGTCGACGGCATGCAGGGGATCGTCGCCGGTGCGGGCGGGGCCGGCGTGGCCGGCGCGGCGGGGGTGCTCGCTGCGATGGCGGCCGTCGCGATCGCCGGCACCGCGCTCGTGGTCGGCAGGAGGCGAGGCATCCGATCGATCGGGTTCGCGGCGACCGCGCTCGGCTGAGCGCGTTCGCAACCCCCTGCCCGGCGGGGGCCCGGCTGTTAGCCTGAGTTCGATGCCTGGGAGGACCGCCGAATGACGAACGCCCCCGAAGCCGACCACGCGACCGAACGCGACGACGCACCGCCGTCGGCCGTGTACGACATGGTCGTCGTGTCGAACCGGCTGCCCGTCGACTACGTCGGCGGCGACGGTCCCGACACCGAGTGGAAGACCTCTCCCGGTGGGCTGGTGACCGCGCTCGAACCCGTGATGCGGGCCGCCGACGGCGCGTGGATCGGGTGGGCCGGCGTCGCCGACCGCGAGTTCGACGCGTTCGAGCACGACGGGATCGAGCTCATCCCGGTGTCGCTCACCGCCGACGAGGTCGCCGACTACTACGAGGGGTTCTCGAACGACACCCTCTGGCCGCTCTACCACGACGTGATCGCGCCGCCGTCGTTCCACCGCGAGTGGTGGGACGCGTACGTGCGGGTCAACCGGCGGTTCGCCGACGCCGCTGCCCTCGCCGCCGCCGAGGACGCGGTCGTCTGGGTGCAGGACTACCAGCTGCAGCTCGTGCCCCGGATGCTCCGCGAGCAGCGCCCCGACCTCGTGATCGGGTTCTTCAACCACATCCCGTTCCCCGCCTACGGCATCTACTCGCAGCTGCCGTGGCGGCGTCAGGTCGTCGACGGCCTGCTCGGCGCCGACGTGATCGGATTCCAGCGCGCCGCCGACGCCGGCAACTTCTCACGCGCCGTACGCCGCCTGTTCGGCTACACCACGCGGGGTTCGGTGATCGAGGTGCCCGACGGTGGCACGGGCACGCGCCGGGTGGTCGCACGCCACTTCCCGATCTCGATCGACGCGGCCGGCTTCGAAGAGATCGCCCGCCGACCCGAAGTGCAGGCGCGGGCCGCAGAGATCCGCGAGAGCCTCGGGTCGCCGCGTACGGTCATGCTCGGCGTCGACCGGCTCGACTACACCAAGGGCATCCGCCACCGGCTGAAGGCCTTCGGCGAGCTGCTGCGCGACGACCGGCTGTCGGTCGAGGACGTGACGCTCGTGCAGGTCGCCAGCCCGTCGCGCGAGCGCGTCGAGACGTACCGGCAGCTGCGCGACGAGATCGAGCTCACGGTGGGTCGACTGAACGGCGACTACTCGACGCTCGGTCACCAGGCGATCGCCTACCTCCACCACGGCTATCCCCGTGAAGAGATGGTGGCGCTCTACCTCGCGGCCGACGTCATGCTCGTGACAGCGCTGCGCGACGGCATGAACCTGGTCGCGAAGGAGTACGTCGCCTGCCGGTTCGACAACGACGGCACCCTGGTGCTCAGCGAGTTCACGGGCGCGTCGGACGAGCTGCGCCAGGCGATCCTCGTCAACCCGCACGACATCGAGGGCCTGAAGGACGCCATGATCGGCGCCGTCGAGATGCCACAGAAGGAGCGCGCCCGACGGATGCGCTCGCTGCGCAAACGCGTGCGCGACAACGACGTGGCGAAGTGGTCGGCGAGCTTCCTCGAAGCGCTCACGGGGTCGGGCCGGCTCACGGCCGGGCTCTCCGACCAGCTCATGGCCGACCTCGATCGGCTCGCGCGCACCGACCGCATGCTCGTCGCGCTCGACTTCGACGGCACGCTCGCCCCGATCGTCGATCGGCCCGAGGACGCCAGGGCCACCGACGGCGCCCGACGCGCGATCGAGCAGCTCCTCGGGCTTCCCGACACTCGGGTCGCGATCGTGTCGGGCCGTGCGCTCGGCAGCCTCACCGAGGTCGCGGCCCCGCCCGAGGGCGTGCTGCTGTCGGGTTCGCACGGTGTCGAGCTGCAGCTCGACGGGGGCGATGTCACCATCGACTTGCGCGACGCCGAACGCGCCGACCTCGACCGGCTCACCGACCTCGTCGAACGGGTCGCATCGACGGGCGAGGGCGCCTGGGTCGAGCACAAGCCCGCGGGCATCGCCCTGCACACGCGCCGGATGTCTCCGACCGCCGGTGCGGCGCTGCAGCAGGCCGCGCGTGGGCGCGTCGCCGAGGAGCTGCCCGGCATCACGACGCGGTCGGGCAAGAGCGTGCTCGAGTTCTCGGTGCGATCCAGCGACAAGGGCGAATCGCTCAACCGGCTGCGCCAGCACGTCGGGGCGAGCGGCGTGCTGTACCTGGGCGACGACGTCACTGACGAAGACGCGTTCGCGGTGCTCGAGGCCGACGACCTCGGGGTCAAGGTGGGGTCCGGCAAATCGATCGCGTCGCACCGGGTGCGCAGCACGGCCGACGTCGTCGGGCTGCTCGAGCACCTCGTCGAGGCGCGGGCGGCGGCGGCCGGGGCATCCCCGCGCTGGCCATAGACTCGTCGCATGTCCCAGATCGACCCCAAACCCCGTAGTCGCGTCGTCACCGACGGCATCGAAGCCACCACCAGCCGAGGCATGCTGCGCGCCGTCGGCATGGGCGACGCCGACTGGGACAAGCCGCAGATCGGCATCGCGAGCTCGTGGAACGAGATCACCCCCTGCAACCTCTCGCTCGACCGCCTCGCGCGCGCCGCGAAAGAGGGCGTGCACGCCGGCGGCGGGTACCCGCTGCAGTTCGGCACCGTGTCGGTGTCCGACGGCATCTCGATGGGTCACGAGGGCATGCACTTCTCGCTCGTCTCACGCGAGGTCATCGCCGACTCGGTCGAGGTCGTCATGCAGGCCGAGCGCCTCGACGGTTCGGTGCTGCTCGCCGGCTGCGACAAGTCGATCCCCGGCATGCTGATGGCCGCGGCCCGTCTCGACCTCTCCTCGGTCTTCCTCTACGCCGGCTCGATCGCGCCCGGCTGGGTGCGCCTGTCCGACGGCACCGAGAAGGACATCACGATCATCGACTCGTTCGAGGCGGTCGGCGCGGTCAAGGCCGGCAAGATGAGCGAGGCCGACGCGAAGCGCATCGAGTGCGCGTTCGCGCCCGGCGAGGGTGCGTGCGGCGGCATGTACACCGCGAACACGATGGCGTCGGTCGCCGAGGCGCTCGGGCTCTCGCTGCCCGGTTCCGCGTCGCCCGCGTCGGCCGACCGCCGCCGCGACTACTACGCGCACCGCTCGGGCGAGGCCGTGGTCAACCTGCTGAACCGGGGCATCACCGCCCGCCAGATCCTCACCAAGGAGGCGTTCGAGAACGCGATCGCGGTCGGCATGGCGCTCGGCGGTTCGACGAACATCGTGCTGCACCTGCTCGCCATCGCCCGCGAGGCCGAGGTCGAGCTCACCCTCGACGACTTCAACCGCATCGGCTCGAAGGTGCCGCACATCGGCGACCTGAAGCCGTTCGGCAAGTACGTCATGAACGACGTCGATCGCCGCGGCGGGGTTCCGGTGCTCATGAAGGCGCTGCTCGACGCGGGGCTGCTGCACGGCGACGTGCTCACCGTCACCGGCAAGACGATGCGCGAGAACCTGGAAGAGCTCGACCTGCCGCCGCTCGACGGCGAGGTGCTGCACACCCTCGACGACCCGATCCACGAGACCGGCGGCCTCACCATCCTGAAGGGCACGCTCGCGCCCGAGGGCGCGGTCGTCAAGACCGCCGGCTTCGACGCGACCGTGTTCGAGGGGCCCGCGCGCGTCTTCGAGCGTGAGCGCGGCGCGATGGACGCGCTCACGAACGGCGAGATCTCGCACGGCGACGTCGTGGTGATCCGCTACGAGGGGCCGAAGGGCGGCCCCGGCATGCGCGAGATGCTCGCCATCACGGCGGCGATCAAGGGCGCTGGCCTCGGAAAAGATGTACTACTCTTGACGGACGGTCGATTTTCAGGCGGCACAACCGGTCTGTGCGTCGGCCATCTGGCACCCGAGGCGGTGGACGCAGGTCCGATCGCCTTCGTGCGCGATGGTGATCTGATTCGGGTCGATATCGCGGCTCGTTCCATCGACCTACTGGTCGACGAGTCCGAGCTGGCCGCCCGCCGTGAAGGCTGGGCGCCGCTTCCTCCGCGCTATACCCGAGGCGTCCTCGCGAAGTACTCCAAGCTCGTGCGCTCCGCTGCCGAAGGCGCGACCACGGGCTGAGTGCTGCGCATTTCCGCTCACCGTCCACTAGAAGGAATCGCATGACCACGGAAGCTTCACCCGTGCCGTCCGCCTCGCCCCTGCCTCCGGGGGTGCCGATCCAGATCACCGGCGCCGAGGCGGTCGTCCGCTCGCTCGAACTGCTCGGAATCACCGACGTCTTCGGACTCCCGGGCGGGGCGATCCTGCCGGTCTACGACCCGCTCATGGCGGCGTCGACCCTGCGGCACATCCTCGTTCGCCACGAGCAGGGCGCCGGCCACGCCGCCGAGGGCTACGCCTCGGCATCCGGAAAGCTCGGCGTCGCGATCGCAACGAGCGGGCCCGGCGCGACCAACCTCGTCACCGCCATCGCCGACGCCCACATGGACTCGGTGCCGTTGCTCGCGATCACGGGGCAGGTGTTCTCAAACCTGATGGGCACCGACGCGTTCCAAGAGGCAGACATCGTCGGCATCACGATGCCGGTCACGAAGCACTCGTTCCTCGTGAAGCGCGCTGAAGAGATCCCCGCGACGATCGCGGCCGCGGTGCACATCGCGACGACGGGCCGGCCCGGGCCGGTGCTCGTCGACATCACGAAGGACGCCCAGCAGGCGACGTTCGGGTTCAGCTGGCCGCCGAAGGTCGACCTGCCCGGATACCGGCCGATCACGAAGGCGCACGGCAAGCAGGTCGCGGCCGCCGCCCAGCTCATCGCCGAGGCGAAGCGACCGGTGCTCTACGTCGGTGGCGGCGTCATCCGCGCACGCGCCTCGGAAGAGCTGCTGGCGCTCGCCGAGGCGACCGGCGCGCCGGTCGTCACCACCCTCATGGCGCGCGGCGCGTTCCCCGACTCGCACCCGCAGCACCTGGGCATGCCGGGCATGCACGGCACCGTGCCCGCGGTGCTCGCCCTGCAGGAGGCCGACCTGCTCGTCGCGCTCGGCGCGCGCTTCGACGACCGGGTGACCGGCAAGGCTGCGCTCTTCGCCCCTGAGGCGAAGGTCGTGCACGTCGACATCGACCCGGCCGAGATCTCGAAGATCCGCGTCGCCGACGTGCCGATCGTGGGCGACCTGAAAGACGTGCTCGTCGACCTCCGGGCCGCCTACGCGCAGGTCGCGGCCGAGGTGAAGCCCGACCTGTCCGAGTGGTGGGCGACCCTCGACGGCCTGCGCACCGAGTACCCGCTCGGGTTCGCGCCGACCAGCGACGGGCTGCTCGCACCGCAGTACGTGATCCAGCGCATCGGCGAGCTCACCGGGCCCGAGGCGGTCTACGCCGCGGGCGTGGGGCAGCACCAGATGTGGGCGGCGCAGTTCATCAAGTACGAGCGGCCCAACGCCTGGCTCAACTCGGGCGGCGCGGGCACGATGGGCTACGCGGTGCCGGCCGCCATGGGCGCGAAGGTCGCAGAGCCCCACCGCACCGTGTGGGCGATCGACGGCGACGGCTGCTTCCAGATGACGAACCAAGAGCTCGCGACGTGCATGTTGAACGACATCCCGATCAAGGTCGCGATCATCAACAACTCGTCCCTCGGCATGGTGCGCCAATGGCAGACCCTGTTCTACGACGGCCGCTACTCGAACACCGACCTGTCGACCGGGCACGGCACGGCGCGCATCCCCGACTTCGTGAAGCTCGCAGAGGCGTACGGCGCCCTCGGCATCCGCGTCACGACGCAGGACGAGGTCGACGCGGCCATCACGCTCGCCCTCGAGACCAACGACCGCCCCGTCGTGATCGACTTCGTCGTCTCGGCCGACGCCATGGTCTGGCCCATGGTGCCGCAGGGCGTGTCGAACAGCTACGTGCAGTACGCGCGCGATCACGCGCCGGCGTTCAGCGAGGAGGACTGACCATGTCGACCCACGTGCTGTCGCTCCTCGTCGAGGACAAGCCGGGCCTGCTCACGCGGGTGGCGGGCCTGTTCTCGCGCCGCGGGTTCAACATCGAGTCGCTCGCGGTCGGTCACTCCGAGATCGAAGGCCTGTCGCGCATCACCGTCGTCGTCGACGTCGACGAGCTGCCCCTCGAGCAGGTCACCAAGCAGCTCAACAAGCTGATCAACGTGATCAAGATCGTCGAGCTCGACACCACCCAGTCGGTGCAGCGCGAGCATCTGCTCATCAAGGTGCGCGTCGACAACACGACCCGCTCGCAGGTGATCGAGGCGGTGAACCTGTTCCGCGCCCGCGTGGTCGACGTGTCGACCGATGCGCTCGTGATCGAGGTCACCGGCGACTCGGGCAAGGCGCAGGCGTTCCTGCGCGTGCTCGAGCCCTACGGCATCAAGGAGATCGCCCAGTCGGGCCTGCTCGCGATCGGGCGGGGCGGCAAGAGCATCACCGAGCGCGTCTTCAAGAGCTGAACCGGATGCCGCGGGGCGGCCCCGCGGCATCCGAAACCGAAACCCCACGCAAGGAGAGAAAGCAGCAATGGCTGAGATCTACTACGACAAGGACGCCGACCTCGCGCTCATCCAGGGCAAGAAGGTCGCCGTCATCGGCTACGGCTCGCAGGGCCACGCGCACGCGCAGAACCTGCGCGACTCGGGCGTCGAGGTCGTCATCGGCCTCAAGGACGGCTCGAAGTCGATCCAGAAGGCCGAAGAGGCCGGGTTCGAGGTGAAGAACGTCGCCGACGCCGCCGCGTGGGCCGACGTGATCGTCATCCTCGCGCCCGACCAGTACCAGCGCCACATCTACGCGGAGTCGATCGCC
Source organism: Agromyces intestinalis (assembly GCF_008365295.1). Classification (NCBI taxonomy): domain Bacteria; kingdom Bacillati; phylum Actinomycetota; class Actinomycetes; order Micrococcales; family Microbacteriaceae; genus Agromyces; species Agromyces intestinalis. Next base: position 3,395,832 of record NZ_CP043505.1, read on the forward strand.
GACAACATCGGCGAGGGCAAGACGCTGGTCTTCGGCCACGGCTTCAACATCCGCTTCGGCTACATCGAGGCGCCCGAGGGCGTCGACGTCATCATGGTCGCGCCGAAGGGCCCCGGCCACACCGTGCGTCGGGAGTTCGAGGCCGGGCGCGGCGTGCCCGTCATCGTCGCGGTCGAGAAGGATGCCTCGGGCCAGGCCTGGCCGCTCGCGCTGTCGTACGCCAAGGCCATCGGCGGTCTGCGCGCCGGCGGCATCAAGACGACCTTCACCGAGGAGACCGAGACCGACCTGTTCGGTGAGCAGGCCGTGCTCTGCGGCGGCGTCTCGCAGCTGATCCAGTACGGCTTCGAGACCCTCACCGAGGCCGGCTACCAGCCGCAGGTCGCCTACTTCGAGGTGCTCCACGAGCTGAAGCTCATCGTCGACCTCATGTGGGAGGGCGGCATCGCCAAGCAGCGCTGGAGCGTCAGCGACACCGCCGAATACGGCGACTACGTGTCGGGCCCCCGCGTCATCGACCCGCACGTCAAGGAGAACATGCAGGCCGTGCTCGCCGACATCCAGGACGGCACGTTCGCGGCGCGCTTCATCGCCGACCAGGACAACGGGCAGAAGGAGTTCCTCGAGCTGCGGGCCAAGGGCGAGGCGCACCCCATCGAGGCCACCGGTCGCGAGCTGCGCAAGCTGTTCGCGTGGAACGCCAGCAACGACGACGACTACGTCGATGGAGAAGTCGCGCGCTGATGCGCTGATGCGTTGAACGCACGCTGAGGGGCGGGATCGGCTTCGGTCGGTCCCGCCCTCTCGTCTGCGCGCTTCAGGGCTGACCCTGTTGCCGGTCGTTCGCAGCGCGGTGTACACCGGAGGCACGGTGGTGCGCACACACGCGGGGGGCGATGATGCGAGTACGCAGGGACGTGGCGAGTCTGACGCTCGGCGACCGGGATGCCGCAGAGACCGAGCCGTGGCATCCGGTGCTCGATGCGTACGCCCGCGGTGTGCGGGCCATGCAGGACCTCGACGACCCCGACGACCCCGTGCCTGCCTCGTGGATGTGGGCGGCGAACACCCACGGCATCGACCAGTTCACGCGGCGACGGCCGGCATGGGCGCAGTGCGCGCACGGGTCGCTGTTCTTCCTGCCGTGGCACCGCGCGTACCTCGCCTGGTTCGAGCGCACCGTTCGCGACCTGAGCGACGACGACGACTGGGCGCTGCCGTACTGGGACTATTCGCACCCCGACTCCGATCGCACGCTGCCGGTCGAGTTCGCGGTCGAGCAGCGCACGGTCGATGGGGCGCTCGTCGACAACCCGCTGTTCTCGCCAGGACGCTCGACACGGCCGATCCCCGCCGGCGACGCCGACATCGTCGAGGCGCTCGCCCAGCCGAGGTACGTGCGCGAGGGCGAGCCCGGGTTCGGCGGCGCGCTGCCCGACCGGTTCTTCGGCACCGTCGAGGACCGCCCGCACAACTATGTGCACATGGCGATCAGCGGGCTGATGCGGTCGCCGGCGACCGCGGGTCGCGACCCGATCTTCTGGCTGCACCATGCGAACATCGACCGGCTTTGGGAGGTGTGGCGCTTGCTCGACGGGTCGGTGCCGCTCACCGACCCGGGCGTCGTGCCAGGCCAGGTGCGGTCGGCGTGGGAGTCGGCGACGTTCTGGTTCGGCGACGAGCAGCGCCCCGAGACGTACGCGATGGACGCGGTCGAGGATCTCGAGCACGAGCAGATGGGCTACCTGTACGAGTCGGTCGAACTCGTCGAGCCGCTCGCCGCGGAGGTCGCAGAGCGACGCGCGGCGATCCTCGCCGCCGAGGACGGGGGGATCGGCTTGGACGAGGCGGCAAGATGGACGCCCGTGGCCGCGACGTTCGACCTACCGTCGGGCGAGGCCAGGGAGATCCCCTTCGAGGGGGGCCCGCGTGGGCTCGACGCGGCACCGCCCACGCGGCTCATGCTCGAGCTCGCCGGTGCGACGGCGCGCGCCCCGCACGACGCCTACGACGTCGAGGTGCGCTCGGGGCCGGATGCCGCCCCTCACGTCGTGCGCGGGTTCTCGACCTTCGGACTCGAGGGCACCCCCGACGACGAGGTGCGCAACTACCTCGTCGATGCGTCGGCGGTGCTGTCCGACCTGCTCGACGAGGGGTGGGACGGCGGTGCGCTCACCGTGCGGCTGCTGCCCGCAGGCGAGGCCGAGGAGCGCCCGCCCGGTGAGCGCGGCCCGGGCGAGGATGAGCCGGGCCACGACGACCGCGCGATCAACGTCGCGCAGGTGACGGTGTACGTGCAGGCGCCATGAGCGTCGAGGTCGGTCGGCTCGGGTACCGGCGCGGTGGGCCGCCGGGGCCGCTCGCCCGGGCACGGTCGACGCGGCGGCGGCGGCCGGCCCGTGCCGGCGACCTCGTGCTGGTCGGGTCGGGCGCGGCGTGGGTGGTGCTGGCCGCCGCGTCCCCGCTCGCTGGTCAGGGCTGGCCGGGTGCGCACCGACACGTCGCAACGGCATCGGATGCCTCGCCGGCTGCGGCCCCGGCAGCCCCCGTCGAGGTGTGGACGTGGGCCTGGCTCGCCGGCTGGCTGCTGATGGTCGCCGCGATGATGTGGCCGTTGCTCGCCGCCAGTGCGGACCGGATCGCCGCCGGGTCGTTCCGGCGCTGGCGGTTCGCGCTGCCCGCCGTCGCCGTCGGCACGGCCACCGCGCTGTGGCTCGGGTTCGGCCTCGCCGCGGGCACGGTCGCCCAGCTGGCGGCGGTGCCCGAGGGCAGTCTCCGGTGGCAGCTCGCCGCGCTCGCCGTGGCCGCGCTCGCCCGGCGGTCGGCATGGCGGGCACGGCTGCTCAGCCGGTGCGCGGTCGCACCCCCGGTCGCACCCGCTGGGAGGCGCGGCATCCTGACCGCGGCCCGAGCCGGTGCGACCGAATGGCGACGCTGTGCACTGCTCTGCGGGCCGCTGATGGTTGCGATGGTGGTCGGGCACAGCCCGATCGTGCTCGCGGCGGCGAGTCTCGCGGTGTGGTGGGAGGCGAGACATCCGCGCGCGTGGCGCGACCCGGTGCCGCTCGCGCTCATCATCGTCGCCGGGATCGGCGCGGTCGGCGAGGTCGTGATCGGTGGGGGTGCGGTCGGCGCATGACCGGATCTGCGTCGATGACGGCCGCGCCGACCGCGACGGTGCCGCTGCTCATCCAGGACGGCACCGTCGACCTGGGCGAGCGGGCGGGTACGCCGGTGCCGGGGAGCGAGTCGCGCCGGCTCACGCTGCCCGTGGGCGCGAACGACCGGTTCCTCGACGGGCCGGCGTGCCGCCGGCTCGCGGTCGTCGACTTCGACCCCGAGACCGGCGCCCCACAGCCGCCGCCGGCGACCTTCGAAGCGGCGCGCACGGGTGGCGGGCTGCGTGGCACGTACCCCGGCGATGGCGAGGCCGACTCCGCGACGGCGCTCGCGGTGAACGCGTTCGGCATCGCGCTGCAGACCATCCGCATGTTCGAGGGCGCCGACGCGCTCGGCCGCGAGGTGCGCTGGGCGTTCGGCGGCGAGCAACTGCTCATCGTGCCGCGTGCCGGGGAGCGTGCGAACGCCTACTACGACCGCGCGACCCGCAGTCTGCAGTTCTTCTCGTTCACGGGCACGTCCGGTGCCCGTGTGCACACGGCGCTCAGCCGCGACATCGTGGCCCACGAGTGCGGTCACGCGCTGCTCGACGCCGTGCAGCCGTCGCTCTACGACCGCAAGACGCGCGAGTCCCAGGCGATCCACGAGGCCGTCGCCGACGTGATCGCCGTGCTCATGGCGCTCGACAGCGACCGACTGCGCACGAGCGTGCTGGCCCGCTCGGGCAACCGCCTCGCCGGCGCGAACGCGTTCAGCGCGATCGCCGAGCAGTTCGGCATGGCCAAGCCGAGCGCCGACGGCATCGCCCGCCGCGCACTGCGCGACCTCGACAGCCGTCGCACGCTCGCCGACCTCGCTGACGCGTCGCCGCACGAGCTCAGCACCGTGCTGTCGTCGATCTTCTACGACACGCTCTGCGCGGTGTTCGAGACGCGCTTCGCGCGCGAGCGCGACCCGCGACGCGCCGACGGGAGGCCGCCCTTGCGACCGGCGGCGGCGGCGAACAAGGCGCTCGGAACGGCACACGTGATCTTCCGCCGGTTCGTGCTGCGCGGCATCGACTACCTGCCGCCCGGCGCGCTCGCGTTCGCCGACGTGGGTCGGGCCACGCTCGCGGCCGACCGCGCGATCGGGGCGGACCGGCCGGTGCCGGACGAGGTGGTCGAGCGTCGCGAGCGGTTCGCGCAGCGGTTCGTCGACCGGGGGATCGCGCCGTCGACCGACGTGCTCGACGCGCCGCGCCCCGCGGCGCTCGATGTGCCGCCCGAAGGGCTCGCCGGTCTGCGCGACAGCGACTACCTCGCGTACGAGTACGTGGGGCGCCATCGGGCCGAGATCGGCATCCCCGACGGTGTGCCGTTCACGGTGCTGCCGCGCATCGACGCGACGAAGCGGGTCGGCCCGGTCGGGCTGCCGCCGCAACGGGAGCTGCTGCTGAAGGTGGGATGGGAAGCGGCGGCGGATGCCTCGGGCGCGGGCCGTGCGGCCCGGCCGGTGCCGACCGGGGTGACGCTGAGCCTGCGCTGGGACGACGGCCGATGCCTCGCGCTCGTGCGCGGCGAGCGGGCGCGGATCGCCGCGAGTGACGAACCGGGCGGCGCCGACGAACCGGGCGGCATCGATGAACTGGACGACGCGCCGCTGCCGGCCTCCGACAGCCCCGGATCCCGCGCGTCCGACGACCTCGGGCGCTTCCCGCCGGTGCCGGGCCGAGCGCTCGCGCCCCCGCCGCCCGGCGTCGACCCCGGCGCGTTCTTCGACCTCGTCAAGGCCCGCAGCGGACTCCGTCGCAGCTGAGCCCGCCTCCGGGTACCGTGTCAGGATGCCCACTCCGTTGCAGGTCGAGATCGCCGTCCAAGACGCCGCCGGTGCACGCATCGCGCTCGCCGCGGGCGCCGCGCGTGTCGAGCTCTGCCAGGCGCTCGGGCTCGGCGGCCTCACCCCGTCGGCGGGGCTCGTGGCCGCGGCGGTCGAGGCCGCCGCGGCGGTGCGGGTCGCTGGTTTCGTGCACGTGCTCGTGCGCCCGCGCGGCGGCGGATTCGTGTACGACGCCGACGAAGCCGATCTGATCGAGCGCGACATCCGCGAGTGCGTCCGGCTCGGCGCCGACGGCGTCGTGATCGGTGCACTCGAGGCATCCGGTGGCGTCGATCTCGACCTCATCGCGCGCTTCGTGGACGCGGCGGGCGACCTGGAGGTCACGGTGCACCGCGCGGTGGATGCCGCGACCGACCCGGTCGCAGCGGTCGCGTCGCTCGCCGGCACGGGTGTTCGCCGCGTGCTCACCTCGGGCGGCGCCGCCGACTGCCGGTCGGGGCTCGACGGGCTCGCGGCGATGCGCGCGGCGGTAGGCGACGGGCTCGAGGTGATGGCCGGCGGCGGCCTGCGCATCGACGACGTCGCCGTGCTCGCCCGACTCGGCCTGGATGCCGTGCACCTCTCAGCGCGCCGGCAGGTCGTCGCGGGCGCGAGCGGACCCGGTGGCGGCGTCGACGGCTACGACGCGACCGACGCCGGACTCGTCGCGGCCGCGGTCGCGGCGGCCCGTGCGGCGCGTGCTTCGTCTGCGGCCGTGGTCGCGATCGGCGAGGAGCACGCGACCCCGGCGTCGACCGCTCGCTAGATTGGGGGCATGAGCCGCGAATCCGACGATGACGCGCTGAGCTGGGCGGGCGACGACGACCCCACGCTCGCTCCCGGCTGGAAGGTGGTCGGCGGGCCAGGCGGAGCCGAGACCGCTGCGGCCGAAGCATCCGCGAACACCCGGGCATCCGCGACCGGCGACGGCACGACGGCCGAGCCGGCCACCGCGGCGGCGCGCTCGACCGGGTCGGTCGAACTCGTCGTGCTCGGGGTGCTCGGCGGCGTGTACCTGCTCTACACCGTGGGCTGGCTCGTCACTGCGGTGCGCACGCCGGTGCAGGGCATGGGCGTGCTCGGGGACGTGATGTACGGGCTCGGGCTGTGGCTCGCCGTGCTCGCCCCGGCGCTCTGGTTCGGCCTCGGGTACGCGGTCGTGCGTCGCTCGCACCTGCGGCTGATCTGGATCGCGGTGGGCGCCGTCGTGCTCGTGCCCCTGCCCTTCACGATGGGGATGACCGCATGAGCACCGCCGCCGAGACGACCGCTCCGGCTCGCGAGCCGATGCCGTTGTGGCTGCAGGTCGCGCTCGCCATCGTGTTCGGGCTGTTCTACGCCTACGACGTGTGGGAGGTGGTGCAGTCGACGCTCGTGCTCACGGTCGGGCTCGGCATCTCGCTCACCGCGCTCGGGTGGACCATCCTCGCCGTGGCCGCGGTAGCGCCGATCGCGCTGTTCGTCGGCGCCTTCGTCATCTCGCGCCGACGCGGCATCCTCATCGCCGTCCTCGCCTACGCGGCGGGCCTTTCCGCATCCGCGGCCGTGTTCCTCTCGCTCACGGCGCTGCTGCAGGCCACGCCCTCGCTGGCCTGACGTCACACGGACGCTGCGGGGGCGAGCACTCAAGTAGAGTGTGCGGGTAAGCGCCCCGACGGCGTGTGGCGCACTCCACCGCGGGCGCGCCGTGCTGCGCGCCATTCGTCCCCGAAGGATCCGTCTGTGTCCAAGCCGGTCGTGCTGATCGCCGAAGAACTCTCGCCCGCCACCGTCGACGCCCTCGGGCCCGACTTCGACATCCGGTCGGTCGACGGCACCGACCGCGCCGCGCTGCTGTCGGCCATCGCCGACGCCAACGCGATCCTCGTGCGCTCGGCGACGAAGGTCGACGCCGAGGCGATCGCCGCGGCCCCCAAGCTGCAGGTCATCGCGCGCGCCGGCGTCGGCCTCGACAACGTCGACATCAAGGCGGCCACCACCGCCGGCGTCATGGTCGTGAACGCGCCGACGTCGAACATCATCTCGGCCGCCGAGCTCACCGTCGGGCACATCCTGAGCCTGGCCCGCCACATCCCCGCGGCCCACGCGGCGCTCGCGCAGGGGGAGTGGAAGCGCTCGGCCTACACCGGCACCGAGCTGTACGAGAAGACCGTCGGCATCATCGGCCTCGGTCGCATCGGCGCGCTCATCACGGCCCGCCTGCAGGCCTTCGGCGTCGAGGTCATCGCGTACGACCCGTACATCACCTCGGCCCGGGCGCAGCAACTCGGCGTGCAGACCGTGAGCCTCGACGAGCTGCTCGAGCGCAGCGACTTCATCACCATCCACATGCCGAGGACCCCTGAGACGCTCGGCATGATCGGCGCCGAGCAGTTCGCGAAGATGAAGCCGTCGGCATACATCGTGAACGTCGCGCGCGGCGGCCTCATCGACGAGCAAGCTCTGCACGACGCGCTCGTGGCGGGCACCATCGCCGGCGCCGGGCTCGACGTGTTCGTCTCCGAGCCGCCGCGCGAGTCGCCGCTGCTCGGGCTGCCGAACGTCATCGTCACACCGCACCTCGGCGCGTCGACCGACGAGGCGCAGGAGAAGGCGGGCATCTCGGTCGCCAAGTCGGTGCGGCTCGCGCTGTCGGGCGAGCTCGTGCCCGACGCCGTCAACGTCGCGGGCGGCGTCATCGACCCGTACGTGCGCCCCGGCATCCCGCTTGTCGAGAAGCTCGGCCAGCTCTTCAGCGGCCTCGCGACCGGGGCGCTCACCAGCCTCGACGTGGAGGTGCGAGGCGAGCTCGTCGACTACGACGTGAGCGTGCTGAAGCTCGCTGCGCTGAAGGGCGTGTTCACCAACGTCGTCTCCGAGTCGGTGTCGTACGTCAACGCGCCGTTGCTCGCCGAGCAGCGCGGCATCGCCGTGCGTCTCATCACCGAGGCCGACAGCCCCGAGTACCGCAACGTCATCACGCTGCGCGGCGCACTCGCCGACGGCCGGCAGCTGTCGGTGTCGGGCACCCTCACCGGCCCGAAGCAGATCGAGAAGCTCGTCGGCATCAACGGCTACGAGATCGAGGTGCCGATCGCCGAGCACCACATCGTCATGCTCTACACCGACCGGCCCGGCATCGTCGCGGTCTACGGCAGCCGGTTCGGCGAGGCCGGCATCAACATCGCCGGCATGGCCATCGCGCGCCGCGAGGCGGGCGGGCAGGCGCTCAGCATCCTCACCGTCGACTCGCCGGTGCCCACCGAGGTGCTCGACGCGGTGCGCGACGAGATCGCCGCCGACGTCATGGTCGAGGTCGACATCACCGAGTAGCCGCACACGCAGCCGCACGCCGGAACGACAGGACGAGAGGCGCGGTCCCACCCCCGGGTGCCGTGCCTCTCGTCGTCTTCGTGCGATGGATGCCTCGCGCCGGCTCTCTGCCGAGGGGCATCCGATCGCGGGTCCGGTCAGATCTCGTCGGGCGTGGTCGACTGTTCGTTGCGCGTGACGCGCTCGCCGGTCGCGGGGTCGACGGCCGTCTGCGTGGTCGAGACCGAGCGGCGCCGGCGCACCAGGAAGACGATGCTCACGAGGGCGACGACGACGCCCGCGCCCATCAGGATGTAGCCGACGAGCTGCAGGTCGATCCAGTCGACCGAGATGTTCAGCGCGAACGCGAGGATCGCACCGATCACGAAGAGCACGATGCCGAGTCCGAGGCTCATGGCAGGCTCCCTTCTCCGGCGGGTCGGGGTGCCGCACCGGTTCGCGGCGGGCGGGTGCCCACCGCGGCTCACGCTAGCCAAGCCAGCGGATACGCTGGGAGGGCTGGCGCGCGAAGGGAGCTCCATGGTACGGACGGTCAGGCTCGCAGTCATTCCCGGTGATGGGATCGGCCCCGAGGTCGTCGCCGAGGCGACGAAGGTGCTCGAGGCGGTCACCACCGGGTCGGATGTCTCGTTCGAGCAGACGCCGTTCTCGCTCGGCGCGGCGCGCTACCTCGAGACCGGGGACGTGCTCACCGACGCCGATCTCGACGCGATCAAGGCGCACGACGCGATCCTGCTGGGTGCGGTCGGCGGTGTGCCGGGCGACCCGCGCCTGGCCGGCGCCAACATCGAGCGCGGCCTGCTGCTGAAGCTGCGGTTCGAGCTCGACCACTACGTGAATCTGCGGCCGACCGTGCTGCACCCGAACGTGGTGAGCCCGCTCGCGAACCCCGGCGAGGTCGACTTCGTGGTGGTGCGCGAGGGCACCGAAGGCCCGTACGTCGGCAATGGCGGCGCGATCCGCCAAGGCACGCCGCACGAGGTCGCCAACGAGGTGTCCGTGAACACCGCGTACGGCGTCGAGCGGGTCGTGCGGTTCGCGTTCGTGCAAGCCGCCGCGCGCCGCAACAAGCTGACGCTCGTGCACAAGACGAACGTGCTCGTGTTCGCCGGCTCGCTCTGGAAGCGCACCGTCGACGCCGTGGCATCCGAGTTCCCCGACGTCGCCGTCGACTACCTGCACGTCGACGCCGCGACCATCTTCCTCGTGACGGATCCTGCTAGATTCGACGTCATCGTCACGGACAACCTCTTCGGCGACATCCTGACCGATCTGGCCGGCGCGATCAGCGGCGGCATCGGCCTGGCGGCCTCGGGCAACATCAACCCCGACGGCCGATACCCGAGCATGTTCGAGCCGGTGCACGGTTCGGCTCCCGACATCGCCGGGAAGGGCCTGGCTGACCCCACCGCCGCGATCCTGTCGGTCGCGCTCCTGCTGCGCCACCTCGGCGAGGCGGATGCCGCGACCCGCGTCGAACGCGCGGTCGCCGCCGACCTCGCGGCCCGCGGCGCCGAACGGCGCTCGACCGCCGAGATCGGCGACGCCGTCGTCGCCCGGCTCACCGAAGACTGACCACCTCCGACGAAAGAAGCCGTCATGACCATCGACCTTCCGCTCCAGGCTCCCAGCGCCGCAGGCCTCGCCTGGAACGTCACGCCCAACGCCGAGGCCCGCAGCGAGGCCGAGCGCGAGGCGATTCTCGCCGACCCCGGGTTCGGCAACCACTTCACCGACCACATGGTCGACCTCTGCTGGAGCGAGAAGGGCGGCTGGCACCGCCCGCGTGTCTCGCCGTACGGTCCGATCGAACTCGACCCGGCCGCTGCGGTGCTGCACTATGCGCAAGAGGTGTTCGAGGGCCTGAAGGCGTACCGTCACGCCGACGGGTCGATCCACACGTTCCGCCCGTACGAGAACGCGGCGCGCCTGCAGCGCTCGGCGCACCGCTTGGCCCTGCCCGAGCTGCCGGTCGAGTACTTCATCGACTCGCTGCGCCAGCTCGTCGCGGTCGACGGCGCGTGGGTGCCGACCGCCGACGAGACCAGCCTGTACCTGCGGCCGTTCATGTTCGCGAAGGAGGCGTTCCTCGGGGTGCGGCCCGCGAAGAAGGTGGCCTACTACCTGATCGCGAGCCCGGCCGGGGCGTACTTCCCGGGCGGCGTCGAGCCCGTGAACATCTGGCTGTCGACGCAGTACGCGCGCGCCGGCCGGGGTGGCACGGGCGCCGCGAAGACCGGAGGCAACTACGCGTCGAGCCTGCTGCCGCAGGCCGAGGCGTACGAGAAGGGCTGCCAGCAGGTGCTCTTCCTGAACGAGGGCGACCGGCTCGAAGAGCTCGGCGGCATGAACGTCGTGCTCGTGCGCAAGGACGGCACGCTCGTCACGCCCGAGTCCGACTCGATCCTCGAGGGCATCACGCTCGCGTCGATCCTGCGCCTCGCCGCCGACCGCGGCCACCAGGTCGAGCAGCGGCCGGTGACGCTCACCGAGTGGCGCGAGGGCGCCGCGTCGGGCGACATCGTCGGCGCGTTCGCGTGCGGCACCGCCGCGGTCGTCGTGCCGATCGGGCGCCTGCTCGCCGAGGACTTCGAGATCGTGCACTCGGGCCCGGCCGCGCAGGAGCTCGCGCTGAGCCTGCGCGCCGAGCTGACCGGTATCCAGTACGGGCGCGTCGAAGACCGCCACGGCTGGATGCTGCGTCTCGACGCGTGAGCGACGACATCCTGATCCGCTCGTTCGCCGAGGGCGACGCCGAACCGGTCGTCGCCCTCTGGCGCGAGGCGGGGCTCGTGGTGCCGTGGAACGACCCGTACCGCGACATCCGCCGCAAGCTCGACGTGCAGCCCGACCTGTTCCTGGTCGCCGTGCGGCCGGGTGAGGGCGCAGGCGAGGTCGTGGGCACCGCGATGGTCGGCTACGACGGGCACCGCGGCTGGGTGAACTACCTCGCGGTCTCGGCATCGCTGCGCGGCGGGGGGCTCGGGCGGCGGCTGATGGCCGAGGCCGAGCGCCTGCTGCTCGAACGCGGCTGCCCGAAGCTCAACGTGCAGGTGCGCTCGACGAACGCCGAGGTGCTCGAGTTCTATCGGCGGCTCGGCTATGCCGAAGACCACGCGGTGGGCCTCGGCAAACGGCTCATCCCCGACGCCTGACGCTCGATTCCGCGCCCGATCGGGCCGCCCGCCCGCCGATAGGCTGGAGTGCATGAAGGTCGCACGGTTCAGCCACGGTGAGTCCATCTCGTTCGGCATCGTCGATGAAGAAGAGCACGACCTCGTCGTGCTGAAGGGCGACCCGATGTTCGCCGGGTACGACCCGACCGGCGAGCGAGTGCCGCTCGGCGAGGCGAAGCTGCTCGCACCCGTCATCCCGCGGTCGAAGATCGTCGCGGTCGGGCGCAACTACCGCGCCCACGCGGCAGAGTTCGGCAACGAGGTGCCCGACGCGCCGCTGCTGTTCTTCAAGCCGAATACCTCGGTCATCGGCCCCGGCGAGGCGATCGTGCTGCCGCCGCAGAGCGAGCGGGTCGAGTTCGAGGGCGAGCTCGCCGTCGTGATCGGTCGCATCACGCGCAATGTCTCCGAGGCGGCCGCGCTCGACGCCGTGTTCGGGTACACGATCGCCAACGACGTGACCGCCCGCGACCTGCAGCGTGCCGACGGGCAGTGGGCGCGGGCGAAGGGGTTCGACACCTTCTGCCCGCTCGGCCCCGTCATCGAGACCGAGTTCGACCCCGCGGCATCCTCGATCTCGACGAGCGTGAACGGAGAGCGTGCGCAGCAGGCGCCGTTCACCGACCTCGTGCACTCGATCCCGGCGATCATCGCCTACGCGGCGGCGGCGTTCACGCTGTTGCCCGGCGACGTGATCCTCACCGGCACGCCGGCGGGCGTCGGCCCGATCGTCGACGGTGACACCGTCGAGGTCACCGTGCAGGGCCTCGGCACCCTCTCGAACCCGGTGCGGGCGGCGGGCTGAGCGCTACCGGACTCGCGACGCCGCTCGCAGGAGCGCGCGCAGCGCCGACGTGACGTCCTCCTCGTCGTTCCACAGGTGGAACGCGACCCGGGCGCGCCCGGCGCGACCCGACGCCGTGATGCCGTTCGCCGTGAGCGCGCGCAGGTCGTCACCGTCGGCGTCGGGCCAGGTCACGATGGCGCTGACGGATGCCTCGAGCCCGATGCCGGCCCGGAACGCGTTCGCGAGCCCCACGTCGTGCCGACGCACCGACTCGAGGTCGAGCGCGGCGGCGAAGCCGAGTGCCACCTCCGCGCCGACCCAGGCGTGCCACGCGGGGGAGACGTCGAAGCGGTGCGCGTCGTCGGCCAGATGCAGGTCGGGGCCGTAGCAGCTCGCCCACGGGTCGGCGCCCGAGTACCAGCCCGCGGCCTGCGGCGTGAACTCGGCGAGTGCGCGATCGCCGAACGAGGCGAACGCGGCACCGCGGGGGGCGCCGAGCCATTTGTAGGCGTGGCAGACGACGAGGTCGGCATCGATCCGGGTGGTCGGCAGCCAGCCCGTCGCCTGCGTGGTGTCGACGACGAGCAGCGCTCCGGCCGTACGGGCAGCGCGCGAGATCGCGTCGAGGTCGGCGACGTCGCCGGTGGCCGACTGCACCAGCGACACGGCGACGAGCGCGGTGCGCGACCCGATCGCGTCGGCGAGGGCGGCCAGCGGCACGTGCCGCACCTGCAGATCGTCGCGTGCGAGGAACGGCGCGACGACCGAGCTGAAGTCGCCGTCGACGCACAACACCTCGGCCCCCGTCGGCAGCGACGCCGCGGCGAACCCGACGAACACCGACACCTGCGAGCCGATCGCGATACGCGACGGCTCCGTGCCGAGCAGGCGCGCGGCGTGCCCGCGGCCGCGTTCGACGGCGCCCGAGTAGTCGCCGGCTGCGGCGTCGCCGCGGCTCCAACGGTCGAGGTCGCGCGCGACGGCGTCGCGGGTCGCGAACGTCGGCAGGCCCATCGTGCAGGCGGCGAGGTATCCGCGGCCGTCGGGGTAGGCGGAGCTGGCGGGATCCATGCGACCAGTCTCGGCGGGCCGTTTTCATTCGACAACCGCAGGTGTTCGATGAATGAAATAACCAGTCGTTATGATTTCAGGATGACGGATGCTGCGACCGACGAACTCGTCGCCGACCTGGTCGCCGCGATCGACGTGCAGACCGTGCGCGTCGTGCGCGCGGTCGCCGAGCACTGCTCGCTCACCGCAGCCGCGGTCGCGCTGGGCTACAGCCAGCCCGCGGTCAGTCAGCAGCTGCGGCGTTTCGAGGATCGCACCGGCGTCGCACTCGTCGAGCGCGTGGGTCGGGGCATCCGCCTGACCGAGGCCGGTCGCGTGCTCGCCCGACACGCGCACGCGGTCGCGACCGCCCTCGAAGCCGCCGCGGGGGAGCTGGCCGCGCTGCGCGGCCTGCGGGCCGGGCGGGTGCGGCTCGTCGCGTTCCCGTCGGCGTCGGCGACGCTCGTGCCGAGGCTCATCGCCGAGCTCGGGCGCACGCACCCGGGCCTGACCGTCACGTACGTCGAGGCCGAGCCGCCCGAGGCGGTCGCCGCCGTGCGCGCCGACCGCGCCGACCTCGCGGTGACGTTCAGCTACCCCGGCGACCGCGACGACCCCCACCGCGAGAGCGCGCGCGGCCTCGACGTGCACGACTTCGGGCGCGAACCGGTGCGCCTCGTGCTGCCGGCGCAGCATCCGGCCGCGTCCGACGAGGTCGTCGACCTCGCGACCCTTGCGCACGAGCCGTGGATCGCCGGATGCCCCCGCTGTCGCGGGCACCTGCTCGACTTGGCCGACGACGCCGGATTCCTGCCGCGCATCGTCGTCGAGACCGACAATTTCGTCGCCGTCGAGGGCATGGTCGCCCAGGGCCTCGGGGTGGCGCTGCTGCCCGGGTTGGCGCTCGCGGCCTCACCGAGGCATCCGGGCGTCGTGACCCGGCCCACCGCCCGAAGCGACGAGCGATCACTGCACCTGGTGACCGCCCGGGGTGGGGCGCGCGTGCCCGCCGTCGCCGCGGCGATGCGCGCGCTGGAAACCGCCCGCTCGACTCTCGGCGCGGTCGATACCATGGACAGCGATGTCTGACACCGCGCACCCCACCACCACCGCCACCGGCAGCGACGTTCGCGTTCGCTTCTGCCCGTCGCCCACCGGCACCCCGCACGTGGGGCTCGTCCGCACCGCCCTGTTCAACTGGGCGTACGCGCGCCACACCGGCGGTACCTTCGTGTTCCGCATCGAAGACACCGACGCCGCGCGCGACAGCGAAGAGAGCTACGAGCAGATCCTCGATGCGCTCACCTGGCTCGGCCTCGACTGGGACGAGGGCGTCGGCGTCGGCGGCCCCCACGGGCCGTACCGCCAGTCGCAGCGCGCCGAGATCTACGCCGACGTCATCGAGCGGCTGAAGGCCGCCGGTCACCTGTACGAGAGCTATTCGACGGCCGAGGAGATCGACGCCCGGAATGCGGCCGCCGGCCGACCGAAGCAGCTGGGCTACGACAACCACGACCGTTCGCTGACCGAGGAGCAGCGTGCCGCGTTCCGCGCCGAGGGCCGGCAGCCTGCGTTGCGGCTGCGGGTGCCCGAGGTCGACCTCGGGTTCGACGACCTGGTGCGCGGGCGCATCGACTTCCCGGTCGGCTCGACCATCGACTTCGTCGTCGTGCGCCCGAACGGTGCGCCGCTCTACACCTTCGTGAACCCCGTCGACGACGCGCTGATGGGCATCACGCACGTGCTGCGCGGCGAAGACCTGCTCTCGTCGACGCCGCGCCAGATCGCGCTCTACCGCGCGCTCATCGACATCGGCGTGACCGAGTTCGTGCCGCGCTTCGGCCACCTGCCGTACGTGATGGGCGAGGGCAACAAGAAACTCTCGAAGCGCGACCCCGAGTCGAATCTCTTCCACCACCGAGAGCGGGGGTTCATCCCCGAGGGACTGCTGAACTACCTCGCGCTGCTCGGCTGGGGATTCGCGGCCGACCGCGACGTGTTCAGCCGCGACGAGCTCGTCGCCGCCTTCGACGTGGTGAACGTCAACCCGAACCCCGCCCGCTTCGACCAGAAGAAGGCCGAGTCGATCAACGGCGACCACATCCGCCTGCTCGAGCCCGCCGACTTCGCCGCGCGCGTGGTGCCGTACCTCGCTGCTGCCGGCGTGGTCTCGGAGCCGCTTTCGGCGGCTGACGAGGCGATCCTCGCGTCGGCTGCGCCCTTGGTGCAGGAGCGCATCGGACTGCTCGGTGAGGCGCCCGGCATGCTGGGCTTCCTGTTCACGGATGCCTCGGGGCTGACGTACGACGACGACGCCGTGGCATCCCTGCCCGGCGACGCGCCGGCAGTGCTCGCCGCCGCGGCTGACGCGCTCGAGCGCGTGCCGGCCTCGTCGTGGGCGACGGCCGAGATCGAGGAGGCGCTGCGCGCCGCGCTCATCGACGGACTCGGGCTGAAGCCGCGCGTGGCCTTCACGCCCGTGCGGGTCGCCGTGTCGGGCCGACGCGTGTCGCCGCCGCTGTTCGAGTCGATGCAGATCCTCGGCAAGATCGACTCGCTCGAGCGGATCGCGGGGCTGCAGGCGCGGCTGGGCTGACGCGGGCGGCCGCGGTGGTGGCTGGCTGGTCGAGGAGTGCCCGGCGGGGTCGGACGCGTCTCGAGACCTGGTGACCCGCCTTCGAAGCCGCCCTCGCCGCCCCTCGAATCGTGCCGCGCTCGATTTGGCCGGTGCCACGCCGTGGGCTAGAGTTACTTGTCGGCCCGGGACGCGGTTCAGGGCCATTGGGGTATGGTGTAATTGGCAACACGGCTGATTCTGGTTCAGTTGTTCTTGGTTCGAGTCCAGGTACCCCAGCAGTGATGAAGGCCCCGGTTCGCCGGGGTTTTCGTGTTTCTGATCGTGACTCTGACGGACCTCGGGAGTCCACGGAACAGGTTGCGGTCGGTGACCGGAGAAGTCGTCGTCGACGCTCGTCTCACGAGAGCAAGCATGGCATTCGCGGGGGAGTGCCGACGAGGCGACGGCGCCGGGAGCCCTCGCGGCGGCCGGCCGACCGGGCTACCCTCGCTCGCATGTGCCGGAACATCCGCGTGCTCCACAACTTCGACCCGCCCACGACCGACGACGAGGTGCGCGAGGCCGCACTGCAGTTCGTGCGGAAGGTCAGCGGGTCGACGCATCCGTCGCGCGCGAACACCGAAGCGTTCGACCGGGCGATCGACGAGATCGCGCAGGCGACACGGCGCCTGCTCGACGGCCTCGTCACGAACGCTCCGCCGAAGAGCCGTGAGCTCGAGGCGATCAAGGGCAGGCAACGCCACGAGCGCCGCATGGAACGCGAGGTGCGCATTCGCACCGCGTCGGTCTAGCACCGCCGGAACAGTGGGCGACCGGCGCCTATGCGGTGGTCTTCGGCGGCCTGATGCTCGCATTCGGCGCGCTCGCCGACCGGGTCGGCCGCCGACGGATCATGCTGATCGGGCTCGTCGTGCTGGGGTTCGCAAGCTTCGGCACCGTGTTCATCACGACCGCCGCGCAGCTCATCGCGGTGCGCGCGGCGATGGGGATCGCGGCCGCGATGACGACGCCCGGATCGCTGGCGCTGGCGTTCCGATTGTTCGACGACGACACGATGCGGGTCCGCGCGACCACGGTGATCTCCGCTGTCGGCCTGGTCGGGCTCGCGATCGGTCCCGCGGTCGTGGTCGGGGTCGTCGCCGGCACGAACGTCATGCGCGGGCTGCCGGCGTCGCGCACGACGATCGGTGCGGCGATGGTCGACACGGCGAGCGAGGTCGCGACCGCCATCGGCATCGCGATCAGCGGGAGCATCCTCGCCGCGCTCTTCGCCGGATCGCTCACCGACGCCGGATGGAGCGCCGCGCAGACCGCGCAGTTCCGCACGGGCGTCACCGTCGCGGGCCTCGTGCTCACGGCGCTGGCCGGTGCGCTCGTGGCGTGGGGCGTCGCGCGGGGGCGCCGCGCTCGCCGGACGCGCGTCGTGTTCGGGTGACCCGGGCGGCGCATCCGCACGGCCTCCGCGAACGGGTTCACCCGCGATCGCCGCGGCGCGTGAAGGTGAGGTGCACCACGCCGCTCGGCGAGGCCACCTGCTCGACGTCGTAGTCCGTCTCGAGCCCTTCGAGTCCATCCCACAGTCTCGCGCCCCGACCGAGCACGATCGGCACCTGCACCAGGTGGATCGTGTCGACCAGACCCGCGGCGATGAACTCGCGCGCCATCGTCGGCCCGCCGCCGATCCGCACGTCTCGCCCCCCGGCCGCCTCGCGGGCCATCGCGACCGCATCCTGCGGTGACGCGTCGACGAAGTGGAATACCGTGCCGCCCTCCATCTCGATCGACGGGCGGGGGTGATGGGTGAGCACGAACACGGGGGTGTGGAACGGGGGATTCTCGCCCCACCATCCGCGCCACTCCTCGTCGGTGCCGAGATCGGTCCACGGCCCGGTCTGCGGGCTGAACTTCCCGCGCCCCATGATCTCGGCGCCGATGCCGAGCGTCTCGTGCCGTTCGGCGAACGCGTTGTCGACGCCGTCGGAGCCGCCGGGAAGGCCGAGCATCCCACGACCGAACCGGGTTGCGAACATCCACTCGTGCAGGCGTTCGCCGGCGTGGCCGAACGGTGACTCGAACGCCAGCCCTTCGCCGGTGCCGAACCCGTCGAGCGAGATCGAGATGTTCTGGATACGGACGAACGACATCGGGGCTCCTCAGGTGCGTGCACATGTGATTGCGAAGTGAAAGCACTCGGCACGCTAGTCCAAGCGATTGCGAACTGCAAGCACTAGGATGGCGGCCATGGACGATGGCCCGCGCTCCGGCTGCGCGATCAACGCCGCGATCGAGGTGCTCGGCGATCCGTGGGCGATGCTCGTGCTGCGCGACATCATGTTCGGTGACCGGCGGCACTTCCGCGAGCTCCAGACCGGCTCCGAAGAGGGCATTGCATCGAACATCCTCTCCAGCCGGCTCAAGCGCCTCGTCGAGGCCGGCCTGCTGACCCGCGACGACGCGCGGCGCGGTCAGCGGGCGGCCTACTCGCTGACCGAGGCGGGCATCGAGGTGCTGCCGATCATGGCCGCGCTCGGCACCTGGGGCCTGGCCCACCGCGACGGCGAACAGCGGCTCCGCGTGCGGGCCGAACTGCTACGCGACGGCGGGCCGTCACTCGTGACGGCGATGATGGACGAGCTTCGCGAACGCCATCTTGGGGTCCCCCGCCCCGACCCCGACGCCCCGCGACCGAGCGAGATGCTCGCCGCCGCATACGGCGCCTCGCTGGCCGCCGACCGCCGATAGGGTGACGATGCCGGCGCTTCCGACGTCTCGTTGATCGCCTCGAGATCGCTCGACGGCGATGTCCGCGCGATGTGTCCGGCGATCGCACCGATGCCTCGGCGAACCCGCTCTGTCCCTCGCATGTGGGGCTGACCGCGTCGAGCGTCGCTCATTACGCTCGTGGAATGCAGCAACAGATCGACTGGCTCGTTCCGGTGGCACTGCCCGCGCTCGCGGGCGATGAGGATTTCGTCGGGCTGGACGCGCGGGTGATCGACTTCTGGCGCTATGCGGCGCCCGATCTGCGCACCAACACGGTGCGGGCGCTGCTGGCCGAGTTCCTCGTCGCGCGCGCCCTCGGCGAGCGCGCCACGCGGGTCGAGTGGGACGACGTCGAGCTCCGCTGGGAGGACCTCGCGATCGTCGTGAAGTCCGCCGCGTTCCTGCAGGCCTGGGACCAACGCCAGCTGTCGCGCATCGTGTTCACCGGGCTCCGCGGGCAGTCGTGGCATCCACGCACCGGATACTCGGGTGTCGCCGCGCACCGGGGCGACGTCTACGTCTTCGCGGTGCAGACGTCGACGAGCCACGAGGCGTACGACCCGCTCGACCTGCGGCCGTGGCGGTTCTGGGTCCTTCCCAAGCGTGTACTGGAAGATCTCGGCGCCTCGTCGATCAGTCTCACCGCGGTGCGCGAACTGGTCGAGCCGGTCGAGCTCGATGGGCTCCGTGACGCGGTGCGCTGGGCGGGCGGTCGCTGAACAGGCCGGATGCCGCGGGCCCGCGCAGCGAGGCATCCGACTCAGTGCACGAGCGTGCCCAGCCAGATGACCGCGAGGCCGAAGCCGGCCGTGATCAGCGCGCTCAGTGCGCGCAGCCACCAGGGGCTCTCGTTGCGGGCCGAGTTCAGCCAGCCCATCACCGCGAGTTCGACGACGCCCACCCAGAGTGCGAGGTAGTAGGCGAGGTACTCGTCGATGAGGCCGATGACCGCGAGCAACAGGAAGAACACCGGCAGCAGCATCGCCACCAGCAGCCCCGAGGTGTGACCCGCTGCGGTGAGGATGGCTCGCCAGAGCGCGATCCCGCGTCCTTCGGGGGTGCGGCGGCCGGCGACCACGGCTGCGTACACGTGCGTGAGCCACAGCACGACGACCGACCCCACGATGAACCAGAGCACCTCGAGATCGGTGTCGAAGTGCCAACCGACCGCGGTCAGCGCGCTGACCAGCACCACCCCGTGCACGCCGTGCTCGGTGCGCGCGTAGTCGGCGACCAGGCGTGCCGCCGATGCGCGGTCGGCCTTCGTCGTCGGATCGGCCGCGTGCTCGGCGGCCGGCTCGGCCGCGCGCGCGTCGTGCGCGTCCCCCATGACGGCGACGGTACACCCGGGTCGCGGCATCCGTCACGACCGCATCGCGGGCGACTGCTGGACAAGCCGGGCGCGCTGATGTTGCATGGAGGAGGATGCCGCGTTCATCGCCGGCGTCTCGTGGGGCCGACCATCGGGGGAGGTGCGCATGTCCCGTCCGACGAAGCCGCGGAACAAGCGCAATCGCGATTTCGCCGAGACCCGGACTCCCGCCGGAATCCTCGGCGGCCTGCTCGGGATCCTGCTCGCGAGCGCCGCGGCCGCAGGGCTGTTCGTCACCGCCGCGGCGCCGGGGCTCACGATGGTCGGGGTCACCGCGTCGAGCACGATCTCGATCTTCGACAACCTGCCCGGGTACCTCGAGATCGGCGAGCTCAGCGAGAAGAGCGACATCTATGCGACCCGCTCCGACGGCACCGCCGTGCATCTGGCGTCCTTCTACGACCAGAATCGGGTCGAGGTCGGCTGGAACCAGGTCAGCCAGTACGTGAAGGATGCCGCCGTCGCCGGCGAAGACCCCCGTTACTACACCCACGGCGGCATCGACCTGCAGGGCACGGTGCGCGCCGCCCTCACGACGGCCGCCGGCCGCGAGACGCAGGGCGGGTCCTCGATCGCCCAGCAGTACGTCAAGAACGTGCGCGTGCAGGAGTGCGAGCGCGACGCCGGCGTTCGCCTCAACGAGGAGGCCGAGGAGGACGGACTCACCGCCGACGAAGAGCGGGCGAAGCTCGACGAGGCCCGCCTCGCCTGCTACAACTCGGTGACCGAGACGACCATCGACCGCAAGCTGAAGGAGATGCGGCTCGCGATCGGGGTCGAGAAGCGCTACAGCAAAGACGAGATCCTGCTGGGCTACCTCAACATCGCCGGCTTCGGCGGCACGGTGTACGGCATCGAAGCGGCGGCGAACTACTATTTCTCGACGACCGCGGCGGCCGTCACGCTCCCGCAGGCGGCCGCGCTGATGGCGATCGTGAACAACCCCCAGAAGTTCCGACTCGACCAGCCCGACAGCGAGACGAACGGCGCCGCCGCCGGTTACGCCGACACGCAGCTGCGCCGCGACTACATCCTCAAGCAGATGCTCGACGAGGGGAAGGTGACGCGCGACGAGTACGATGCGGCCGTCGCCACGCCGATCGAACCGGTGATCACCGAGCCGAGCACGGGCTGCCAGACCGCCGGAGGCTCCGCGTACTTCTGCGACTACGTCACCCAGATCCTCGAGAACGACCCGGCGTTCGGCGATGACCCCGAGGAGCGATTCCTCAACTTCCGGCGCGGCGGCTACCAGATCTTCACGACCCTCGACCTCGACCTGCAGGCGGCGGCCGAACGCGCCATCGCCGAGAACGTCCCCCAGGTCTACCCCTGGTGGGATGTGGGTGCGGTGATCTCGAGCGTCGAGGTCGGAACCGGTCGCGTGCTGGCGATGGCGCAGAACAAGCTCTACAGCCAGGACCCGGCCGTGGTCGATGGCCGGCCCGAGTACACCGGCATCAACTACAACACCGACTACGACTACGGCGGTTCGAGCGGGTTCCAGCCCGGCTCGTCGTACAAGGTGTTCACGCTCGCGCAGTGGCTCTCCGAGGGGCACGGCCTGAGCGAACGGGTCGATTCGCGACGCAAGAGCAACTGGGGCGCGTTCCGCGACAGCTGCCTCGGCACGCAGTTCGCCGACCCCGGATGGAACCCGCGCAACGATGCCAACGAAGCGGGGGGCAACTACAGCGCGCTCGAGTCGACGATCGGGTCGATCAACACCGGGTTCCTCGGCATGGCGAAACTGCTCGACCAGTGCGGCATCGCGCAGAAGGCCGAGGCCTTCGGCGTGCACCGTGCCGACGGCGATCCGCTCGTGCAGTACCCCTCCGCGGTGCTCGGCATCAACGAGGTCGCACCGCTCAGCATGGCGATCGCCTTCGCCGGCATCGCGAACGACGGCGTCGCGTGCTCGCCGATCGCGATCGATCGCATCGTCGGCCGCGACGGCGAGGAGATCGAGCCGCCGAAGTCGACCTGCGCCCCGGCGGTCGTACCCGAGGTGGCGGCGGCCATGCACTACGGATTGCGGCGCGTCATGACCGGTGGCACCGGCAGCGCCTCGAACGGGGCGACCGATCCGTGGGTTCCCATGATCGGCAAGACCGGCACCACCGACGGCGCGAAGGACACCTGGATGGTCGGCGCCAGTACGCGCGTCGCGACCGCCGCGGCGGTGGTGAGCGTGACCGGCGACGCCAACCAGCGCGGCCTCTCGTTCGACAGCGGTTCGGCCGCGACGGCGCGACACCGGATGTGGCCGATCGTGATGTCGACCGCGAACGCGAAGTACGGTGGCGGTGAGTTCAGCGAACTCGGCCCGGGGCCCGTCGTGGAACGCGCCGAAGGGTTCGAGCAGTACACGCCCCCCGCGCCCGACCCGCAGCCCACTCCCGCGCCCGCGACGCCGGCCGCGTTCGACGTCGACGCACCCGCCGAG
This sequence comes from Agromyces intestinalis, assembly GCF_008365295.1. NCBI lineage: Bacteria > Bacillati > Actinomycetota > Actinomycetes > Micrococcales > Microbacteriaceae > Agromyces > Agromyces intestinalis. The sequence goes on from NZ_CP043505.1 coordinate 3,418,293, forward strand.
GAAGCGCCGGCCGAAAACGCATCGAACGACGGCGACGGCGACGGCCGGCGGGATGGCGGACGCGGCGACGGCCGAGGCGGCGGTGACGGCCGAGGCGGCGGTGACGGCCGCGGCGGCGACGGCCGCGGCGGCTGATCAGCGCGGCTCGGCGCGGCTCAGATGTCCAGCGTGTCGCCGGGCTCGAGGGCCACGTACTCGCCGCCGCCCTGCTCGGTCGCCCAGCGGAGCCGCGCGTTCGACAGGTCTTTGCCGGCCCGCGCGAGCAGCATCTCGTGCGTCGGGAACGCGCGACGCGGCGACACCGCGATCACGTAGTCCATCGCCTCGCTGATCTTCATCCACGGCGCGGCTGCCGGCGCGGCCAGCACCTCGACCGGCACACCGGGTGCGACGAACGAGTCGCCCGCGTAGTACAGCGAATCGTTCACGAGAACCCCGACATTGTCGACCACGGGGATCGACGGGTGGATGACGGCGTGCGAACCGCCGAAGAAGCGCAGCCGGTACGGCCCGACCTCGACCTCGTCGCCGGGATCGACGCGCTGCACCTCGACGCCCTCGACGGCGGCGGCTCGCACGACTCCCTCGGGGCCGAAGAGCCGGGCACCGGGACTCTGCTCGAGGATGCGCCGCAACTGCTCGGGCGTCCAGTGGTCGTTGTGCTCGTGCGTGATGACGACCGCGACCGTGGCGGCCGCCTCGGTGATCGGCGTGGTGAAGGCTCCGGGATCGATGAACAGGCGCTGCCCGTTCTCGACGATCTCGAGCGCGGCGTGTTCGTGCTTGGTGAGGCGCATACGCCGAGCCAACACCGCAACCGATGCGTCATGCAACCCGTTCGCCTGCGATGATCTCTGCGTGACCCGACACCCGAGACGGCTGCTCGTCGCCGTCAACCCGCTGGCCTCGTTCGGCCGCAACCGCGAGGTCGGCCCTGCCGTCGTCGCACGGCTCGTCGACGAGGGCCACGACGTGCAGATGCTGCGCGAGGCGAACTTCGAACTGCTGCGACGCGAGGCCGAGTCGGCGTTCGCGCAGGGCACCGACGGCGTGGTCGTGGTCGGCGGTGACGGCATGGTCTCGCTCGGCGCGAACCTCGTCGCCGGCACCGGGGTGCCGCTCGGCATCGTCCCTGCCGGCACCGGCAATGATCTCGCGCGCGGGCTCGGCCTTCCGCACGACGACCCCGAGGCGGCGACCGAGGCGCTCGTCGCCGCGCTCGAACGCGAGCCGCAGTCCGTCGATGCAGCGCGCGTCGAGCACGGCGAGACGACGACCTGGTTCGCCTCGATCCTGTCGGCCGGCTTCGACGCGATCGTCAACGAGCGAGCGAACCGGATGTCCCGCCCCCGCGGGCCGAGCCGGTACACCCTGGCGCTCCTGCGCGAGCTCGCCACGTTCCGCCCGCGGCGGTACGCGATCACGATCGACGGCGAACGCCGCGAGCAGCGGGCGATGCTGATCTCGGTCGCCAACAACTCGTCGCTCGGCGGCGGCATGCGCATCGTGCCGCACGCCGATCTCTCCGACGGCCTGCTCGACGTGTTCATCGTGCATCCGATCAGCCGACTGCGGTTGCTGCGGGTGTTCCCGAAGGTATTCGCGGGCACCCACATCGACCACCCGGCGGTCGAGTTCCGTACGGCGAAGCGGGTCAGGATCGAGTCGGATGACGCCATCGCCTATGCCGACGGCGAGCGCATCGGCGCGCTGCCGGTCGACATCGAGGTCGTTCCGGGTGCCCTCCGGGTGTTCCGCTGAGCGGGTCGGCACTCGATTTGGAACAGCCTCGGAACTGTGCCATACTCTTCGAGTTGCTGAAACGGAACCGAGTTCCGAAGACACGGCCCCATCGTTTAGCGGCCTAGGACGCCGCCCTCTCACGGCGGTAGCGCGGGTTCAAATCCCGCTGGGGTCACCAACGGCAATATCGGCTGAAAGCCCTCGCGCGAGCGAGGGCTTTCGTCGTTTCCGGAGGCTGCATTGTGCCGCCGACGGGCCCGTGACATCCGGCCGTGACATCCGCCCGTGACATCCGGCCCCTGAACTCAGACTGGGATGTCGAGGCCGGCCCGCCGACGCGGGCCGACCTCGACGACGGCGTCAGGGTCGGTCTGCTCCGGCCCCGGCCGTCTCCAGCCGGGCGGATGCCTCGAGCTCGGCGAGCTCGTCGACCGGGCCGGGCGCGTACGGCACGGCGACCCCGTCGTGGATCTCGAGCGGGGCGACGCGGTGGTAGCTCATGCGATCGATGAGCGCGAGAGCGAGCGCGCTCAGGATGAACACGCAGTGGATGATCACCTGCCACAGCACGCCGTCCCAGGTGTAGTCCTGCCCGGTCTCGGTGCCGGCCGCGACGCCGTTCGACATGTCGCCGACCTCGATGAACGTCTTCAGCAGGTGGATCGACGAGATGCCGATGATCGCCATCGCGAGCTTGACCTTGAGCACGTTCGCGTTGACATGGCTGAGCCACTCGGGCTGGTCGGGGTGGCCGTCGACGCCGATGCGCGAGACGAACGTCTCGTAGCCGCCGATGATCACCATGATGAGCAGGTTCGCGATCATGACGACGTCGATGAGGCCGAGCACCGAGAGCATGATGGTGGCTTCGTCGATCTTCTCGGGGTGCGCGATCACACCCTCGCCGAGGTGCCAGAGCTCGATCACGAACACGACCACGTAGATCGCCTGGGCGACGATCAGGCCGAGGTAGAGCGGTGCCTGCAGCCACCGGCTCGTGAAGATGAGGCCGCCGATGGCACGGCCCCACGGGGCGGTTCGGTGCACGGGGGCGGCGGGGGGAACGGGGGACGGGGGCGTCGTACGGGCGCTCACGGTTCTCCTTCTCGTGGGGCCTCCAGCCTAGGGGCGGGTTTCCGCTAGACTCCTGCGAAGCGAAGGGGAGTATCCCGCGAGGCCTCGGTCTCGGCCACGATCGTCAGTACGAGCGCCAGTGACGGAGCTCCGGGCGTGGCGGCGCATGCGATGCGCGACAGGGAGAGACGTTCGGGTCCTCGCCGTACCCACCTCACCCTGAAAGGCCGTCTGTGCTCGACCTCCCGCTCTGGTTCGAAGTCGGATCCCTCGTCGTCCTCACCCTGATCCTCGTCGGCGACCTGCTGCTCGTCCTCAAGCGCCCGCACGTGCCGTCGTTCACCGAGTCCACGTTGTGGGTCGCCTTCTACGTCGGGCTCGCGCTGGTGTTCGCCGGCCTGATGTTCCTGCTCGGCGACGCCGAGCACGGCGGGCAGTTCCTCGCCGGCTGGCTGACCGAGTACAGCCTGTCGATCGACAACCTGTTCGTCTTCGTCATCATCATGGCGAGGTTCTCGGTGCCCAGGAAGCTGCAGCAGGAGGTGCTGATGGTGGGCATCATCATCGCGCTCATCCTGCGCGGTGTGTTCATCCTGCTGGGTGCGTCGCTGATCGAGAACTTCAGCTGGATCTTCTACCTCTTCGGCGCGTGGCTGGTCTGGACCGCGATCCAGCAGGTGCGCGGCGACCATGAAGACGACGACAGCGAGACCTTCATCGTGCGGATGCTCCGCAAGCGCGTGAACCTCACCGACGAGTACGACGGGGTGAAGCTGCGCACCACGATCGACGGCACGCGCTTCTTCACCCCGATGCTCGTCGTGTTCGTGGCGATCGGCACGACCGACCTGCTCTTCGCGCTCGATTCGATTCCGGCCATCTTCGGCATCACGCACTCGGCGTTCATCGTGTTCACCGCGAACGTGTTCGCGCTGATGGGGCTGCGTCAGCTGTACTTCCTGCTCGGCGGCCTGCTCGAGCGCCTCGAGTACCTGAAGTACGGCATCGCGTTCATCCTCGCGTTCATCGGCGTGAAGCTCGTGCTGCACGCCATGCACGTGAACGAGCTGCCGTTCATCAACGGCGGCGAACACATCGAGTGGGCACCCGAGATTTCGACCTGGATGTCGCTGGGCGTCATCGTCGTGGCGATGGCGGTCGCGACGGTCGCGAGCCTCATCAAGGCCCGCGTCGACGCGAAACGGCGCGGGAACAGGCTGCTCGACGAGGTGCCGCACTTCACCGAGGACGCGGGTCGGCGCGACCGCTGACCGCGGGGGTGTGCACGCCAGTCCGTAGCCGATCCTCCGCCTTGGTACGGTGGAGTGCCCGCGCGAGCGCGGGCTGATCGGGCGAGCGCGGAAGGCGGAGGTGGTCGGTGACGACTGGCGACGAGGGCACGACGGCGCTGCCCGATGAGTCGGCCGTGCTCACGCACAGCGCCCGCAGCGACGTCGGTCGCGTACGGCAGGTGAACGAGGATGCGGTGCTCGCCGAGGCGCCGGTATACGTCGTCGCCGACGGCATGGGCGGCCACGCCCGCGGCGATGCCGCGAGTCGGGCCGCGCTCGACACGTTCCGTCGGCACCTCGAGTTCGGTCGCCCGGTGCGGCCCGAGCAGGTGCTCGACGCGATCCATTCCGCGAACACGGCCGTGCGGGCGCTGAGCGCCGAGGGTGAGGAGGGCACCGCCGTGGCGGGCACCACGCTCGCCGGCGTCGCGCTCGTCGATGCCGGCGACGCGGGCGGGCTGCTCTGGATGGCCTTCAACGTGGGCGACTCGCGCATCTACGGGTGGGACGGCCGGCACCTCGCGCAGGTGAGCGTCGACCACTCCGCGGTGCAGGAGTTGGTCGACGCGGGGGTGATCTCTCCCGATGAGGCCGAGCGCCACCCCGACCGCAACGTGATCACGCGCGCGCTCGGCGCCGACGACTGGGTCGACCCCGACGTCTGGTTGCTGCCGGCGGCCGGTCGCCAGGTGTTCCTGCTCTGCACCGACGGGCTCACGAAAGAGCTCGACACCGAGTCGATCGCCCGCATCCTCGCCGCGGGGGCGCACGGCAGTGCCGGCGAGCTCGTCGATGCGGCGGTCGCACGCGGCGGCCGTGACAACGTCTCGGTCGTGGTCGTCGAGTCCGAGATCGGAGAGATCGCCGGCCACGACGACGAGACCACGCGCGATCGCCCCGACGAGACCACTGCCCCGCGGCCCGAGGCGAACGCATGATCGGATACCACCCCAGCGGGGGCGAGTGGCTGGCCGTCGTGCGCGGCGACTCGGTGCTCGTGGTGCCGCGCGGCGACGACGCGACGGTCGTCGGGCTCTGGGCCGCGCTCGGCGAGCCCGATGCGTTCGGGGCCGCCCTCGCCAGGCTCGCCCGCAACGGTCTCGCGGCGATGATGCCGTTCGCGCTGGTCGCCGGCGGTGGGCCGGGCGGTTCGCGTCGGGTCGCGGTGCGGGGCGGATGCGAGGTCGTCGCCGACGGTCAGGTGATCCGCGCGTCGGTCGCGAGCGGATGGCTCGAGCGCACGATCGAGGCGGCGGCCGCGTGGCAGGTACGCGTCGACGGCGAGACCGGCGACTCAGGCAGCGTCTGGCCGATCCGCGAGGCGGTCGTGCTCGCCGCGGGCGTGCGGTCGATCGACGATGCGGATGCCGCGGCCGAGCCGGCGAGCCCGCCGCAGCACACCCTCATTCCCGAGCCCGAGCCCGAGCCCGAGCCCGAGGAGGTCGTCGACGCGGCCGAGGACTCGACCGTCGTGATCGACCGCTCGGCGCTGCGCCGGCCCGATACGGCTCCCCGGTCGGCTGCATCCGTGCTGCCGGCTGCGGCGCCCGTGCAACCCGCCCCTGCGCCGCCCGCCCCGTCCGCAGTCGAGCCGACCTCGTTCGGGGGCGAGCACGACGGCGCCACGATCGTGGTGTCGCCCGCCGAGTTGCGCCGCGAGGCATCCGGTCGCCTGACGTCCGACGCGTCGGCCACGCCGCCGCCGCCCGAGCCCGCCCCGGCGGCCGCCCCCGCCGTTCGACTGCGCCTGCCGGGCGGAGCGCTCGAGCCGCTCGCGGGCGACGTCGTGATCGGCCGCTCGCCGAGCGTGAACCGCGCCGCCGGCACCCGGCTGCCGCGGCTGCTCACACTGGGCGCCGGCGACCCCGACATCTCACGCAGCCACGTGCGCGTGGGGCTCGAGGGCGGCACGGTCGTGGTCACCGACCTGCACTCGCGCAACGGCACGAACGTGCTGCAGCCCGGTCGGCCGCCGGTGAAGCTGCGGCCCGGAGAACCGACCCCCGTGCTGATCGGCACCGTCGTCGACCTCGGCGGCGGCTGGAGCTTCGCGGTGGAGGCCGGCTGATGCATCGCCCGGTCTCATCGCCTCCCGAGCTGCCCGGATACCGGTTCATCGAACCGCTCGGATCCGGCGGGTTCGCCGACGTGTTCCTGTACGAGCAGCGACTGCCGCGACGTCGGGTGGCGGTGAAGGTGCTGCTGGCCGAAGACCTCGCGGGCGACGCGCGCGCCCAGTTCGTGGCCGAGGCCAACCTCATGGCGCAGCTGTCGGCGCATCCGTATATCGTCACGATCTTCCACGCCGACGTCGCCGCCGACGGGCGACCGTACTTCGTCATGGAGTACTGCTCGGGTCCGAGCCTCGCCACCCGCCTGAAGCAGACGCCGTTCGCCGTCGACGACGCACTGCGCACGGGGGTGCGACTCGCCGGCGCGGTCGCGACCGCGCACGTCGCCGGCATCCTGCACCGCGACATCAAGCCAGCCAACGTGCTCACGAACGACTACGGGTGGCCCGCGCTCACCGACTTCGGCATCTCCTCGACGCTCGACGGCGAACTGCCCACCCACACCATGACGATCGGCGATGTGCAGGGCACCGGCACCGGCCGGTCCGCGGTCGGCATGAGCGTGCCGTGGTCACCGCCCGAGCTGTTCGACGACGACCCGCGGCCCGACACCCGCAGCGACGTGTTCGCGCTCGCCGCCACCGTGCACACCCTGCTCGCCGGGCGCTCGCCGTTCGAGATCGCCGGTCGGTCGAACGGCACGCTCGACCTCATCGGGCGGATCGAGCGCGGGGCGATCACGCCGCTCGACCGGCTCGACGTGCCGCGCAGCCTCGTCGAGGTGCTGCGCACCGGCATGGCAGTGCGTCGTGAAGACCGCTACCAGAGTGCCGTCGAGTTCGCCCGCGCCCTGCAGCGGGTCGAGCTCGAGCTCGGGTACGCAGCGACCTCGATCGAGGTTCCGACGCTCGTCGAGCACGACCCGCGTTCCGACGCGGCGCGCGGCGATGCATCCGCGGGCGGGCCCGGTGAAGAGGAGACGCGGGCGCGCGCGGTGCAGACCGTGCACGCCCAGGCCGGGCCGCGGGCGCAGGCCGGGCCGACCGCCCCGACCGCGCCGACCGCGCCGTCGGACGCGGAGGCGACCCGGGCGCGGATGCCGCAGCGCGTCGACGCGCAGCCGGCCGCCGAGGTCGACGAGCGCACGGTGGTCCGCCCCGCGAGCGGCTCCGCGGCATCCGCTCAGCCCGGCGTGCCGCCCGCGTTCCCCGCCGCCAACGAGGCGACCGTGGTGCGCACGAAGACCGCGCCGCTCGAGCGCCCGCGGCGGTCGCGCGCGGGGCTCGTCGTCGGCATCGTGGCCGGAGCGGTCGTCGTAGCCGCCGTCGTGGTGGGCATCGTGTTCTCGCTGGGAACGCCGATCGACGGCGGCACCGACCCGACGCCGGCGCCCGGGGAGGACGCGGTCGTCGCCGCGACGGTTCCCGCGCCGCACGTCGAACCGGGCGTGCTCTCGGCCGACGGCACCATCGCGACGTTCGAGGTCTCGCACCACGACGCAGCCGCCGACGACCGCTACCGATGGGAGCGCGCCGACGGCTCGGGCGGCATGCAGGTCTCCGAGGGGCCCGAGATCACGGTCGACGGCCTCGCGCCGGGTCAGACCGTCTGCATCGACGTCAGCGTGCAGCGCGGCAGCAAGACCTCGGAGGAGGTGCGCGCATGCACGCCATGACCCCGCTCCGCATCGAGTTCTGCGGCGAGTGGACGACCGTCGCCCCCGATCGCCCGTTCGGCATCGGTCGCGAGGCCGACCTCGTGATCGACGACAACCCGTACCTGCACCGCACCTTCTTGACGCTCGCCGCCGAGCACGGCCTGTGGTGGCTGCACAACGTCGGCCAGCTCCTGTCCGCGACGGTGTCGGATGCCACGGGCAGCGTGCAGGCCTGGCTCGGACCGGGCGCCCGGCTGCCGATCGTCTTCCCGACCCTGCACGTGATGTTCAGCGCGGGGGCGACCACCTACGACTTCACCGTGCACGCCGAGTCCGACTTCTACGCGACCACGTTGACGGCCGAGAGCGACGTCGACGGCACCACGATCATGCCGATCTCACTCACCCCGAGCCAGCGGCTGCTCGTGCTCGCGCTGGCCGAATCGGTGCTGCGCCAGCCATCGGCCGGGCGCGCGACCGTGCCCTCCTCGGCCGAAGCGGCGGCGCGGCTCGGCTGGAGCATGACGACGTTCAATCGCAAGCTCGACAACGTGTGCGAGAAGCTCGACCGGTTCGGGGTCGACGGTCTGCGCGGGGGTCGAGGGCGGCTCGCGACGAATCGCCGCGCACGCCTCGTGGAGTACGCCGTCGCGACGCACCTCGTGAGCGCGGCCGACCTGCAGCTGCTCGACCGGAACGACCCGCAGGCCCCATGATGTGAGCTCCGACGCGGCGCGTCATGGGGACTCCTCCCCGTTTGGGGGGCTCAGGTCACCGTGTTAGGTTGAACCCCGGTTCGGAGGTCGGCCTCCGCTCCGCCGTCCCTGCACGCACGACCCCCTCGGGAGCCCCATGGCCACGTTCGGATCGCGCCTGCGCAATCGCAGGTCGATCGCGTCCGCGGCGGCCCTCGCGGTGCTGGCCGGCGTGCCGATCGGCATCGCGGTGATGCACGACGGGTTCCCGGTGACCGACCCCGACCTTCGGGTGCGCGATGTCTGGGTCACCAACTCGGAAGACCTGCTGGCGGGGCGGCTGAACCGCCAGATCGAAGAGCTGGATGCCTCGGTGGCGACCACCTCGAGCGAGGTCGACGTCTTCCAGCACGGCGACGACGAGTTCCTCTACGATCCCGCGGGCGGGTCGATCGAGCGCGTCGACCCTTCGTTCACCACGCTCGTGCAACGCGTCGACGTGCCACCGGCCTCCACCATCGCCTACGGTGGCGACGTGATCGCCGTGCTCTCGCCGGCGGGCGAGCTGTGGGCGGTTCCCGCCGCCGGCGATCTGTCGTTCGACTGGCGCGGCACCGAGCCGATCATCGACGCGGGCGCGGGGGCCGAGGTCGCGGTCAGCGACGAGGGCACGGTCTTCGTGACCCGTCCCGGCGAGGGCGATCTCGTCGTCCTCGAGCGCGGGGCCGCCGAGCCGGCGAAGACGATCCGCACCGGCGACCTCGAGGCGCACCGGGTCGCGGCGGTGGGCGAGCAGCCCGTGGTGCTCGACCTCGAGGGGCATCGTCTGCTCGTCGACGACCGTGAGATCGACCTCCCCGACGGCCCACTCCGACTGCAGCAGTCCGGTCCCGAGCACGACTCGGTGCTCGTCGCCACCGCCGACGCGCTGCTCGACGTGCCCCTCGACGGCGGCGAGCCGCGGTCGTACCCGAGCGAGGCGGCCCCGGCCGACGCCTCGTCCGGAGTCGCGGCGCCCGTGCGCGTCGGCACGTGCGCGCACGCCGCCTGGGCCGACGCTGGGCGCTATCTCGCGGTGTGCGACGGGCAGGAGCCGCGCGGCGCCGACCTCGAGCAGTCCACGGTGGGCGGGCGACTCGAGTTCCGCGTGAACCGCGACGTCGTGGTGTTGAACAACCTCGCGAACGGCGACGCATGGCTCGTCGACTCCGACCTGCGACTCGTCGACAACTGGGAAGAGGTCACGCCTCCCGAAGAGACCGACGAGCTCGAGGGGGACGAGAAGAGCTCGGTGCAGACCTTCGAGGACACCCTCGCCGAGCGCACCGAGCAGAACCGGCCCCCCACCGCACGCGACGATGACATCGGCGTGCGCCCGGGCCGAGCGACCATCGTCGAGGTGCTCGCCAACGACACCGACCCCGACGGCGATGTGCTCACGATCGCCGCGGTGAAGGGCGTATCCGAATCCGCGGGCGTACTCGACGTCATCGACGGCGGCCGCGCGTTGCAGTTCACGCCGGCCGAGGGCGCGGTTGGAACGACCTCGTTCCGCTACTCGGTCGACGACGGGCGCGGCGGCGTGGCCGAGGCATCCGTCGACCTGCGCATCGTGCCCGAGAGCGAGAACTCGGCGCCGTCGGCGCTGCGCAACGGAGCCGTGAGCCTCGAGCAGGGTCAGCAGATCTCGTACAACCTGCTCGCCGACTGGCGCGATCCCGATGGCGACGACGTCTATCTCGTCGACGCATCGCCGCGCAGCGGCGACGTCGTCCGCACGAGCCCCGACGGGCTCATCACGTTCGAGCACCGCTCGGCCGAGCTGGGCACGAAAGAGGTCGCCTACACGGTCTCCGACGGCGTGACGTCTGCGACCGGCACCTTCACCGTCGAGGTGAAGCCGACCGGTTCGCTCAACCCGGTCGGAACGCCCGACTACGCTCGCGCGTTCGTGGGGGAGGCGCTCGTCATCGAGCCGCTCGTCAACGACCTCTCGCCGTCGGGGGCACCGCTGAGCCTGCTCGGCATCCAGCAGACTCCCCCCGGCGCGCAGGTCAGCGTGAACGCCGAGCGCGGCACCGTCACCTTCTCGAGCCTGCGGGCCGGCGAGTACATCTTCCTCTACGATCTCGGCGCCGGCGCGAACGTGGGTCAGGGGCTCGTGCGCGTACAGGTGGTCGAGCCGCCCGCCGAGGTCGCGCCGCCGATCGCCGTGAAGGACACCGCGTACCTGCGTGCGGGCGAGCCGGTGACCGTGCCGGTGCTCGCGAACGACGTGTCTCCGTCGGGCGCCGTCCTCGCGGTGCAGTCGGTCGACGACCGCGCGACCGACGGCCTCGTCTCGGTCGAGCTCATCACGAACACCGTCGTGCGGGTGAGCGCGTCCGAGGCGATCGACCGGCAGCTGCAGTTCGAGTACACCGTCTCCGACGGCCTGAACACCGCGACGGCGACCGTGACCGTCGTGCCCGTGCCGCCGCTCGTGAAGCGCCAACCGCCCGTCGCGGTCGACGACTCGGCCATCGTGCGCGCCGGCGACATCGTATCGGTGCCCGTGCTGGCCAACGACTACCACCCCGACGCGTCGGCGTTCTCGCTGGTGCCCGATCTCGACCAGACCGGCGCACCCGACGGACTCGCGTTCGTCGACGGTGCACGGGTGCGCTTCCAGGCGCCCGATGAGGCCGGCGTGCGTACGATCGTCTACACGATCAGCGACGACAGCGACCAGATCGCGCGTGCCACGCTGACCGTCAACGTCATCGGTCGTGACGGCGAGAACCGCCCGCCGGTGCCGACCCCGCAGACCTCACGCACGTTCGCCGGGTCCGCCGTGACGATCGACGTGCCGCTCGACGGCATCGACCCCGACGGTGATTCGGTGATGCTGCGCCAAATGGGCGTCGCACCCACCCTCGGACGCATCCTCGAACGCACGAGCACGTCCTTCACGTACGAGGCGTTCGACGGCGTGGCCGGCACCGACGTGTTCACCTACGAAGTGGCCGACGCACTCGGCGCCACAGCGACCGGCACGATTCGCATCGGCGTCGTTCCGCGACCACCCGTGCAGCTGCCGCCGACCGCCGTCGACGACGTCATCGAGATGAAGCCCGGTCGCACCGTCGGCGCCGAGGTGCTGCTGAACGACACCGACCCGAGCGGCTACTCGCTGCACGTCGCCGACCTGCCCGAGGTCGACAAGGGCATCGAGGCCGAGATCCGCGATCGTCGTCGGGTCGTCATCACCGCCCCCGAACAGGAGGGCGCGTACACGATCCGCTACACCATTTCGAATGGGCACGGCGGGGTCGACTCCGCGTTCCTGCAGGTTGTGGTGAGCGAGCAGGCCGTGATTCAGCCTCCGAGCGCCGAAGACCAGGTGATCGAGCCCGAGCAGGTCGTCTCGGGCGAGCCGGTCACGGTCGACGCGCTGAAGGATGCCACCAACCCGGGCGGGCTCGTGGAGGATCTCGTCGTCACGGCGGAGGGGCCGAACGCCGGCCGCGCCGACGTCGCCGACGACGGTACCATCACGGTGAAGCCCGGCAACCGCCGGTACGCCGTCGCGTTCCGGCTGACGAATCAGCTCGATGACCTTTCGGCGATGGCGTTCGTGATCGTTCCGCCCGTTCCCGCAGGCGAGGACGAGGAGGCTCTCGACCAGCCCGAGCAGCAGACCGAGCCCCCGAAGCCGAAGACGCCCGAAGAGCTCCAGGCCGAGGAGCGTGCGAAGTTCCCGGCACCGCACCTGAAGGACCTCGAAGAGATCGTCGTGCCGATGAACGGCAGCAGGGAGTGGAACATCGACGAACTCGTCGAGGTGCCGTCGGGTCAGCCGGCCACCGTGCTCTCGGCGAACGCGTCCAACGCGAGGTCCGATCCGTTCGTCAGCGCGACCGAGCTGCTGTTCGAGCCCGAAACCGACTACCGCGGCCCCGCGACCGTGACGTTCGAGGTCACCGACGGCGATGGCGCCGACGACCCCGTCGGGCGCAAGGCGATCCTGACGCTTCCGATCACGGTCGGCGACCCCGACTTCAACGACGTGCCGCCCGCGTTCACGCCGCGCGCCGAGACCATCCAGGCGGGCGAGTCGCCGATCGAGATCGACCTGCGCGCATCGACCGATCAGCCGAACCCCGGCAACATCGAGAAGGTCGCCTACAGCCACCTTGAGGGCACGACGGCCGAGATCGTCGCACAGATCGTCGACGGTGCGACCCTGCAGGTCTCGGCCCCGCTCGGCGTGCTGCCCGGCACCTCGACCCGGCTCACCTTCGACCTCGAGTTCAACGAGTTCACCGTGCCCGGCTACGTCGACATCAAGGTGGTGTCGTCCACCCGACCGAAGGCGAAGGCGAACGACGACCCCTCGACGGGCGAGATCGAGATCCTGCGGGGCGGCAAGAGCAAGACGATCGACGTGCTCGCCAACGACTTCAACCCGTTCGCCCAGGACGACGTGCCGCTGCGCGTCGTCGGCGCCGAGATCGATCAAGACAGTGTCGGCTCGAACGCCACGGTGTCGTACACCGCGAATGACATCACGGTGCGCACCGGGTCGGCGTTCACCGGCACGCTCAGCATCATCTACAAGATCGAAGACGGCACGAAGGATCCGCTCCGTCAGGTGCAGGGTCGGGTCGAGGTGGTCGTGCGCGACGTGCCCGACCGGCCGGGTGCGCCGAGCGCGAGTGCGGGCAACGCCAGGGCGACCGTGCAGTGGAACGCTCCGGCGAACAACAATTCGCCGATCACCAGCTACGTCGTGACCTGGAACGGCGGGTCGAAGCGCGTCGACGCCGATGCAGCGGGCAAGCCGCAGACCATCGACGACCTGCGTAACGGCACGGCCTACTCGTTCCAGGTGCAGGCGGTCAACGCGATCGGCGAAGGCGCCGTCTCGGAGTCGTCGGCCTCCGTGACGCCCTGGGGCGTGCCGACACCACCGAGATCGGTCTCGCTCGACAAGAGCAGCACCTACGCTCCGACGACGGTGACGGCTCGCTGGCTCGCACCCACCGACGACGGCGGCGGTCGCCTCGAGTACCGGGTCTGCATCGACGGCGGCTCCTGCGACTGGGTGACCGGTCTCTCGAAGTCGTGGGGCGGTGTCGGCAAGGGATCGCACACCGTCACGGTCTACGCCCGGAACGGCGGCGGCAATGCGAGCGGCACGGCGTCGGCGAGCATCAGCCTGAGCGACCCGCCGCCGCCCGAGGCCTCGGGCCGCATCGGCAAGGGTGCGAGCAAGCGATGCGACAGCGGCGGCAACGGATGCGCGAACGTGCGCATCACGTGGAGCGACATGGATCCGGGAACCTACAAGGTCTACGCACTGGCCGGTGGCTCGTCGTGCTGCAGCTACCAGCAGCAGGTCAGCATCGGGGCATCCGGTCAGCTCGAGCTCTCGAACCACCTCGGCGTCCGCCGTGACGACATCGCGGTGCGCTTCGAGAACGTCAGCGGCGGAACCTCGAAGACCCTCGGCGCGATCAGCGGCGCGCAGTGGAACGCGCTGCCCTACAACAGCTGGTGAGCGCCGAACCGCGCATCGCCCGAAACACGACGGATGAAGGAGCACCCATGGCAGTGACCCAGGAACAGGCGACGTGGTTCCACGACGCCTTCGGGCGCCTCGTCGACAACATCGACCAGGCGATCCTCGGCAAGCGCGAGGTCATCGCGCTCGTGCTCACGGCGTTCCTCTCCGACGGGCACGTGCTGCTCGAGGACTTCCCGGGCACCGGCAAGACGGTGCTCGCGAAGGCGCTCGCGAACACCCTCGACGGCACCCACTCGCGCATCCAGTTCACCCCCGACCTGCTGCCCTCCGATGTCACGGGCGTCACGATCTACGATCAGGGCAAGGGCCGCTTCGAGTTCCACCGCGGCCCCATCTTCGCGTCGATCGTGCTCGCCGACGAGATCAACCGCGCCAGCCCGAAGACCCAGTCGGCGCTGCTCGAGGTCATGGAGGAGGGCCGGGTCACCGTCGACGGCGTCGGCTACGAGGTCGAACCGCCGTTCATGGTCATCGCGACCCAGAACCCGGTCGAGCAGGCCGGCACCTACTCGCTGCCCGAGGCGCAGCTCGACCGCTTCCTCATCAAGACCTCGCTCGGGTACCCCGACCACGAGACGGCGGTCACCCTGCTGCTCGACTCGGCGAACCGGGCCCGCGCGACCGGCGTCTCGCCGATCATCGCATCGGGCTCGATCGTGTCGATGGCGCGCCTCGCCTCCGAGGTGTACGTCGATGCCGCGGTGCTGTCGTATCTGAACGAGCTCGTCACGGCGACCCGCACCCACCCCGACGCCGCGCTCGGCGTGAGCATGCGCGGCGCCCTCGCGCTCGCGCGCGCCGTGAAGACGTGGGCGATCTCGCAGGGGCGCACCTACGTCACGCCCGACGACGTGCGCGCGCTCGCCGTGCCGGTGCTGGCGCACCGAATCATCGTCGATCCCGAGGCCGAGTTCACCGGCACCACCGCCCGCGACATCGTCGAGCGTGCGCTCGCGGAGGTCGCGCCGCCGGCCTACCGGGCGGCATGACGACGGCCGCACGCGCCGGACAGCGTCGCCGACCCTCGCAGGGCGGCTACGCGATCCGCACGGTCACCCGTTCCGCGACGCGCACGGCGCGCGCCGCCGGAGCGGCGATCGCGCGTGCCTGGGGGCGGGCGGCCGCAGCGGTCGAGCCGGTCACGAGCGTGATCTCCACGATCGGATGGCTCGTGCTCGCGGCAGCCGTCGGCGCCGGCGCGATCGCACTCGGGTTCGGTTGGGTCGAGTTCGCTTTCGTGGCGGCGACCCTCGCGGGCGCGGTACTGCTCGCGGTGCCGTTCGTGTTCGGGCGGGTCCGCTACCGGGTCGAGGTCGAGCTGCAACCGCGTCGGGTCGTCGCGGGCGAGCGCGCCCTGGGCCGGCTCGTCGTCGTCAACGACGGCACCAGCCCGTCGGTGGGCACACGCATGGAGCTGCCCGTCGGCGCCGGACTCGCCGAGTTCCGGATCCCGTCGCTCGCACCGTCGGCGCAGCACGACGAGCTCTTCGCGGTGCCGACCCAGCGCCGGGCCGTGATCGTGGCGGGCCCCGCAGTGTCGGTGCGTGGCGACGAGCTCGGGTTGCTTCGTCGCACGGTGCGCTGGAACGAGCCGGTCGAGCTCTTCGTGCATCCGCGCACCGCCCGCCTGAAGCCGTCGGCGGCCGGCCTCGTGCGTGACCTCGAGGGCGAGGTCACCGCGAAGATCACCGATCACGATATTTCGTTCCACGCGCTGCGCCAGTACGAGCCGGGGGATCCGCTGCGCAACGTGCACTGGCGCAGCTCTGCGCGCACCGGCCAGCTCATGGTGCGCCAGTACGAAGAGACGCGTCGCTCGCAGCTCCTGCTGCTGCTCGGCACCGATCCGGCGCACTACGCCGACGAGCACGAGTTCGAGCTCGCGATCTCGATCTTCGCTTCGCTCGGCGTGCAGGTCGTGCGCGACGGCACCGAGATGGCCGCGCACACCGAGGCGCTCGCCCTGCGCAGCGCCACCGTCACCAGCCTGCTCGACGATTCCAGCCGGATCGAGGCGGCGCCGTCGACCAAGGCGCTGCGCGAGTTCGCCCGGGATGCCTCGCGGCGCATGCCGTCGGCGAGCGTCGTGATCGCCGTGGTCGGCTCGCAGTTGCCGCTCACCGAGCTCCGCGCGGTCGAGACGTCCCTCGCGAACGACGTGCAGCTGCTCGCCTTCCGTGCACACGCCGGCGCCGATTCCCGCATCGGCAAGGTCGGCTCGAGCCCCGTCGCGACGATCGGCGAGCTCGGCGAACTGCCCGCCGTGGTTCGGAAGGTGCGGCCATGAGACGTATCCCGCAGCAGAGCATCGTCGACCTCGCGGTGCTGTCGGTGCTGTGCCTGGTCGCCGTGGCCGGCTTCGAGACGAGCTTCGGCGACCTCAACTTCCTGCTGGCGGCCGTCGGCGGCATCCTCGTGGGCACCGCGGCGGCGATCGCCGGAAGCCTGCTGCGCCTGCCCGTGCTGCCGACCGTGCTGCTCGGCCTCGCCGCCTACTTCGTGTTCGGCACGCCGTTCGCGATGCCGATGCAGGGCTTGGTCGTCGTGCTGCCGAGCATCAGCTCGCTCGCCGGGCTGGCGATCGGCGCGGTGTTCGGGTGGGCTGACATCGTGACGATCGGAACCCCGGTCGAGGCTCCCTACTACGTCGCCGCCGTGCCCTACGCGGCCACCTGGCTCGTCACGCTCGTCGGCGGCATGCTCGTGTTGCGCTGGCTGCCGCGTCGGCGCACGGTGCTGCGGGTGGCGGTGCTGCTCATCGGCCCCATCGTGCTCTACCTGTCGGGCATCCTGCTGGGCACCGACGAGCCGTACCTCGCCGCGATCCGAGGCGTCGCGTTCGCTGCGATCGCGCTCGTCTGGCTCGCGTGGCGGCGCGGATCGGTGCTCGAGGCCGAGCGCGATGCCGAGGGCGACGGCCGTGGTCGCGGCATCGGGCGCCGGTTGGCAGGGTCGGCGACCGTCGTGGGCGGTGCCGTCGCGGTCGGCGTGATCGCGGGCCTGGCTTGGACGCCGGTCTCGACCGACCGGTTCGTGCTGCGCGACGAGATCGTGCCGCCCTTCGACGCCAGAGAGTTCGCGAGCCCGCTGGCCGGATTCCGTCAGTACACGAAAGACCTGGCAGAAGAGCCGCTGTTCACCGTCACCGGTCTCGAGCCGGGCGACGTGCTCCGACTCGCCACCATGGATGCCTATACAGGTCGGCTCTGGAACGTCGCCGGCCCCGAGTCCGCCGTGGCCGATGGCGGCTACGCGATCGTCGGTGAGTCCCTGCCCGACCCTGCGCTCGCCGATCTCGGCAGCGGACGCGATGTGACCGTCGAGGTGTCGGCGTACGACGACGTGTGGCTGCCGACCGTCGGGTACGGCGAGCGGCTCGTCCTGCTCGACCGGGGCACCGCCGACCGAGCGGGCGACGTGCGCTACAACCCTGAGGCGGGCACCGCCGTGCTCACGAGCGGGGTCGCCGAGGGGGCTCGCTACGAGCTGCGGTCGCGCATCCAGCGCGAACCCGACACCTCGCAGCTCGTCGACGTGCCGGTCGCCCGTATCGACGAGGGCCCCGTGCAGAACGTGCCCGACGTCGTCTCGGCGAAGGCCGAGGAGTTCGCGGGCGACGCGACCAGCGCGATCGAGCAGCTGCGTAACCTCGAGACCGGGTTGAAGACGAACGGGTTCCTCAGTCACGGCCTCGCCTCCGACGCGATCGCGTCGCGGGCGGGCCACGGGGCCGACCGCATGGCCGAGCTGTTCACCCGATCCGAGATGATCGGCGACGAAGAGCAGTACGCGTCGGCGATGGCCCTGATGGCACGCCACCTCGGCTACCCGGCGCGCGTCGTCATGGGGTTCGCGCCCGAGGTGAGCGAGGCCGACGAGTCGGTCGAGGTGCTCGGCTCGGATGTCACGGCCTGGGTCGAGGTGCCGTTCGAGGACGTCGGCTGGATCTCGTTCCGCCCGACGCCCGACCAGGTCGACGTCCCCCAAGAGCAGACTCCCAAGCCGAAGAGCGAGCCGCAGCCCCAGGTGCGCCAGCCTCCCCGGGCCGACCGCGCCGAGGACGACCTGCTGACCACGGTCGAGATCGACGACACCGATGATGAGGACCCCGACCGCCCGTTCCAGATCCCCATGTGGGTCTGGGTGACCGCAGGCTCACTCGCCGTGCCGCTCGCGATCGTGTTCCTCCCGATGCTCGTCGTGGCGCTGCGCAAGCGTTCGCGCCGCTCGCGCCGGCGCGGCGCGCCGAACCCGCGCAGCGCGGCGGGCGCGTGGGACGAGCTGCTCGATCGCAGCGCCGAGCTCGGGCTCGAGCCGCCTGAACGGGCGTCACGCCTGCAGGCCGCGACCGCACTGGAACGTCAACTGGGCGAGCAGGGCCTCACGGCCGAGGTCGATGGCCGCCGAGTGAATCTGCTCGAGCTGGCGGCAACGGTCGACCGCGACGTGTTCGACGGACGCGACGTGAGCGATGCGACGGCCACCCAGAGGTGGACCGAGGCGGACGCCGTTGCGGCAGCGATCGGGGCGGCCGCCGGCCGCGCGCGACGATTCGTGGCGCGCTACCGGTTCCGGCGGCGGCGGCCTCACTCGTAAGGTGGTGTCGTGGCCGAGTCCGAGTTCATCGTTCCGCCGCCCGGGCTGCTGCCCGAGCCCGAGCCTGCGTCTGCGCGCGCCGACGATCGGGCGCACGAACCGACCACGCGACTGCAGGCACTGAACGCGACGGTGTCGCGCTCGCCGATCGCGGTGCCAGCGCCCGGCCCGGCGGCGCCTCGAGCCGGGGTGCCCGTGCCGCCGGCCCCGCAGGTCGCGATGCCGGCCCCGCCGGGGTTCACGCCCGAACCGGCCCCGGCCGCGCAGCCCGTGTCGGCCCCTTCCGCTCGGCCCGCACCCGCCGTCGCGTGGCGACTGCGCACCTCGGTCGGCGGCGAGATCATCGTGGCGGGCCGCGTGGTGCTCGGTCGGGCGCCGACCGCGGCCGATGCCGGGCCGGGCGGCATCGCGGTGCCGCTCCACGACCCCGAGCGCACGGTGTCGAAGGTGCACGCGATCGTCATGGCAGACGGCGACGCGCTCGTGGTCACCGACGCGAACTCGACGAACGGTGTGGCCGTCCGCGGCGCCGACGGCACGTCGGTCTCGGTGCCGCCGGGCGGCAGCGTGCGGGTGCCCGCGGGCACGGTGCTCGAGCTCGGCCGGTTCGAGCTCGCGGTCGAGGGGCCGCAGGGCGTCACGCGGTAAGGGCCGGTGTTCCGACGGTGTACCCTGAAGTGGTGCGTGCGCAGCGACTTCTCCTTCGGTGCCGCGGCGGGGCCTCGTCCTAGGCCATCCTCGCCGCGGAGTCCGTCGACGGCTTGAACCAGTCACAACCGAGGAGACCACCGCATGAACGACAGCGCGACGACGCATCCGCGCACCCTGGCTGAGAAGGTGTGGCAAGCCCACCTGGTGAAGCAGGGATCCAACGGCGAACCCGACCTGATCTACATCGACCTGCACCTGGTGCACGAGGTCACGAGCCCGCAGGCGTTCGACGGCCTGCGCATGGCCGGGCGCCCCGTGCGTCGCCCCGACCTCACGATCGCCACCGAAGACCACAACACTCCGACGCTCGACATCGACAAGCCGATCGCCGACCTGACGAGTCGCACGCAGATCGAGACTCTGCGCCGCAACGCCGCCGAGTTCGGCATCCGCATCCACTCGCTGGGCGACAAGGAGCAGGGCATCGTCCACGTGGTCGGCCCGCAGCTCGGGCTCACCCAGCCCGGCATCACCGTCGTGTGCGGCGACTCGCACACCTCGACGCACGGCGCGTTCGGCGCGATGGCGTTCGGCATCGGCACGAGCGAGGTCGAGCACGTGCTCGCCACCCAGACCCTGCCGTTGAAGCCGTTCAAGACCATGGCGATCAACGTCGAGGGCACGCTGCGCCCTGGCGTCACCGCGAAAGACATCATTCTCGCCGTGATCGCGAAGATCGGCACGGGCGGCGGGCAGGGCTACGTGCTCGAGTACCGCGGTTCGGCGATCCGCGCGCTGTCGATGGACGGCCGCATGACGATCTGCAACATGTCGATCGAGGCGGGCGCCCGCGCCGGCATGGTCGCACCGGATGACACCACCTTCGCCTACCTGCAGGGCCGGCCGCACGCCCCAGAGGGCGAGGACTGGGACGCGGCCGTCGAGTACTGGCGCACGCTGCGCACCGACGAGGGTGCGACGTTCGACGCCGAGGTGTTCATCGACGCCGACGCGCTCGAGCCGTTCGTGACGTGGGGCACGAACCCCGGGCAGGGCACCTCGCTCAGCGAGACCGTGCCCGACCCGGCATCCATCGACGACCAGCACGAGCGGGCCGCCGCCGAGCGCGCGCTCGAGTACATGGACCTCGAGCCGGGAACCCCCCTGAAAGACATCCGCGTCGACGCGGTCTTCATGGGCTCCTGCACGAACAGCCGCATCGAGGACCTGCGGGCGTTCGCCTCCATCATCAAGGGCCGCATGAAGGCCCACGGGGTGCGCGTGATGGTCGTTCCGGGTTCGGCTCGCGTGCGCCTCGAGGCCGAGGCCGAGGGCCTCGACAAGGTGTTCACCGAGTTCGGCGCCGAGTGGCGGTTCGCCGGATGCTCGATGTGCCTCGGGATGAATCCCGACCAGCTCGCCCCGGGCGAGCGTTGCGCGTCGACCTCCAACCGCAACTTCGAAGGCCGGCAGGGCAAGGGCGGTCGAACCCACCTGGTGTCGCCGCTGGTGGCCGCGGCCACCGCGATCCGCGGCACACTGTCGAGTCCTTGGGACCTCGAGCAGGAGGGAGCGGATGTCGCGACCCCGGTCGCGGCGCACGAGACCGAGGGGGTGCGGGCCTGATGCAGCAGATCACGACCGTCACGGGTGTCGCGGTGCCGCTGCGCCGCTCCAACGTCGACACCGACCAGATCATCCCGGCGGTGTTCCTGAAGCGGGTGACCAAGACCGGGTTCGACGACGCGCTGTTCCACGGTTGGCGTCAGGACCCCGAGTTCATCCTCAACGACCCGGCGTACGCCGGTGCGCAGGTGCTCATCGCCGGCCCCGACTTCGGCACCGGATCCAGTCGCGAGCACGCCGTCTGGGCCTTGCGCGACTTCGGGTTCCAGGTGGTCATCAGCTCGCGGTTCGGCGACATCTTCCGGGGCAACTCGGGCAAGCAGGGGCTGCTCGCCGCGCAGGTCGCCTACGAAGACATCGAGCGGCTGTGGGCGGTCATCGAGGCCGACCCGGGAATGTCCGTCACGGTCGATCTCGTTGCACGTACGGTGGCCGCCGGTGACCTCCAGGTCCCGTTCGACATCGACGACTACACTCGGTGGCGACTGCTGGAGGGCCTCGACGACATCGGACTCACCCTCCGAGACGAGGCCGCCATCTCCGAATTCGAAGCACATCGAGAGGCGTGGCGGCCCAAGACCCTCCCCATCAGGGAGTCGCAGGAAGCAGGGAGCTGAGTGAACACACTCGTGGATGACGCGAAGCAGCACGGATCGGCAGTGGGGCTGCCCGTTGATCGCATCACGATCAACGGCGGCAAGCCGTTGCACGGCCGGATCGAGCTGAAGGGCGCGAAGAATCTCGTCACCAAGGCGATGGTGGCGGCGATCCTCGGTGACACGCCGAGCGTCCTGAAGGACGTGCCCGACATCAGCGACGTGCGCATCGTGCGCGGCCTGCTCGAGGTGCACGGCGTGACCGTGACCAAGGGCGGCGACGACGAGTTGGTGCTCGACCCGTCGGGCGTGGCGACGGCTCACATGGCCGACATCGACGCGCACGCGGGTTCGAGCCGCATCCCGATCCTGTTCTGCGGCCCGCTGCTGCACCGCCTCGGCGAGGCGTTCATCCCCGATCTCGGCGGCTGCCGCATCGGCGACCGCCCGATCGACTACCACCTCGAGGTGCTGCGCAATTTCGGCGCGGTCGTCGAGAAGCTGCCGAGCGGCATCCGCATGACCGCTCCGACGGGGCTGCACGGCGCGAAGGTGTCGCTGCCCTACCCGAGCGTCGGCGCGACCGAGCAGGTGCTGCTCACCGCGGTGCTCGCCGACGGCATCACCGAACTGTCGGGCGCCGCCATCGAGCCCGAGATCATGGACCTCGTCAACATCCTGCAGAAGATGGGCGCGATCATCACGGTCGAGACCGACCGGGTCATCCGCAT
Source organism: Agromyces intestinalis (assembly GCF_008365295.1). Taxonomy (NCBI): domain Bacteria; kingdom Bacillati; phylum Actinomycetota; class Actinomycetes; order Micrococcales; family Microbacteriaceae; genus Agromyces; species Agromyces intestinalis. The sequence goes on from NZ_CP043505.1 coordinate 3,440,595, forward strand.
CGAGGGCGTCGACAAGCTCGACGGCTACACCCACCGCGCGCTGTTCGACCGCAACGAGGCCGCGAGCTGGGCCGCGGCGGCGCTCGCGACCGAAGGCGACATCTTCGTCGGCGGTGCCCGTCAGGCCGAGATGCTGACCTTCCTCAACGTCTTCCGCAAGGTCGGCGGTGCGTTCGAGATCGAAGAGGACGGCATCCGCTTCTACCACCCCGGTGGCGAGCTGAAGCCGGTCATCATCGAGACCGACGTGCACCCGGGCTTCATGACCGACTGGCAGCAGCCGCTGGTGATCGCGCTGACCAAGGCCAAGGGCGTGTCGATCGTGCACGAGACGGTCTACGAGCAGCGGTTCGGCTTCGTCGACGCGCTGGTCGAGATGGGCGCCTCGATCGAGGTGCACAAAGAGTGCCTCGGCGGGCGTCCGTGCCGGTTCGGGCAGCGCAACTTCCAGCACTCGGCGGTCATCTCGGGCCCGAGCCACCTGGTCGGCGCCGACATCGAGGTGCCCGACCTTCGCGGCGGGTTCAGCCACCTCATCGCGGCGCTCACGGCCGAGGGGCGTTCGACCGTGTCGAACGTCGGCATCATCGCCCGCGGGTACGAGAACTTCATCGGCAAGCTCGAGCAGCTCGGGGCCGACTTCGAGCTCGTCGCATAATGGGTGGGTGCCGCAACACGACCCGTCCGCTGACGCTCCGGTGAACGACCGCCGAACGACGCGCGAGACTCGCGAGACCCGTCGTCCCTCGTTCTTCTGGGTGCTCGCCGCGCTGATCCTCCCGATCTGGAACCTCGGCGTGAAGTACCGCTTCCACGGCAAGCTGCCGCTGCAGGGCGCCTTCGTGCTCTCGCCGAACCATTACAGCGAGATCGATCCGCTCGTCATGGGTGTCGCGAGCTGGAAGCTGGGGCGCCTGCCGCGGTTCCTCGCGAAGGCGTCTCTGTTCAAGGTCCCCGTGGTCGGTTGGTTCCTGCGCACATCGGGGCAGATCCCTGTCGAGCGGCACGGATCGACGGGGCACACCGCGATCCGCTCGGCCGAAGACCTGGTCGAGAAGGGCCGGATGGTCATCGTCTACCCCGAGGGATCGCTCACTCGCGACCCCGATCTGTGGCCGATGCGCGGCAAGACGGGTGCGGTGCGCATCGCGCTCGAGCGCGACATCCCGTTGATCCCGTCCGCCCACTGGGGCACCCAGGCGATCATGCCGCGCTACGGCAAGAAGATCAGCCTGTTCCCGCGCAAGACCGTCGACGTCATCATCGGCGAGCCGCTCGATCTGTCGGCCTACCGAGGCCGACCGCTCGACCAGGCGACGCTCACCGCGGCCACGGCCGAGTTGATGGACGCGATCGCGATGCTGCTCGCCGAACTCCGTGGCGAACCCGCGCCGGCCCGGCGCTGGGATCCGCTGCAGCACGGCCAGAAAGAGACCGGGCGCCTTGAGGAATAGACCCCCCGCGCGACGAGGCACGGGCAAGCGCGTCGCCGTCCTCGGCGCCGGCAGCTGGGGCACGACGTTCGCGAAGATCCTCGCCGACGGCGGCGCCGATGTCGTCGTCTGGGCTCGCCGACCCGAGCTCGCCCGCGAGATCCAGGAGGGCAAGCGCAACAGCGACTACCTCCCGGGCGTCAATCTGCCGATGAACCTGCGCGCGACGAGCCGGCTCGACCTGGCGCTCGCCGGAGCCGAGCAGGTGTACGTTTCGGTGCCGAGCCAGTCGCTGCGCGACAACCTGAAGCTGGCCGCCCCGCACCTGCACGCCGATGCGACGATCGTCTCGCTCATGAAGGGCGTCGAGAAGTCGAGCGGCCTGCGCATGAGCGAAGTGATCGCGCAGGTGCTGCCCATCGACCCGGCCCAGATCGCAGTCGTCAGCGGACCGAACCTCGCGCTCGAGATCGCGAAGGAGCAGCCCACGGCGGCCGTCGTGGCATCCGATAGCCTCGAGACGGCGCAGGCCGTCGCCTCCGTCGCGCGCAACCGCTACTTCCGCAGCTTCGTGAACACCGATGTCATCGGCACCGAGTTCGGCGGCGTCCTCAAGAACCTGATCGCGGTGGCGATCGGCATCGTCGACGGCGTCGGCTACGGCGAGAACACGAAGGCCTCGATCATCACACGAGGCCTCGTCGAGATGACCGACTTCGCGGTCGCCTACGGCGCGCACCCCGACACCCTGGCCGGCCTCGCAGGCCTGGGCGACCTGATCGCGACGAGCCAGTCGCCCCTCAGCCGCAACAACACCGCGGGTCGCCTGCTCGGGCAGGGGTATCGGCTCGCCGACGTGGTGAAGCAGATGCAGCAGACCACCGAGGGGCTGGCGAGCGTCGGGCCGGTCCTGGAGCTCGCGAGGGCGAAGGGCGTCGAGATGCCCATCGTCGAGCAGGTGAGGCAGGTCCTCGCCGGGACGATGGATCCGAAGGACATCGCACCCCACCTCACGACCGATGACGAGCCCAAGGGCGAAAGGACTCTCGATGACCAGGCGCAGGGTGGTTCTGCTGTTCGGCGGGCGCTCAAGCGAGCATTCGATCAGCTGCGCGACGGCGGGCGGGGTGCTCGGGGCGATCGACCGTAGCCGGTTCGAGGTCATCCCGGTCGGGATCACCCGCGACGGCGCGTTCGTCCTCGAACAGGACGACCCGGCCCGGTTCGCACTCGACCCGGCGAGCCTTCCCGAGGTGGTCGACAACGGCACGCGCGTGAGCTGGCCCGAGAGCGCGGCCTCGCGCGAGCTGCGCGTCACGGATGGTTCGGGCGAACGTTCGCTCGGCGACGTCGATGTGGTGTTCCCGATCCTGCACGGTCGGTTCGGCGAGGACGGCACGGTGCAGGGGTTGCTCGAGCTCGTCGGTCTGCCGTACGTCGGCAACGGCGTGCTCGCCTCGGCGATCGGCATGGACAAGCACGTCACCAAGACCGTGCTCGAGGGAACCGGGCTCGAGGTGGCGCCGTGGGTGACGCTCACGCGGGCCGCGCTCGCGGCCGACCCCGAACTCTGGACGCGCCGCGTGCACTCCCTCGGGCTGCCGGTGTTCGTGAAGCCGTCGCGCGCGGGCAGCTCGGTCGGGGTGACGAAGGTCGCCGACTGGGCCGAGCTTGATGCCGCGCTCGACGTGGCGTTCGCGGAGGACCGCACCGTGCTCGTCGAGCAGGCGGTGGTCGGGCGCGAGCTGGAGGTCGCGGTGCTCGGCGGGCGAGACGGCGAGGCGCCGCGCGTGAGCGTCGCCGGCGAGATCCTGGTCACCGGTCGCGAGTTCTACGACTTCGAGGCGAAGTACCTCGATGTGCCCGGGGTCGAGCTGGTGTGCCCGGCCGAACTCGGCGACGGCGAGCTGTTCGAGCTGCAGCGGGTCGCCCGACGCGCGTTCGAGGGTATCGGGGGCGAGGGGCTCGCGCGGGTCGACGTGTTCCTCACCGACGCCGGGTTCGTGGTCAACGAGGTGAACACGATGCCGGGCTTCACGCCGATCTCGATGTTCCCGACCTGTTGGCTGCGGTCTGGTCTCGCGTATCCCGAGCTCATCACCGAGCTGATCGAGGTCGGGTTCGCGCGCGAGGCGCGCTGAGCGGCGGGGCGCGCTGAGCGGTCGGGCGCGCTGAGCGGTCGAGCACGCCACGCACGACCGCGCTGCGGCGGCGTCGCGGCGTCGCGAACGGGCTCAGCCGTCGACGGCGTCGGTGACGTCGTCGGGCGACGTGCAGCCGCCATCGGCCGGCACGGCCGACACTGCGGTCGAGAGGTCGGCGATGACCGTCGTGCCCGACACCTGCTCGGAGTCGACGATCACCTCGACGCCGGGCGTGCGCCCGTAGGTCGTGAACCGGTAGTTCGGGGCGTCAGCCGGATCGATGATCCAGTCGACGCCGTCGAACGAGACGCACTCGAGGTCGGTGGGGCCGGGGGCGGCGACGCCGCAGCGCAGCAGCACCGCGGCGGGGTCGCCCCACGCCCCGGTGCCCTGGGCGTCGGTCTCGCGCTGGTCGAGCCCGGCGACGGCGTCGGGCAGGCGCACGACCACGTCGGCGCACGCGACATCCGCAGCGCCGTCGGCCGCCTCGAGCGAGACGGCGCGGCTGCAGCCCGAGAGCAGGGCCGTGCCCGCCGAAGCGACGAGCAGGATCGCGGCCGTGCGCGCGACGCGCGAGGAACGGGACGTGAGCTGGCGGGGCATCCCGATCAGGCTAGCGTGGAACGCATGGAGACGGCTGGGCGCGACGAGCGCGACGATCGCGACCCACGGCTCGAGACCATCGCCTCGCTCGGCGAGTCGGCCGTGCTGGCGCGTGTGCTGCCGCGGCTCGTCTCGGGCGACGCGGCGCTGCTCGGTCCCGGCGACGATGCGGCGGTGCTCGCCGCGGCCGACGGGCGCTACGTCGTGACGACCGACCTCATGGTGCACGGTCCCGACTTCCGGCTCGCGTGGTCGAGCCCGCACGACCTCGGCTGGAAGGCCGCGGCCACGAACCTGACCGATGTCGCCGCGATGGGCGCGCGGCCGACCGCACTGGTGGTCGCGATCGCCGCGCCGCCGTCGACGCCGGTCGTGGTGCTCGAGGGCATCGCCGACGGCCTGCGCGACGGGCTCGAGCGGCTCGCGCCCGGTGCGGGGGTCGTCGGCGGCGACCTGTCGGCCTCGACGGTGCTCACCATCGCGGTCACCGCGTTCGGCGACCTCGAGGGTCGCGCGCCGGTGCTGCGCTCGGGCGCACGTCCCGGCGATACGGTCGCGCACGCGGGCGATCGAGGGCTCGCCGCGCGCGGCCTGAGGTTGCTCTTCGATCGGGCGACGGATGCCTCGGGCGAGCCCGATCCCGTCGCGGCCGCACACGTGCGGGCGGAGCATCCGATCGAGGTCGCCGCCCAGCTCGCGCCCGCGCCACCGGTGGCGGCCGGCGTCGCCGCCGCGCTCGCCGGCGCGACCGCGATGCTCGACGTGTCCGACGGGCTCGCGCGCGATGCGTTGCGCATCGCCCAGGCCAGCGGTGTCGCGATCGACTTCGTCGGCGCATCCCTGGGTGGCGATCCGCGCCTCGCGCTCGCGGGTGCCGAAGACCACGGCCTGCTCGCGGCGTTTCCGCCGGGCGTCGCACTGCCCGAGCCGTTCACGGTCGTCGGCCGGGTGGTCGCGGGGGAGCCCGCGGTGCTGCTCGACGGTGTCGACGTCGCCGCGATCGGTTGGGATCCGTACGCCGGATGGGACGGCCGGGCGGGCTGAGCCGCGCGGTCGGCGCGCGGCGCGCCGTCGTGCACCGCTGCGCAGCGTCAGGAGGCGTCGGTCGTGTCGGCGACGTCGTGAATCGCGTCGGCCCACCACAGCGTGGTCTCGCCGTAGTCACGGCGCCTGGCGGGTTCGAGGCCGGTCGGCCAGGTCGGCTCGGGCGAGCGCGAGCTGCGCTCGACCACGACCACCGCATCGGGCGCGAGCCGAGGAACGAGCAGCACGAGGTCGCGCGCCAGCTCGGGCTCGCCGAGGTCGTACGGCGGATCGAGGAACACCAGGTCTGCCGTGACCTCCGACTGCTCGAGGTGCGCCGCGACCGGGCGCGCGTCGACGCGGATCGTCGGTGTTCCGCTGCGCGGGGCCGCCCGCCGCACCGCGTCGGCGTTGGCCCGGCAGACATCGGCGGCCTGCTTCGCCCGCTCGACGAGCACCACCTCGGCCGCGCCGCGACTGGCAGCCTCGAGGCCGAGCGCGCCTGACCCGGCGTACAGGTCGAGCACCCGAGCGCCGTCGACGAGGTCGCGCGACTCGAGCGCGGAGAAGATCGCCTCGCGCACGCGGTCGCTCGTCGGTCGGGTGCCCGAGCGCGGCACGCGGAGTGCGAGCGAGCCGGCGAAGCCTGAGATGATCCGGGTCATGCTCCCGGCAGCATAGTCCTCGGCGGGCCTGACATGATGGAAGCGTGGATGACACGACCGAGCAGGTGCACGCCGACCCGGCCCGTCACCGGGGGTACGAACAACGCGCGATCGACCGACTGTGGGATTTCGCCGATCCGATCGCCAGCGAGGCGCGGTTCCGCGCCGCCGCGGCCGACGAGTCGACCTCGCCGCACCTGCGTGCGGTGATGGCGACCCAGGTCGCGCGGGCGCTCGGCATCCAGCGGCGTACCGCCGAGGCGCTCGAGGCGCTCGACCGGATCGATACGACCGAGGCGGGCGGTGACCCCGCCGAGACGGCCGAGCTCGACAGCCGCGTCGAACTCGAACGCGGGCGGCTGCTCGCCGATGCGGGCCGCATCGATGAGGCCCTGGCCGCCCTCACCCGTGCGGTGCGGGGCGCCGTGCATGCCGGCTCGACCTTCCTCGCCCTCGACGCCGTGCACATGCTCGCCCTGCACGACGCCGGGCACGAGCAGGAGTGGGCCGAGCAGGGGCTCGAGCTGCTCGCCGCCGAGCGCGACCCGCGCGTGCTGCGTTGGGGCGTGGCCCTGCACAACAACCTCGGCTGGACGTTGCACGACGGCGGCGATGCCGAGGCTGGCCTCGCCCAGTTCGAGCTCGCGGTGGCCGCTGCCGACCGCTTCGGCAGTCTCGAGCAGCAGCAGGTCGCCCGTTGGTCGGTCGGGCGGGCGCTGCGCTCCCTCGGGCGCATCGAAGAGGCGCTCGCCGTGCAGCGCGAGCTCGTGCTCGTGCGCCCCGACGACCCGTGGGTGCGCGTCGAGCTCGACGCCCTGGCGCAGGTCGACGACGCGGCGCAGGCTACGGCTTCCGGTGCAGCCTCCGCCGCACCCTCGGGCGAGGCATCCGGTGGAGCATCCCGCGTGACGGAGGCCGGGCCTACCATCGAGGCATGACCGCCGAGGCCCCGACCCCCGTCGGCGCGCTCACCCTCGACACGCGTCTGACGGGCGTGCTGGGCGGCCGCACCGCGCAGTCGTTCGAGCGCGCGTTCGGGTATCGCACCGTGGGCGACCTGCTCGCCCACTACCCGCGCCGATACGCGATGCGCGGCGAGCTGACCGCGCTCGAGTCCCTGCCGCTCGACGAGAACGTCACGATCGTCGCCGAGGTGCTCGAGGTCACCGAGCGGTCGATGCGACAGCGCAAGGGCTCGATCGTCGAGGCGAAGATCTCCGACGGCACCGGCATCCTCACCCTCACCTTCTTCAACCAGAAGTGGCGCGCGAACGAGCTGCGGCCCGGCCGGCAGGGCGTGTTCGCCGGCAAGGTCGGCGCGTACAAGGGGGTTCGCCAGCTTGCGCACCCCGACTACGAGCTCTTCGACGAAATCGTCGATGCCGCCTCGCCCGAGGCCAAACGGTGGGCCGAGGCGCCGATTCCGATCTATCCCGCGACCTCGACGATCGCGAGTTGGCAGGTGCAGAAGACGATCGCCCTCGTGCTCGAGGGACTCGGGCCGATCGACGATCCGATCCCCTCCGACGTGCGGTCGGCGAGGTCGCTGCTCGCGCACCGCGACGCGCTGGCGCGCATCCATCGGCCCGACCGTGAGGCCGACTGGAAGGCGGCAAGGCGCACGCTGCGGTTCACCGAGGCATTCGTGCTGCAGACCGCCCTGCTGCAGCGGCGCGCCGAGCTGCGCACGCGCGAGACCACGGCGCGTCGGCCCGCTGAGCGCGGGTTCCTGGCGCGATTCGACGCGGCGCTGCCGTTCCCGCTGACCGGCGATCAGACCGCGGTCGGCGACGAGATCGCCCACGACCTCGCCGAGCCGGTGCCGATGAACCGGCTCGTGCAGGGCGAGGTCGGCTCCGGCAAGACGCTCGTCGCGCTGCGCGCGATGCTGGCGGTCGCCGACTCGGGCGGGCAGTCGGCGCTGCTCGCTCCCACCGAGGTGCTCGCCGCGCAGCACCTGCGGTCGATCGCGAAGGTGCTCGGCCCCGATCTAGCCGCCGAGCTCGTGCCGACGCTCATCACGGGCCAACTCCCGGCTGCCGAGCGCCGGCGCGCGCTGCTTCGGGCCGCCGCAGGCCAGTCGCGCATCGTCGTCGGCACCCACGCCCTCATCGGCGACCGGGTGTCGTTCGCCGACCTCGGGCTGGTCGTCGTCGACGAGCAGCACCGGTTCGGGGTCGACCAGCGCGAGGCGCTGCGGCTGAAGGGCGAGCATCCGCCGCACGTGCTCGTGCTCACGGCCACCCCGATCCCGCGCACCGTCGCGATGACCGTGTTCGGCGACCTCGACGTGTCGACCATCCGCGAACTGCCGGCGGGGCGCGCCGGCATCGAGAGCCACGTCGTGCCGCTCGCCCTGAAGCCGGGCTGGCGCTCGCGCGTGTGGGAGCGGCTCGCCGAGGAGGTGGGGCTCGGCCGGCAGGGGTTCGTGGTGTGCCCGGCGATCGACCCGGCGCACGCCGAGCAGGGCGACGAGCTCGCTCCCGAGGGCGCAGGGGGGCCGGCCGGGTCGGGTGGGCCGGCCGGGTCGGGTGGGCCGGCCGGGTCGGCGGATGCTCCTGCCGACGCCGTGCCCGAGGCATCCGTGTCGACCGTGCTCGCCGAACTGCGCGCCCACCCGCGCTTCGCGCACCTGCGGGTCGAGCCGCTGCATGGGCGCATGGCCGCCGATGAGAAGGACGCGCTCATGCGGGCCTTCGCCGCCGGCGAGATCGACGTGCTCGTAGCGACCACCGTCATCGAGGTCGGCGTCGATGTGCCGAACGCGAGCGCCATGGTCGTGCTCGACGCCGACCGGTTCGGAGTCTCGCAGCTGCACCAGCTGCGCGGCCGGGTCGGCCGGGGCTCGGTACCCGGGCTGTGCCTGCTCGTCACCCGGGCGACGCCCGGATCCGTGGCGCTGCAGCGGGTCGAGGCGGTCGCGGCGACCCTCGACGGCTTCGAGCTCGCCCGGGTCGACCTCGAGCTGCGCCAGGAGGGCGACGTGCTCGGCTCGAGCCAGTCGGGCGGTCGCAGTTCGCTGAAGCTGTTGCGCGTCGTGCGCGACGGCGACCTCATCGCCGACGCCCGCGACCTGGCGCGCGAGGTCGTCGACGCCGACCCGGCGCTCGCTGAACACGCCGCGCTCGCCGCCGCCGTGCGCCGCCGCCTCGACGACGAGACCGGTGGATTCCTGAACAAGGGCTGAGAGTTCGAGGCACCCCTCCCGACGCGCGGTTCGGGCATTACAGTTGGACGCATGCAGCGGATCGCCGTCGTTCCCGGCTCGTTCGACCCAGTGACCCTGGGCCACCTCGACGTGATCGAGCGTGCCGCCTCGCTGTACGACGAACTGCACGTCGTCGTCGTGCACAACCCCGACAAGAACGCTCTGCTGCCCATTGCGCAGCGGGTCGCGCTCATCGAGCAGGCGATCTCCGACGCCGGCATCCCGGGGCGCATCGTCGTCGCATCCTGGAGCATGGGCCTGCTCGTCGACTACTGCAGCGATGTCGGCGCCTCGGTGCTGGTGAAGGGCATCCGGTCGCAGGTCGACGTCGCCTACGAGACGCCGATGGCGATCGTGAACCGGCATCTCGCCGGCGTCGAGACGGTCTTCCTGTTGCCCGATCCGGCGCACGCGCTGGTCTCGAGCTCGCTCGTGCGGCAGGTCGCCTCGCTCGGCGGCGACGTCTCGCCCTACGTGCCCGACGCGGTCGTCGAGTACCTGGCCGGAGCGAGGCTGCCGTGAGCGACGTGGGCCCGTCCGCCGGGGGAGTCGCCGAGGTCGACGAACGGCCTGTGATGCCGATCGACGACGTCGGCGCGCGCGCCGCCCGCGTCGTGCTCAACGTCGAGGCTGTGATCAGCGGCAAGCGCGAGGCGATCACCGCGGCGCTCACCGTCATGCTCGCTGAGGGGCACCTGCTCATCGAGGACGTGCCCGGCGTGGGCAAGACGATGCTCGCCAAGGCGCTCGCCCGATCGGTCGACTGCACGGTGAGCCGCATCCAGTTCACGCCCGACCTGCTGCCGAGCGACGTCACGGGCGTCTCGGTGTTCGACCAGGCCACCCGGCGATTCGAGTTCAAGCCCGGGCCCGTGTTCGCGAACCTCGTGATCGGTGACGAGATCAACCGTGCGAGCCCCAAGACCCAGTCGGCGCTGCTCGAGTGCATGGAGGAGCGGCAGGTCACGGCCGACGGCACCACGTACCGGCTCGCGAACCCGTTCACCGTGATGGCGACTCAGAACCCGGTCGAGATGGAGGGCACCTACCCGCTGCCCGAGGCGCAGCGCGACCGGTTCATGGCGCGCATCTCGATGGGCTACCCGTCGGCGGGCGACGAGCTGTCGATGCTCGCCACGCGCGAGACGTCGAGCCCGCTCGACCACATCGGCGCCGTGGTCGACCTCGAGGAGTTCGGCGACATGATCGTCGCCGTGCACCATGTGTACACCTCGCCCGCGGTGAAGGAGTACGCGGTCGGGCTGGCACGTGCCACGCGCGACGACCGCCAGCTGCGCCTCGGGGCGAGCCCGCGAGCCACGCTCCAGCTCATCCGCGCCGCGAAGGCGCACGCGGCGATGCACGGCCGCGATTTCGTGCTGCCCGACGACATCGACGCGCTCGCCGTGCCGGTGCTCGGGCACCGGCTGATCCCCACCAGCCGGGCGGTCGGCGGGCACGATCACGACGCCGGTCCGCTGACCGACGCGATCGTCCGACGCATCGTGGCCGACACGCCGGTGCCGGTGGGCAGTACCCGGAAGGACTGAACGGATGTCCCGCCCGAGCCCCGGCCGCGCCGCATCGCTGCCCCGGCTGACGGGGCGCGGCGGCACGCTGGTCGTGGTGGGGGTGGTGCTGGTCGCTGTCGCGCTGTGGTTCGACCTGCGCGACGTGCTGCTGCTCGCGTTCGCCGCGATCGCGGTGCCGCTGGCCGCGCTGGCGTTCGTGGGGGTGCGCATGCCGCAACTCGCCGTGCGTCGCGCGTTCACTCCGCACGTGGGTTCGGCGGGATCGACGGTCGAGGTGCGCGTCGAGGTGCGCAATCGCAGCTCGCGCACCCTCGACGGGGCGATGTGGAGCGACACCGCGCCCTCGGCGATGCACACGCCCCCCGAAGCGGTGCTTCCCGCACTCGGCGCGCACGAGCGGATCGCGCCGCGCGGCGATGACCTCGCGCGGCTTTCGTACCGGATGCCGACCCCGTGGCGCGGCGTCTTCGCGATCGGGCCGCTGCGGGTCACGACCACCGACCCGTTCGGACTCGCGCGCGCGATGCGCCCGGTCGACGGGGCGCACGAACTCGTCGTGACCCCGCGGGTGACGCGCCTCGACCCGATGACCGGCACCGGCGCCTCGCTCGACGGCGTGCTGCACGGCCTGCAGCGGCGCACGCATCCGAACTCCGACGAGTTCATCGCCCGCGAGTACCGCTACGGCGACCCGCTGCGCCGCGTGAACTGGCCGGCGACGGCACGTCGCGGCGAGCTCATGGTGCGCGACGAGGAGCAGCGCGGCGACCCCGAGGCGAGGATCCTCGTCGACGCCGGACCGGGCGGGGTCGCCCGCACCGGCGACGGCGCACGGCACGCGGGATTCGAACTCGCGATCGAGCTGGTCGCGTCGATCGGCGTGCACCTGCTCGGTCAGGGGTTCCGCCTGCGCGTCGACCGCGTCGCCGACCCGACGCGCGGCGCCGTCGACACGGGCGCGACCGCCGGGTACCGCATGCCCGGCGGCGACCGAGTGCTGCTCGAGGACCTCGCCCGGCTCGAGGCGGAGGACCGCGGGCACGCCCGAGCGGTGGGCGGCGGGGGCGGCCCGGTCGCGGCGGCCGGCACCCCGGTCGAGGGGCGGATGCCCGGCTACGCGGTGCTCGTCGACCCCGATGCGTCCGATGTCGCCCAGCTCGTCGCGCTGCGACCGGCGTTGTCGCCGGCGGTCGCGTTCGTACTGGAGTCGGTGCGCCCTTCGATGGTGCGGCTGCTCGAGGACGCCGATTGGCAGGTCACGCGGGTTCGCCGCGCGGCCGACATCGCCGACGCGTGGGCGGGCATCGGAGGAACCCGGGGCCGGACGCGGACGAACGGGGGCGGCTCCGATGCATCCTGACCCCGCCCGCCTGCCGATCGGGCGTCGCGCCGCCCTCGCCGGGGGCACCATGCTGCTCATGTCGGCGGCGATCACCTCGCTCGGCCCCCTGATCTCGGGCAGCGGGTGGTGGTGGCTGTGCGCGTTCATCGCGGCGGGTGTGCTCGCGGCCGGGCTCGGTGCGCGTGCGCTCGGGGCGCCGACGGCGCTCGTGCCGGTCGCGGAGGTCGGCGTGTTCCTCGCCCAGCTCACGCTCGTCTTCGGCGGCTCGTCGGGATTCCTGCTCGTGGTGCCGACGTTCGAGACCTTCGGCCAGTTCGGCGCGCTCCTCGAGGGCGCGGGCCGCACCATCCAGCAGCAGGCGCCGCCGGCGATCGCGGTGCCCGCGCTGCTGTTCGCGCTCGCGGTCGGCACCGGCGTGCTCACCATCGTCGCCGACCTGGCGGTGCAGGTCGGGCGCATGCCGGCACTCGCGGCGGTGCCCGCGCTGGTTCCCGTGACGATCCCGGGATTCATCGTGGATGACGGCGCGCAGCCGCAGAACCTGCTCGCCACGGCGGCGGCATTCCTCGTGCTGCTGCGGATCGATGTGCGCGTGCGACGCCGGTCGCGTCTCGAGGCGGGTCCCGAGCAGGATGCGCCGGTCGTCGAGGGGCCGCGCCGGGTGCCGATCGTGTCCACGCTGGCCGCGACCGTCGGGGTCGCCGCCGTGGGGCTGGTCGCCGCGGTCGTGCTCGCCACGGCGACGCCGAGCATCTCGCAGAGCGAGCTCTTCGGCAAATCGGGCGCGGGATCGCTGTTCTCGCGCGGAGTCAGCCCGTTCATCGACCTGGGTCGCGACCTGCGCCGGCCCGCACCCGTCCCGGCCTTCCACTACACCTCGCCCGATGCCGACCGGCCGTACTTCCGCCTGCTCACGATCGACCGGTTCCGCGGCGAGGTCTGGGGCGCCTCGCTCGAGGGCGTCGACAGCGAGAACAGCGTCGACATGCTGCCCCACCCCATCGGCCTGAGCGACGAGGTCGAGACCGCCGAGCGCACGATCGACGTCAGGGTCGATACGCTGAGCACGAACTGGCTGCCGGCGCCGTACCCGACGTCTCGCGTCGAGAACCTGCGCGGCTCCTGGTACTGGGAGCGATCGTCGCTGGCGATCCGCAGCGTCGACACCGGCACCGAGGGGCAGAGCTACCGGATCACCCGCCTCGACGTCGACCCCACCGCCGAGCAACTGCGGGACGCCTCGGGCGTCGTCCCCGAGCTCATCGAGACGCGCAACCTCGGCCTCTCCGACGGGCGACCCCAGGTCATCCGCGATACCGCAGCAGCCGTGACCGCCGGCGCGGCGACGAAGTACGACGCGGCGGTGGCGATCCAGGACTGGTTGCGCGGCGACGAGTTCGAGTACTCGACGGACGCGCCCGTCGAGCAGGGCTACGACGGCGGCGGGTACGACGTGGTCGCGAGCTTCCTCGAGGAGAAGTCGGGCTACTGCGTGCACTTCGCCGCGACGATGGCGGTGTTGGCGCGAGAGATCGGCATCCCGTCGCGGATTTCGGTCGGGTACACCGCCGGGTCCTCGACCGACGAGCGCATCGACGGACGCACCGTCGTGCGGGTCGACAGCCACGACCTGCACGCGTGGCCCGAGCTGTACTTCCCCGGCGTCGGCTGGGTGGCCTTCGAGCCGACCCCCGGCCGTGGGGTGGTGCCGAGCTATACGCGTCCCGACACGGCGAACGTCGGCCCCGTGCCGACCGCCGCTCCGGCGATGCCGGGCGCCGCGACCGGCCGACCCGACCTCGACCCCGATCGCGGACTCGCCGCGCCCGGAGCGACCGCGGCGGCCGACCCGGCCGACCTCACCCTCCGGGTCATCGGCGCGGGGGTGCTCGTCGTCGCGCTGCTCCTCGTGCCCGCGAGTGCGCGCATCCTGCAGCGGGCGAACCGCCGGCGTCGCATCCGCGGGGGCAGATCACCCGCGATCGCCGCCTGGGACGAGGTGCTCGCGACCAGTCGCGACCTCGGTGCCGGATTCGCGCCGGCCCTCACTCCTCGGGCGTTCGCCGCCGAGCTCGCGGCCCGGCCTGCGTTCGCCGAGGATGCGGGCGGGGCGCTCTCGGTGCTGCGCGACGCCGTCGAACGCGAGCGCTACGGACCCGAGCTCGCCCGAGCAGCCGCACCGCACCCGGCCGACCAGCTCATCGAGGCGCTCGCCGAGGTGCGGCACGCGCTCGCCGCCGACGCGAGGCCGGTCGACCGGGTGCGTGCGACGCTTCTGCCCGCGTCGCTGCTCGGCGCCTGGTCGGCACGCGTGACGATCGGCCGCCCGGCGTCGGGGGCGTGATCGCCGCATTCGGGCCACAGGGCGCCGCTCGCGCGTAGAATCGACGCTCGTGAGCAGCCAGCAAGGACCTTTCGCCCTGAACGTGCGCGACCTGATCGGGCGCCCAGGCGAGATGCGCGAGACCCGGCTGACGGTGCCGGCGAGCGAACAGCTCGGCGAGGGACTCGTCGCGGTGCGCGAGGGCTCCGAGATCGATCTCGACGTCCGGATCGAGTCGGTGCACGAGGGCGTTCTCGTGTCCGCTGAGGTCGACGCCGTCGCCGAGGGCGAGTGTGGACGATGCCTGATCGACATCGCCCTGCCCGTCGAAGTCGAGTTCCAGGAGCTTTTCGCGTACAATTCTGGGGAAGCTTTCGAGTATGAGGTTCAAGACGACCACGTGGATCTTGAATCGCTCATTCGGGATGCGGTAGTGCTGGCACTGCCGTTCCAGCCGGTGTGCCGGCCGGATTGCCCCGGTCTCGACCCAGAGACCGGGCTTCGTCTGGCCGATCATCCGGAACTCGTCACCCCTGAGCAGCGCGACCCGAGATGGGCCGCGCTCGCCGGGTTCCAGGCTTCCGGAGACGACGGCTCGGATGTCGCATCCGACACCGACCCGCAGAGAGATTGAGAGAGAGTCATGGCTGTTCCCAAGCGGAAGATGTCACGGTCCAACACGCGCGCCCGCCGCTCGCAGTGGAAGGCCGAGGTCCCCACGCTGGTGAAGACCGTCGAGAACGGCAAGGTCACGTACAGCCTTCCGCACCGCGCGAAGGTCGTCGAGGACTCGGCGGGCACCCCGCTCTTCCTCGAGTACAAGGGCCGCAAGGTCGCCGACGTCTGATCGACGCGATACCGCACGACCGGTCGTGACCACGACGGAGCGCTCCGAGGCCGAGGGTTCGACGCTGAGCGACCTGCAGCAGACGTTGCAGGTCCGGCTCGATCCCGACCTCCTGCTCCTCGCGCTCACGCACCGGTCGTTCGCGTATGAGCACGGCGGCATCCCCACGAACGAGCGCCTCGAGTTCCTCGGCGACTCGATCCTGGGTCAGGCCGTCACCGTGCGGCTCTACCGCGACCACCCCGACCTCGACGAGGGCGAACTGGCCAAGCGCCGGGCGAGCCTCGTGTCGAGTGTCGCGCTCGCCGAGGTGGGTCGTGCGATCGGGCTCGGCCGGTACATTCGCCTCGGCCGCGGCGAGACGCTCACGGGCGGCGCCGACAAGCCGTCGATCCTCGCCGACACGGTCGAGGCGATCATCGGGGCGACGTACCTCGATCGCGGTGGCGACGAGGCGACCGCGCTCGTCATGCGGCTGATCGGCCCGCTCATGCGCGACGCGTCGCGGTTCGGCGCCGCGATGGATCCGAAGACGAGCCTGCAAGAGATCGCGGCGCGCAAAGGCGCCCCGGCACCCGTGTACGTCGTCTCCGAGAGCGGTCCCGACCACAACAAGCACTTCGTCGCGACGGTCGCCGTCGGTGATCTCGTCACCGCGTCGGGCGACGGTACGAGCAAGAAGCAGGCCGAGATGGCCGCCGCGCTCGAGGCGTGGACGCTGCTGGCCGCCGCCGACTGACGTGCCCGAACTCCCCGAGGTCGAGGTCGTTCGTGCCGGGCTCGCGCCCGCGGTGACCGGTGCCCGCGTCGCCGCGGTCGAGGTGTTCGATCGGCGCGCGCTGCGTCGGCACGACCACGTTGCGGTCGACTTCGAGGCGGCCCTGACCGGCGCGCGCGTGCTCGCCGCGGTGCGGCGGGGCAAGTTCCTCTGGCTGCCACTCGCGGATGCTTCGGGGTCGCGTGCCGCCGAGGCATCCGGCCTCGATGCATCACGTCTCGATGCGCGCGCATCCTCGGCGCGCGCCCTCGTCACCCATCTCGGCATGAGCGGGCAGGTGCTGCTTCGCACGCCCGGCCACCCTGGCCCCGAAGCGCCGGGCACACACCTGCGCGTGCGTCTGCACATCGAGCACCCGACGCACGGCGAGCTGCTCGTCGACTTCGACGACCAGCGCATGTTCGGGGGTATGGCGATCGACCGCATGGTGCCCACCTCCGATGGCGCCCCGGCGGGATACTCGGGCGCTGTCGACGGACCGTGGGCGCGCAGCATCCCGACGCAGGTCGCGCACATCGCGCGCGACCCGCTCGATCCCGCTTTCGATGACCGGGCATTCGCGGGGGTGCTCGCACGCAAGCGCAGCGAGATCAAGCGGGTGCTGCTCGACCAGACCGTCGTCAGCGGCATCGGCAACATCTACGCCGACGAGTCGCTCTGGCGGGTGCGGATGCATCCGCAGCAGCCCGCCGCGTCACTCTCGGGGCGGCGGGTCGGTGACCTGCTCGTCGCGGTGCGCGCGGTGCTCGAGCAGGCGCTCGCCGAGGGGGGCACGAGTTTCGACGAGCAGTACGTCAACGTCAACGGCGCGTCGGGATACTTCGCGCATTCGCTGAACGTGTACGGCCAGCAGGGCCACCCGTGCCCGCGTTGCGGCACGCCGATCGTGCGCGAGGCGTTCATGAACCGCTCGAGCCACCGCTGCCCGCGCTGCCAGCGCCTGCGCGCCGGCGTGCGACGCTGAGCGCCCCCACTCGTCCGGTCTGCACGCCGCCTCTCGCCCTCCCAGCCTGCGCCGCCTCTCGCCCTCCCAGCCTGCGCCGCCTCTCGCCCTCCCAGCCTGCGCCGTGGGAACACATTCAAGGATTGGGAACACTTCTCCATGGAAACGTCCTCCCGATCCTCGAATGTGTTCCGGATCGATCGGGGCCGAGACGCTCATGACGTTCGGTGCAGATCGTGGGCGAGTGCGGCAGTGATCTCGGCGAACGTGTTCGGCCAATCGTGGATGATGTCGGCGTAGCCGAATCGGAGCACCCGGTATCCCATGCGCTGCAGCCGGCGATCTTGCGCGCGATCCCGGGCGAGCTGACCGGATCCGGTGTGATGCCCGCCGTCGAGCTGGATGACGAGCCGCCCGATGAGCAGGTCGACCGGGTGACCGTCGATGATCACCTGTTCGCGACACGGGATTCCGGCGCGTGCGAGCCGAACGCGGGTGAGGGACTCCAGCCCTGAGTCGCTCAGCGCGCTGGCATACTCGACGACGGTTCGGAACCGGCCGCCCCGCAGACGGGCGAGGCGCGCCAGCTCATCGAGGGAGATGAGGTGCTGGCGCACGGCGGAGTCGAACACCGCGACGGCTTCGTCGAGCGGGCGACAGGATGCGACGTGCCGCAGCACGTTGTGCAGGCCCTCGATCGCCGGGGAATCACCGGGCAGCGGGCGACGTGCCCAGTGCACGCGCACGTCGGGCGAGTCGGGCGCGAAGTGGCCGTTGCCGGCGCGCGTGACGACATGCAGGCGTCCGTCGTCGAGCACCCAGAGCCCGATGAGCGCTGCCGCGCTGATGCACGCGACCTTCGCACCCATCTGCGCCGCGCGCGCGAGTTCGGGCGGGCACGACGGCAGCGCGATGCGGTCGCGGCCGATCGCGACCAGGCTGCCATCGGCGACGGCGCGTCGCAGGTGATGGTTGCTCAGGCCGGCGGCCCGCAGCATCGTGCGCGTGACGAGGCCGTGGTGCATCCGGAAGAGCTGCTGGATCGACATGCCTCCGAGCGTCTCGAATCCGGCGCATGCCGCAGCGCCGACCCGAGGCATGGTGGACAGGTTGAGCCGCTCACGCGGGTGGGGAGGAGTGGTCGAGCCAACTCCGCGGCTCGGATCGGGAACACATTCGAGGATGGGGAACACTCCCTCCCGAGAACGTCCTCCCAATCCTCGAATGTGTTCCCGATGAGGGGGCAGGGGGAGGGGCAGGGGCAGAGCAGGGGCAGGGGCAGGGGCAGGGGCAGGGGCAGGGGGCAGGGCAGGGGAAGGGCTGAGGGTCAGGTGCGCTGCCACTGGGACTCGAGGGCGAACGGGGTGAAGCCCAGCGCGTCGTTGATGGCGAGCATGTGGGCGTTCTCGTCGGCGTTCCAGGTGTAGACGCGGTTGCGCGCGGGGTCCGTGTCGGCCAGCAGCACGAGATTCGCGAGCTTCAGCCGCAGGCCGAGCCGGTGCCCGCGGTGGGGGGCGAGCACGATCGTGTCCCACTGCTCGACGGCGGGCGATTCGGCGAGCAGCGAGAGCTGCGTGAACCCGGCGACCTCGCCGTCGGATGCGACGGCCGCCGCGACGAGCGACGTGCGTCCCGACGCGAGCGAGCGGCCCTCGTCGTGGCGGACTCGGGCGGCGTCCCACGGCTCGAACTCGTATGAGATGGCTCCGCTCGGCGCGTCGACCGACATCCGCTCGTGCGCGACGGCGAGCGAATCGACGAGGTCGTCGGGTGCGCGGTCGATCCACGTCTCGATGCGGTAGCGGGCTGCGCTCGGCGGGACGGATGCCTCGAGCTCGGCGAGCCGGCGACGGAATCCGTCGGCGCGCCCGTCGAGGTCGAGCGCGCTCACCCGGTCGAGCTGCCCGAGCGCGTACCCGTGCGCGAGCGCGAACCGGACGACTCCGAGACCGGCCGGCAGGCTCGCCCCTCCCTGCGGGGCGTGCAGTCGCTCGCCGCCGCCGTCGTCGTGCGCCAGCAGATGATCGGCTGAAAGCACGGTGGTCGGATGCTCCGCGGCCACCGCCACCCGCTCGGCCTCGGCGAGTAGTCGGGAGCCGATGCCCTCTCGGCGCCGCTCGGGTTCGACGCCGAGCATCGATACGAACGCGGTGGTCGCGTCGACATCGAGCTCCCACACGACCTCGGCCAGACCGACGAGCGCGCCGGCGTCGAACGCGCCGAGCGCGACGTGCGCACGGTCCTCCCGGTCGGTGAGCGAGACGAGCAGCTCGGCGGGGCGGCGTGCGAGGTCGCCCGTGCCGAGCGTCTCGACGTCGAGGCGCCGAACGAGCGCCGCGTACGCCTCGAGCTCGGCCCACGAGGCATCCGGGGCCGCGTCGCGAGCCGGCAGCGCGATCGGGCGGATCTCGACCGTCATGCGTCCCTCCCCAGCTCGCAGCCACGCAGCTTATCGGCGTCCGATCGAGGCGGCAACGGCGGGGGAGCGCAGCTCCGGGGCATCCGCTCGGGTACGCTCGTGCGAGGCATCCGCACCATCCAGCCGACCCGGGGGGACATGTACCTGAAGAGCCTGACGCTGAAGGGCTTCAAGTCCTTCGCGCAGCCGACCACCTTCGCGTTCGAGCCGGGGGTGACCTGCATCGTCGGTCCGAACGGGTCGGGCAAGTCGAACGTGGTCGACGCGCTCGCGTGGGTCATGGGCGAGCAGGGCGCCAAGAGCCTTCGCGGCGGAAAGATGGAAGACGTCATCTTCGCCGGCACCTCGACCCGCGGCCCGCTCGGCCGCGCCGAGGTCGCGCTCACGATCGACAACACCGACGGCGCGCTGCCGATCGAGTACAGCGAGGTCACCATCTCGCGCACGCTGTTCCGCAGCGGCCAGAGCGAGTACGCCATCAACGGCGAGCAGTGCCGCCTGCTCGATGTGCAGGAGCTGCTCAGCGACTCGGGCCTCGGGCGCGAGATGCACGTCATCGTCGGGCAGGGCCAGCTCGACCAGGTGCTGCACGCCAGCCCCTTCGAGCGGCGCGGCTTCATCGAGGAGGCGGCCGGCATCCTGAAGCACCGTCGCCGTAAGGAGAAGACGCTCCGCAAGCTCGAGGCGATGCAGGCCAACCTGACACGGCTCTCCGACCTGGCCGGCGAACTGCGTCGGCAGCTGAAGCCGCTCGGTCGACAGGCCGAGGTCGCGCGCGAGGCGGCGACCATCCAGGCCGAGGTGCGCGACGCGAAGGCGCGGCTGCTCGCCGACGAGGTGGTTGCGCTGAAGCGCGCGCTCGACGAGCACGGTCGCAGCGAGCAGGAGCGGCACTCCGAGCGGCTCGTGCTGCAGGAGCAGCTCGAACAGCATCAGCTCGTCGTGCAGCGGCTCGAGCAGGCCACGCTCGGCGACGGCGTCGACGAGGCGCGCCAGTCGGCGCACGCCCTCGAGTCGGTACAGGACCGACTGCGGTCGCTCGCCGCGCTGGCCGGCCAGCGCATCGCCCTGCTCGAGTCCGCCGCAGAACAGCCGGATACCGCGCCCACCGTGACCCGGGCGGCCATCGACGCCGCCATCGCCGAGCTCGACGGCATCCGTGCCGCGGTCGACGAGGCATCCGATGCGCTCGCCGCGGCCAACCTTCGCACCGCGACCGCCCGCGAGGAGCTCGACCGCGTGGACGTCGAGATCGCCGCGCAGTCCGAGCGGGTGCGCGCCCACGACCTGCGCCTCACCGAGCTGGCGGGGCGGGCCGATTCGGCCGCGTCCAAGCTCGCCGCCGTGCGCGGCGAGGTGCTGCGACACGCGAACGCGCTCGAGGCATCGGCCGAACGACGCGCCGCCGCCGAAGCCGAGTTCACCGCCGCCGAGGCAGAGCAGTCCGATGACGCGGCCGACACCGACCTCGACGAGGCGTACGAGCTCGCCCAGGCCGCCGTGTTCGAGGCCGAGGCCGAGATCGAGCGGATCCGCGAGACGCTGCACGCCGACGAGCGCGAGCGCGAGGCGCTCGCCGCACGCGTCGCCGCGTTGTCACTCGCACTCGACCAGCGCGACGGATCGGCGGCGCTCGTGGCCGCCGGGGTCGACGGCGTGCGCGGGCTGCTCGCCGAGCATCTGCAGGTCGAGCCGGGCTTCGAGGCGGCGATCGCCGCCGCACTCGGCTCGCTGGCCGACGCCGTGCTGGTCGCCGACGCCGGGGGCGCGCTCGCCGCCCTCGAACGGGCCGAGCGCGACGACCTCGGCCGGGTGTCGCTCGCGGTCGCCGATCCGAGCGGTGCGCCGCCCGCGGCGGTGCACGTCGACGGGCTCACCCCGGCCGCCGCGGTCGTCACCGCGCCGGCGGGTGTGCTCGCCCTGCTGGCCGAGGTGCTCGTGGCCGACGACCTCGACGCCGTGGGCTCCGCCGCGCCTGCGCTTGCCGCACTCGACCGGCCCGCGACCGTGATCACCCGCGACGGCACGGTCATCGGCCGGTACGTCGTGCGCGGCGGCACCGGCCGCACCCAGAGCCGCATCGAGCTCATCGCCGAACGCGACCGCTCGCGCGGCCGCCTCGACGAGGTGAGCGCGTCGATCGAGCGGCAGCGCGTGTCGCTCGCGGCCCAGCGCGAGCGCGTCGCCACGGCGAAGGATGCCTCGAAACAGGCGCTGACCGCGCTGCGCGAGTTCGACGCGCAGCTCGCCCAGCGCACCGAACGGCTGAACCGGGCGAGGGTGCGAGTCGAAGCGGCCGTGGCCGACGCGGCACGTCTCGCCGAGGCCGCGACGAACGCCGAGGCGCGCGTCGCCGAGGCCGAACGCGTCGACGCCGAGGCGAAGGCCGCGCTCGCCGCAGCCCGAGACGAACCGCGCCCGGTGCTCGATACCGCTCCGCGCGACGGCGCCGCTGCGGCCCTCGAACGTGCCCGCGAAGACGAGGTCGAGGCCCGGCTGCGCGTCGAGGCTGCACGCCAGCGCGTCAGCACCGAGGCCGAGCGGGTCGCCGCGATGGAACGCCGCTACGCCGCCGAGCAGCAGGCCGCCGCCGAAGCGGCCCGGCGCGCGGTCGTGCGCCGGGCCCAGCTCGGCGCCGCGCAGCGGGTGGCCGCGCTGCTGCCGCCCGTGCTCGCGTCGGTCGACCGGTCGGTCGCCGAGGCGCGCACCGCGCTCGGGCGTGCCGAGGCCGAGCGCGCCAGCCGCAACGAGGAGCTCGTGCGGCACCGCCGCGAGGAAGCTGCCGTACGCGAACGCCTGCACACCGTCACCGAGGACGTGCACGGCCTCGAGCTGCGCATCTACGAGAAGAAGCTGCACGTCGGCTCGCTCCTCGAGCGCGCCGAGAGCGAACTCGGACTCGATGAGGCCGTGCTCATCGCCGAGTACGGGCCCGACGTGCCCGTGCCGGTGAACGCGCCGACGGGCGCATCTGCATCGGCGCCGGATCGGGGGGCCGATGGCGACCGCGATGACGACGACCGCGACGACGGCCGCCGCAACGACGGCCGCCGCGACGACGAGGATGCCGCTGCTGCGGGCGACGCCGTGCCCGAGCCATCCGAGCCCTTCGATCGCGACCGACAGCAGCGCCGTCTCGCACAGGCCGAGCGCAAGCTCGCCCAGCTCGGCCGCGTGAATCCGCTCGCCCTCGAGGAGTTCGCCGCGCTCGAGCAACGGCACCGGTTCCTCACCGAGCAGCTCACCGACCTGCAGCACACGCGCCGCGACCTGCTCACGATCATCGAGGAGATCGACGGGCGCATGGAGTCGATCTTCCGCTCGGCGTTCGAGGACACCCGCGACGCGTTCGCCGAGGTGTTCCCCGTATTGTTCCCGGGCGGCGTCGGCAGCATCTCGCTCACCGACCCCGACGACCTGCTCACGACCGGCATCGAGGTGAACGTGAAGCCCGCCGGCAAGAAGATCGAACGGCTCTCGCTGCTGTCGGGCGGTGAACGGTCGCTCGCGGCGGTCGCGCTGCTGCTGGCGATCTTCAAGGCCCGGCCGAGCCCGTTCTACATCATGGACGAGGTCGAGGCGGCGCTCGACGACGCCAACCTCGGGCGCCTGCTGACGACGTTCGAAGACCTGCGCGAGGCGAGCCAGCTCATCGTCATCACGCACCAGAAGCGCACCATGGAGATCGCCGACGCCCTCTACGGCGTCTCGATGCGCCAGGACGGCGTGTCGGCCGTCGTGGGCCAGCGGGTGCGCGATGACGCGGAGCGCAGGGCGAGCTGAGCGGATGTCGCGGGCCCTCGCGGCAGGCACCGCGGGCTGAGTCGGGGCGCTGAATCGCGGCGAGCGGTGCGGGCACGACGGGCGGATGCCGCGCCGCGCCCGCTGCGGCTCAGCCGGCTTCGGCTTCGGGGTCGACGCCGGACGCCTCGGTTTCGTGGCGGTGCGCTGCGCCGCGCGCCTCGACGAGCCGGGTCGGGCCGAACGACACGTTCTGGTCGACCGTGAGGGCGAGCCCGGCGCCGTCGGCGTCGAACCTGAGCGTGAAGGTGCGCGAGAACGGCGTCTCGACGGCGATGATGCGCACCACGAGCGTGGTCTCGTCGACCCACGCGGCGCTCGAGACGACCGGCCCGAACGTGTGCTCGAGCGGGGCGAGGCCCGGCACCCACTCGTGGTGGCCCGCGGCGACCGTGAATGCACCGACCTCGGACGCCGGGGTGAGGGCGAGCCGGCTGGCGGTGTCGCGGCCGAGCGTCAGGCGCGCGATGCCGAGCGGGTTCGGCTCGAGCGCGAAGGGCACGTCGAGCACGGCGGATTCGAGCGCCGAGGATGCCTCGCCGGCCACGGGCGCGATCGCGAGCGCCGTGCGGTCGAGCGGGCCAGCGGCATGCGAAGCATCCGGTGCATCCGGTGCATCCGGTGCATCCGACGACGCTACCGCCCCCGTGAACTCGGGGAACGCCGCCCAGATCGCGTCGAGCACGGGCTGCATGGCGGGCATGCCCCCCGTGATCGCGAAGACGAGTCGCGGCTCGGGCCAGACCACGATGAACTGCCCGAACGCGCCGTCGGCGCGGTACGCACCGTACCGGCAGCGCCAGAACTGGAAGCCGTAGCCCTGCGCCCAGTCGATGTTGCCGTTCGGGCCGTTGGTCACCTCGGGCGCCGTCGCGGCGACCACCCACTCGGCGGGCACGAGCTGCCGGTCGCCCCACCGCCCGCGCTGCAGCAGCAGCTGACCGAACGCGGCCATGTCCTCGGTCGTGATCGAGAGCCCGAAGCCGCCCATGTCGATGCCCTCGGGCGAACGTTCCCACTCGGCGTTCACGATGCCGAGCGGTGCGAACAGGCGCGGTTCGAGGTAGTCGACGAGCGGTTCGCCCGTGACGCGCTGCACGATCGCGGACAGCAGGTACGTCGACCCCGTGTCGTAGACGAAGCGGGTGCCGGGCTCGTACTCGACGGGCCGCGACAGAATGCCCCGGGCGACGCGTCCGTCGGGGTCGGCCTCGCCGTCGGGCATCGAATCGCCGTCGTGGCCGCTCGTCATGCTGAGCAGGTGACCGACCCGCATGGCCGCGAGGTGCTCGTCGGGGTCGGCGGGCGCGTCGTCGGGGAGCAGGTCGACGACCCGGTCGTCGAGCGCGATGAGGCCCTCGTCGATCGCGATGCCGACTGCGATGGCGGTGAAGCTCTTGCTCACCGAGAACATCGAGTGCGGCAGGTCGGCGGCATAGGGATGCCACCAGCCTTCGGCCACGACCGCGCCGTCGCGCAGCACCATCGCGCTGTGCACCTCGGGGATCGCGTCGAACGCGCGGTACAGGCGGTCGAGCGCGGCGGGGTCGAGGCCGGCGGATTCGGGAGTGGCTCGGGGGAACCGTTGCGTCATCGTCGAACGCATCCTCTCGTCGGGGCCGGCGGTTCGGTCGCCGGCACACCCTCGCCATTGTGCCGAAGGCCGCCGACACGCGACACCCCCCGACGGACTCCGTAGGCTGGAGGCATGGCAGAACGCGCTTCGTGGTCGCTCGGCAACGCCCTCCGCGGCATCTTCGCTGCGAAGACCATCGACGACGACACGTGGGACGACCTCGAGGCAGCGCTGATCACCGCCGATTTCGGTCCGGCGGTCACCGAGGAGATCGTCGAGCGCATCAGGGCCGACGTCGATCGGTACAAGACGACCGATCCGCGTGACGTGCAGCGGATGCTGCGCGAGATCGTCGAGGAGCGGCTGGCGAAGTACGACCCGACGCTGAAGCTCACCGAGCGGCCCGCGGTCGTGCTCGTGGTGGGCGTGAACGGCGTCGGCAAGACGACCACGATCGGCAAATTCGCCCGATTCCTGCGCACCTACGACCGCTCGGTCGTGGTAGGCGCCGCCGACACCTTCCGCGCCGCCGCGGTCGACCAGCTCGCGACGTGGGCCGAGCGGGCGGGCGCGTCGATCGTGCGGCCCGAGCGCGAGGGTCAAGACCCGGCCTCGGTCGCGTTCCAGACGGTCGAGAAGGCCAAGCACGACGGCACCGAGATCGTCATCATCGACACCGCGGGGCGCCTGCACACCAAGGGCGGGCTCATGGACGAGCTCGGCAAGATCAAGCGCGTCGTCGAGAAGCAGGCGCCGATCAGCGAGGTGCTGCTGGTGCTCGACGCGACCACCGGCCAGAACGGGCTCGCGCAGGCCGAGGCCTTCATCGAGCACGGGGGCGTGACGGGCCTCGTGCTCACCAAGCTCGACGGCTCGGCGAAGGGCGGGTTCGTGCTCGCCGTGCAAGAGAAGACGGGCCTGCCGATCAAGCTCATCGGCCAGGGCGAGGGCATCAACGACCTCACGGGCTTCACGCCGCACGTGTTCGCCCAGAAGCTGGTCGGGTAAGGGGGCGACGTGGCTACGGAACACGACTACTTCGGCATCGTCGGCGACTACTGGTCGGAGGACATCGAGTACGCCGACCAGCGCGTCGAGGTCGTGCTCGACGCCGACGACGACATGGTCTCGACGGCCGCACTCGACGCGGCGGCGACGCTGGTCGGCGAGCTCGAACTCGTCGACGACGAGCTGCGCAACGCCTTCGTCACCCAGCTCGACTCGTCGAGCTCGCCCGTGATGCGGTTCCTCGACACGCTGCTCGACCCGCGCCTCGAACAGGCCGAGGACGTCGAGGCGGCCATCGGGCGCGACTCGGGCGATCACCAGGTCGACGCGCTGCGCTCGATGAGCCTCGTGCGCGTCGACCTGCGCCCCGAGGCCGACGGGCAGGGCGAACCGTTCGCCGAATTCGAGTACGGGCTCGCCCCCGACGAGACCGACGAGCGGCTGATCGCCTCGATCGACGTCGGCCGCGAGATCGTCGACGTGCGCTTCGAGGGCTGAGCCCGGTCGTCACGCCTGACCGGCACGCACCCGCCCGCGCAGCGGGGGAGCATCCGCCCTCGCCTAGAATCGAGGGATCATGGCTACGTTCGGCACGCTCTCAGACCGCCTCGCAGAGACCTTCAAGCACCTTCGCACCAAGGGCAAGCTCTCGGCCTCCGACGTCGACGGCACCGTGCGCGAGATCCGCCGCGCGCTGCTCGACGCCGACGTCGCGCTGCCCGTCGTCAAGGACTTCACGGCGAAGGTGCGCGAGCGCGCCCTGGGCGACGAAGTCAACCAGGCGCTGAACCCGGCCCAGCAGGTCGTGCAGATCGTAAACGAAGAGCTCGTGGCGATCCTCGGCGGCCAGCAGCGCCGACTGCAGTTCGCGAAGAACCCGCCGACCGTCATCATGCTCGCGGGCCTGCAGGGCGCCGGCAAGACGACGCTCGCCGGCAAGCTCGCCAAGCACCTCGTCAAAGAGGGGCACACGCCGCTGCTCGTCGCGAGCGACCTGCAGCGCCCGAACGCCGTGAACCAGCTGCAGGTCGTGGGCTCGCAGGCGGGCGTGCCCGTCTATGCGCCCGAGCCCGGCAACGGCGTCGGCGACCCGGTGAGGGTCGCGAAGGACGGCGTCGCGCAGGCCGAGCGCTCCCAGCACGATGTGGTGATCATCGACACCGCCGGCCGTCTCGGCGTCGACGCCGAGCTCATGAAACAGGCGTCGAACATCCGCAAGGCGACGAACCCCGACGAGGTGCTGTTCGTCATCGACGCGATGATCGGCCAGGACGCGGTCGCGACCGCGAAGGCCTTCCAAGACGGGGTCGACTTCACGGGTGTCGTGCTCTCGAAGCTCGACGGCGACGCGCGCGGCGGTGCCGCGCTCTCGGTGGCCTCGGTCACCGGCCGCCCGATCATCTTCGCCTCCACAGGCGAGGGCCTCGACGACTTCGAGCCGTTCCACCCCGACCGCATGGCGAGCCGCATCCTCGACCTCGGCGACATCCTCACCCTCATCGAGCAGGCCCAGCAGGCCTTCGATGAGGAAGAGGCGATGAAGGTCGCCGAGAAGCTCGCGAGCGAGCAGTTCACGCTCGACGACTTCCTGAAGCAGATGCAGCAGCTGCGCGGCGCGGGCAACATCAAGAAGATGCTCGGGATGCTTCCGGGCGCCGGCGGCCTGCGCCAGCAGCTCGACCAGTTCGACGAGCGCGAGATCGTGCGCACCGAGGCGATCATCCAGTCGATGACCCCCGCCGAGCGTCAGAACACGAAGCTCCTGAACGGGTCGCGGCGCCTGCGCATCGCAAAGGGCTCGGGCATGACCGTGACCGACGTGAACCAGCTCGTGCAGCGCTTCGAGCAGGCCGCGAAGATGATGAAGACTGTCGCACGCGGCGGCACGCCGCAGATCCCGGGCATGGGCCCGATCCCGGGTGCCGGCGGGTACGGCGGCGGCAAGCGCCAGGCCGCCAAGGCCAAGAAGAAGTCGGGCGGTTCGCGGTCGGGCAACCCGGCCAAGCGCGCGGCCGAGAACGCGGCGATCGCCTCGGGCGCGCCGACGCACGGCCAGGCGACGCCCTCGGGTGCCGGGTTCGGCCTCGGCGGTGGCGGTGCCGCCCCGAAGGGCGCACCGAGCGAGGAAGAGCTCGCCGCGCTGCAGAAGTTCCTCGGGCGGTAGGCCCGGCCCGACAGCCGGTCAGCGCACGCGGCCGGTCATCGCGCCCACTCGCGCAGCCGGTCGATCTCGAGGCCCTGCGTCGTCGCGATCGTGCGGGCGAGGCGGGCGACCGCCGGGTCGCCCGAGGTGGCGAGACGTTCCTCGGCCATCTCGATCGCACCCTCGTGGTGCCGGGTCATCGCGTCGACGAACAGCCGGTCGAACGCGTCGCCGTCGAGCGTCTCGGCCCGGCTCAGCGTGGCCGCGCTGAGCGCGCCCGGCATCGGCTCGGCGTCATGGCCGCCCGCGGCCGCCTGGGCGTCGATGCCGCGGCGCTCGAGCCAGGCCCGCAGCGCGGTCGCCTCGGCCCGCTGGGTCACCGCGATCGTCGCGGCGAGCTCGGCCAGCGCCGGGTCGCCCGCACGCCCGTCGGCGAGTTCGGCGAGGGCCACCGCCTGGTCGTGATGCTCGGCCATCATCGCGACGAACGCGGCGTCGTCGGGCGAGGCGGTCGCTTCGGATGAACCGGATGCCTCGGATGAACCGGTCGCCTCGGATGAACCGGTCGCCTCGGATGAACCGGTCGCCTCGGATGAACCGGTCGCCTCGGATGAACCGGATGTCTCGGGAGAGACCGATGGCTCGGACGCGTCGCATCCCGCAAGGCCCGCGAGCACCGCTGCGAGCACGATGACGCTCGCGGCGCGCGCCGCCGTCCGCACGCGGCGGCCCCGCGTCATCCGTCGCCCGCCTCGGTTGCCGCCGGCGTTGCTCGCGCCGCTCGTCGGCGCCGCACGACCGCACGGCGGCGCAGCACGACCACCGCACCGACGAGCACCACGATCGCTCCCACGACCATCCACACCCACCAGGGCACGCCGCTCTCGCCGGTCGCCGCGACGGGCGAGGTCGACGGCGACGCGGTCGGCGTCGGCGCCTCCACCGCAAGCGTGCCGAGCGCCAGCCTCGGCGCCGAGCGGTCGCCGCGCACGACGAGGTCGTAGGCGCCCGCGGCGAGCGGGCCGGGCGCATCGACCACGGTCTCGGGCAGCGATCCGTCGGCGGCGGCGGTCACGGTCGCGAGCGAGCGGGCCTCGGGCATCCACCAGACGTCGACGGTCTCGCCGGGTTCGAGGCTGCCGGGCGGCAGCGACACCCGAAGCGCGGGGGTCGCGCCCACCGCCACCGTCGCCGGGTCGATGGAGAGGGGCGTGAGCGCAGCGCGCTCCGCGGCATCCGTCGGCAGTACCGGGGCCTCGCGCCAGACCCAGGCGTACTCGGGCTGGGTCTGCGGGTTGAGGCCCTGCGGGTCGTAGCGGGCGGCGTCGGCGAACACCGGGTCGGTGAGCCGCAGCACCTCGAGTCCGTCGTACATGTCGCTCGCGTACAGGTAGCCGTCGTAGAAGTACGCCGCCCAGATGCCGGCCGTGTAGTCCATCGAGTAGCCGTAGGTCGGCTTGTCGAACCAGGTCAGCTCGACGGGCGCGGCCGGGTCGGTGAAGTCGATCACCGAGACCCCGCCCTCGAGCCACGCCTGCGCGACGATGAACCGGTCGGGCACCGGGATGAGCCCGCCCGAGTGCGCGACGCACTTCTCGAGGTCGCTCTGCTCGCGGGGGATCGTGAAGTACGACACCTGCGCGAGCTGGCCCTCGACCAGCGACCAGTACGCGTCGGCGCCGCGGTCGCCTCCGAACGCGGGGGAACAGGTGTTGATGAACCCGTCGCCCAGTTCGTCCTGGAACACCACCCCCGACGCGTCGTTCGCGAAGATGCCCGAGTGCCAGAACGCGACGTTCGCGTCGCGCACCTGCTGCAGCACGGTGGGGTGCAGCGGGTCGGCGATCGACAGCAGCAGCCCGTCGCCGCGGCACGCGGCGAGTGCGAGCGCCTTCGCGGGGTACACGCTGATCTCGTGGCATCCGGTCGTCGAGCGCGTCTCGGCGCCGCCCGGCACGCGGTCGTCGGGTCCGAATGCGGGGATGTCGGCGAACAGGTCGAGCTCGCCGACGATCGCGGCCTGCTCGGGCGCGTCGAGCGGCACGCCGACGATCTGCAGCGGGTTGCGGCCGGTGCAGTTCAGGGATGCTCCGCGGCTGTACGCGTTGACGTAGACGAGCACCCGGCTCGGGTCGGCAGGGTCGGGCACGACGGTGTGGGTGTGCGAGCCGCAGCGGGTGCGCACGGCGGCCGCGTACCTCGGTGCGGCCGGATCGCTCACGTCGAAGACGCGGATCCCCTCCCAGTTCTCGACGGTCTCGGGCACCCGTACCGCATCGCATGCCTCGCTCGACATAGTCTCGTCGATCGACACGATCACGAGGTGCCCGACCGCGCTCACATCGCCCTGACCGCCCGCGCAGTGCGTGACGCTGCGCAGCTGCGGGTCGGCCGGGTTCGAGATGTCCCACATCGAGAAGCCGTCGAAGTTGCCCTGGACGAGGTGGTCGCCGGTGAACGCGAGATCGGAGTTGATGAAGTTCGCGTCATCGCCCTGCCGGAACGGGTTGTCGCGATGCGCGACCCACTCCAGGCCGGGCCCGATCGAGGGTGCGCGGTCGTCGCCCGTCGCCTGGGCGGGCAGCGGGGGGATCAGCAGGGCGGCGATGGCGATCAGGGCCGCAGCGAACGCGCGGATGCCTCGGGCACGCCGCCGCACGGTCACCCCGTCGGGTCGGCGTCGTGCCGGGCCGACGCGTCGGCGATGAACGCGTCGAGTGCGGCCCCGTCGAGCAGGGCGATGGGACGCGGCCCGTGGTCGGCGGCCGCCCGGGCCCGCTCGCCGTCGAGCGGCGCCGCGGACGCGGCCAGCACGACGTTGCCGAGGCTCGCGCCCTCGATCACCCCTGGAAAGGCGAGCGCGATCACGTTCGGCCGGAACTCGGCGAGCGTGGCCGCGACCTCGCGGCTGAACGCGAGGTCGCGCGTGGCGAGTGTGTTGGCGATGACGATCGCGTCGGGCGCGAGCAGCAGGTCGAGCTGCTGCAGGAACTCGAGCGTCGACAGGTGCCGCGGCGCGAGGGCGCCCGAGAAGACGTCGATGATGGCGACGTCGTAGCCGCCGTCGGCGCGTGCGGCGCGCTCGACCGCTTCGCGGGCGTCGCCGAATTCGACGGTGAGCTCGACCCCCTGGGGGAGTGGCAACGCGTCGAGCACGAAGTCGAGCAGGTCCTGGTGCAGTTCGACGACGTGCTGCGTCGAGCCGGGGCGCATCACGCCCACGTAGCGGGGCAGGCTCAGCGCGCCGCCCCCGAGATGCAGCACCCGCAGCGGACGACGCGGGGCGACGCATCCGTCGACGATGCCGGCCGCGAGGCGCACGTACTCGAGCTGCAGGTCGAGCGGGTCGAGCGGGTTCACGTGCGACTGGGTCGTGCCGTCGATGACGAGCGAGTATCCGCCGTTCGTGCCGCGCCCGGGAAGGAGCGTCGCCCGCACGTCGCGTCCGTGGAGTTCGAGGCTCGGTTCCGCCATGGCGTCCACCCTAGGTCGGCGCGGGAGCCGCGGCCAGAGGGCGCGCCCGCGAAAGAACGTCCGCGAGGTGGGGTCGGTGCGTACAATGGCCGCCAGAGCGAGCGGCGAGGGGATGCACCGCATGCCGGCGACGAGTACACCAGTGGCGGTCGGGTGGGACGAGCGCGTGCTCGCCGAGCAATCCGAACCGCATTTCATGCAGTCGAGCACGTGGGAGCGGCTGCGGTCCGATGGCCCGTGGCGCTCGCGGCGGTTGCCCGAGGTCGACGGACACGGCCTGCCGGTGCTCGCGTACGAGCGCGAGGTGCCCGGGTACGGCACGCTGCAGCATCTGCCGCGGGTGAGCGGCATCGACTCCGAGGGCGTGGCGCGGTTCAGCGAACGCGTGCGCGCGCATCGCGGCTCCGCGTTCGCGACGAAGCTCGAGGTGCATCAGCCCTACGACCACGCGCTCGTGGCCGCGTTCGAGGAGCACGGTTGGCAGCCGTCGCGGGCCTCGCAGTACCGGCACGCGGTGGTCGTGGAGACCGGCATGAGCGAGGCCGAGATCCTCGGGCGCATGAAGAAGCGGGCCCGCAGCGAGATCCGGGTGGCCGAGCGCAACGGGGTGATCGCCGGTCGGGCGCGGATGACTCGCGAGAACCGCGAGCACATGCTCGCGCTCGTCGCCGAAACAGCCGATCGCTCCGGCGCGTTCTTCCGTTCCTCCGACTACCTCGAGCGCGTGTGGACGGAGTTCGCCGCCGACGGTCGTGGCTGGCTGCACTTCGCGTGGCACGACGGGCGCGTGGTCGCCGGCGCATTCGTCGTCGCGTACGGGCCGAACGCGTGGTACAAGGATGGCGGGTCGCTGCGCGACCGGCCCCAGTTGATGGCCTCGCGGTACCTGCAGTGGGATGTGATCCGCGAGCTGGCGGCCGCGGGGGTGCGCCGGTACGACCTCGGTCATGTGCCCCCGCCCGACGAGCCCGATGCGCCCGGTCAGGGCGTGCTGACGTTCAAGAGCGCGTTCGCGCGCGAGGTGCTCGTGTACATGCCGGCGCTGCTGCTCGCGCACGACGCGCGCGCCGAGGAGTTCCGCCGCGGCGAGAGCGCGTTCATCGAGGCGCATCGGCGTCGAACCGGGGACTACTGGTACTGACCCTTTGCTTACAGCGCTGTAAGCAAACCGCGCCGGCGAGCCGGTAGGGTGAGCAGCGGCGACTCCGCCGAGACACGATGACTGGAGCACTCCCATGACCACGGGTTCCCCCGACTACCGCGACTCGGGCCTCGAGTTCGGCCCCGACTTCCTGTTCGGCACGGCGACCGCGTCGTACCAGATCGAGGGCGCCGCGACCGAGGACGGCCGGGGCCCGAGCATCTGGGACACCTTCAGCCACACGCCCGGCAAGGTGTGGAACGGCGACACCGGCGACGTGGCCGACGACCACTACCACCGCTGGGAGGCCGACCTCGACCTGATGGTCGAGCTCGGGCTCGAGGCGTACCGCTTCTCGATCGCGTGGCCGCGTATCCAGCCGACCGGGCGCGGCCCCGCGAACGAGGCGGGCCTCGCGTTCTACGAGCGCCTCGTCGACGGGCTCATCGCCCGAGGCATCCGGCCCATCGCGACGCTCTACCACTGGGATCTGCCGCAGGCCCTCGAGGACGAGGGCGGCTGGACCAACCGCGAGACCGCGTACGCGTTCGCCGACTACGCGCGTCTCGTCGGCGAACGGCTCGGCGACCGCATCGACGTGTGGACCACGCTCAACGAGCCCTGGTGCAGCGCGTACCTCGGGTACGGCTCGGGCGCGCACGCGCCCGGCCTGATGGACGGCGCCAAGGCGCTCGCCGCCGTGCACCACCTGAACCTCGCCCACGGACTCGCGGTCGCGGCCCTCCGCGAGGTGGTGCCCGGTGACCCGAAATTCTCGATCACGCTGAATCTGCATGTCATCCGCCCCTCGGGCGACACCGGCCACGAAGCGGCCCGCCGCATCGACGGCCTGGCCAACCGGGTGTTCCTCGGGCCGCTGCTCGACGGCGAGTACCCCGCCGACGTCATCGACGACACGCGAGCCGTCACCGACTGGTCGTTCGTGAAGCCCGGCGACACCGAGCTCATCAATCAGCCCATCGACC
Source organism: Agromyces intestinalis (assembly GCF_008365295.1). Lineage (NCBI taxonomy): Bacteria > Bacillati > Actinomycetota > Actinomycetes > Micrococcales > Microbacteriaceae > Agromyces > Agromyces intestinalis. The sequence continues at coordinate 3,473,984 of NZ_CP043505.1, forward strand.
TGCTCGGCGTGAACTACTACTCGACGGTCACCGTGCGCATGTGGGACGGCGCGACCCCGCGCGTCAACGCCGACGGCCACAAGGACATGGGCGGCACCGCCTGGCCCGGCGCCGACGACGTCGAGTTCCTCGAGCAGCCCGGCCCGTACACCGCCATGGGGTGGAACATCGACCCGTCGGGGCTCGAAGACCTGCTCGTCGCACTGCACGAGGCGTACCCGAACCTGCCGCTCATGGTCACCGAGAACGGCGCGGCGTACGACGACGTCGTCACCGAGGGCCCCGACGGCCGGCCCGTCGTGCAGGACGACGACCGCGTCGACTACCTGCGCCGGCACTTCACGGCCGCCCACCGCGCGATCGCACGCGGGGTCGACCTGCGCGGGTACCAGGTGTGGTCGTTCCTCGACAACTTCGAGTGGGGCTACGGCTACTCCAAGCGCTTCGGCATCGTGCGCGTCGACTACGACACGCTCGAGCGGCTGCCCAAGGCGAGCGCCCGCTGGTATGCCGACCTCATCCGCGACCGCCGCATCCCGGCGTGATCGCCTGACCGGTCGGCCCGGCACCGCGCCCGGTTGGCCGGGCGCGCAGCCGGGCTCGGCCGCTCAGCCCGCCTCGGGCGCGCCCGAGCGGAACTCGCGGGCCAGGTGCGCGACCACCTGCGAGAGGTCGCCGTCGGATGCCTCGGCCACTCGCAGCTGGCGACGGTAGCTCGCACCCGCCTCCAGCATCCGACGCACCTGCTGCAGCTCCACCGGGCAGCCGAGGCGTTCGGCGACCGGGACGAGCTGCGTCACCAGGTCGGACAGGTCGTCGGTGACGAGGCGCTCGGAGCCCGCGACATCCGTGATGATCTCGGCATCGAGTCCGTACCGGGCCGCACGCCACTTGTTCTCGCGCACGAACCACGGCTGCAGCACCGGCAGCTCCTCGCCGGCGTCGATCCGCTCACTGAGCCACTCGACGAGGCACTGCACGAGCGCGGCGATCGCCCCGATCTCGACGGCGGTCGACACCCCGTCGCACACGCGCACCTCGATCGTGCCCCACTGCGGCGAGGGCCGGATATCCCACCTCACCTCGGTGTGGTCGACGATCACGCCCGTGCGCATGAGGTCGTCGACGTACCGCTCGAACGCCGGCCAGTCGGCGAGCGGGTACGGCAGGCCCGCGGTGGGCAGCTGCTGGAACATCAGCGCGCGGTTCGAGGCGTACCCGGTCTCGACGCCCGCCCAGAACGGGCTCGAGGCGCTGAGCGCCTGCAGATGCGGGATGAACGCGAGCAGCCCGCCGAGGATCGGCAGCGCCTTGTCGCGATCCTCGATGCCGACGTGCACGTGGATGCCCCAGATCATCATGTTGCGCCCCCACCACCGGGTGCGCTCGATGAGCTCGTGGTACCTGGGCTTGTCGGTGAGGTGCTGGTCGAACCACTGCCCGAACGGGTGCGAGCCGCTGCAGACGAGCTCGTACTCGCCGAGCCGGTCGAGCACGGCGCGCACCTCATCGACCTGCCCGAGCAGGTCGTCGACGGCGTCGGCGACCCGGCGGTGCACGCCCGAGACGAGCTCGACGGTGTTGGTGAGCAGCTCACCGGTCACGTGCGGGTGCGGGGTGCCGTCGTCGCCGGCGAGCTCGGCGAGCACGACGTCGGCGATCGACGCGAGGTCGCCCGTCGTCCGGTCGACGATCGCGAGCTCCCATTCGATGCCGAGCGTCGACCGATCCGACCGCGCGAATTCGATCATCCGCAGCCCCCTCCCGCGCCCCTCGGGCCATCATGACACGCGGCGGCGCGGCGGCTACGCTGTGCCGCAGGATCTTCCGCAGACGGCGGGCGGACCCGGGCACGGAAGGAGCAGCGGTTGAGCGCACCGATGCAGGTCGTCGAGAGCGTGAGCCTGCGCGAGCAGGTCGAGCGCGCGCTGAGCTCGCGCATCGTGTCGGGGGAGTTCCATCCGGGTACCGTGCTCACCGTGCCGACGCTGGCGACGGAGTTCGGGGTGAGCGCGACCCCCGTGCGAGAGGCCATGTTGAACCTCGCTCGGCGCGGGTTCCTGAGCCCGATCCGCAACCGCGGGTTCCGGGTCACCGAGGTCTCCGACGACGAACTGCGCCAGCTCGGCGAGGTGCGGACGCTGCTCGAGGCCCCGCCGATGCGCGCGCTGGCCGGGCGCATCCCCGACGCGCTCGCCGAGCGGCTGCTCGCCCTCGCCGACGCCATCGTGGTCGCCGGACGCGAGCGGCGGTTCCAGGACTACCTCGAGGCCGACACCGAGTTCCACCTCGCATTGCTCGCGCAGACGGGCAACGCGTTCCTCGTCGACGTGGTGCGCGACCTGCGCCAGCAGACCCGGCTGATCGGCCTCGTGCACGTGTCCGACCACGACGGCCTCACCGAGTCGGCGCTCGAGCACGCCGAGCTCGTGCGGTTGCTCGTCGCGGGCGACGGCGATGGCGCCGAGGCGCTCATGCGCCGGCACATCGGTCACGTGTCGGGCGTGTGGAGCGGGCACGACGAGACCTGAGGTCGGAGAGTGGCTCTCCGCGCCTCCGGCGTGTGTAATATGTCACGCACCACCAAGGAGGGAGCCACGTGCGCGTCATCGTCATCGGAGCCGGTGCCATCGGTGCCGCGAGCGCCCTCGCGCTCGCCGAGGCCGGAGCCGAAGTGGTCGTCGTCGACCGAACGGGCGTCGCGGCCGAGACCTCGAGCCGCTGCGAGGGCAACATCCTCGTCTCCGACAAGGGACCTGGCGCCGAGGCCGAACTCGCGATCGTCGCGAACCGCGCCTGGCGAGACCTCTCGGCCCGGCTCGACGCCGACCGCGGGCCGGGCCAGCCGGCCACCGAGTTCGAGGCGAAGGGCGGAGTCGTCGTCGCGTTCGACGGCGGAGCCGAGGCGCTCGACGCCTTCGCCGAATCTCAGCGCCGCATCGGCATCCGGGCCGACGCGCTCGAGGCCGACGAACTGCGCACCCTCGAGCCGCACCTGAGCCCGGCGGTGGCTCGCGGCATCCACTACCCTGACGACGCGCAGGTGCAGCCGAGCCTCGCCACCCAGGCCATGCTCGCCCGTGCCCGGCGACTCGGGGCCGAGCTGCGCATCGCCGAGGTGATCGGGCCCGTCCGCTCCGGGCGCCGGCTCGCCGGGATCGTCACGCCCGAGGGGGCGATCACCGCAGACGCGGTCGTGAACTGCGCGGGGCCGTGGGCCGGGGAGGTCGCGGCGCTGCTCGGAGCGCGCCTCGACATCCGCCCGCGCCGCGGTGCGATTCTCGTCACGACGCCCATGCCCCAGCGGGTGTTCCACAAGGTCTACGACGCCGACTACGTGAGCGCTGTCGGATCCTCGAATGCCGCGCTGCAGACGTCGACCGTCGTGGAGTCCACGCCGGCCGGCACGGTGCTCATCGGCTCGAGCCGCGAACGCGTCGGCTTCTCGCGCGAAGGCACGCTCGCGCCGATCGCCGAGATCGCCGGGAAGGCGACGCGGCTGTTCCCGTTCCTCGCCGACACGATGCTGCTTCGCAGCTACGTCGGGTTCCGCCCGTACGCCCCCGATCACCTGCCGGCGATCGGCGCCGACGGCGACGTGCCCGGGCTGTTCCACGCGGCCGGCCATGAGGGCGCCGGCATCGGGCTCGCGCCGACGACGGGCGAACTCGTCGCGCACGCCGTGCTCGGCGCCGTGGCGCCGACCGATCCCGAGCCGTTCCTGCCCACCCGCGCGAGCTTGACGGAGGCGGCGTGAGCGTGCGCATCCGGGTCGACGGAGCCGAGGTGGTCGGTCGCGACGGCCAGACCATCGCCGGCGTGCTCATCGGCGCCGGCCGGCGCAGCTGGCGCACCGCGGCGGGCGCCGAGCGCGGAGTGTTCTGCGGCATCGGCGTCTGCCAGGACTGCGTGCTCACCGTGAACGGCGTCGAGGGCGTGCGCGCCTGCCAGCGCACCGCGCGCGACGGCGACACCGTCGAACGGGAGTCGCGATGAGCCGTCGGGTCGTGATCGTCGGAGCGGGGCCGGCCGGCCTCGCCGCCGCTCAGGCCGCGCTCGCGCACGGGGCCCACGTGACGCTGCTCGACGAGGGCGAACGGGCCGGGGGTCAGTTCTGGCGCCATCATGACGAGCTCACCGACCGGCGCATGCAGCACCAGTGGGCACGGTTCGAGCGACTGCATGCCGCGCTCGAGCGCGCAGGCGACCACGCGACCGTGCACCGACAGGCCAGCGTTTGGCGCATCGAGACCGAGGGCGGCATTCGCGTGCACGCGCTCGTCGGCCCCGCCGACGCGGCGGCACGCACTGGGCTCACCGTCGAGGCCGATGCGCTCGTCATCGCGACCGGCGCCCACGACCGCGCCCTGCCGGTTCCCGGGTGGACACTGCCCGGCGTCGTCACCGCCGGCGCCGCGCAGGCGCTCGCCAAGCGCGACGGCGTGACGCCCGGCGGGCGCACGGTCGTGGCCGGCGCCGGGCCGTTCCTGCTGCCGGTCGCCGCGAGCATCGCGATCGCGGGCGGCGAAGTGGCCGAGGTCGTCGAGGCCGTCGGCCTGCGCAGGCTCGTGCGCGGCTGGGGGCGGTCGCCGTGGCAGCTCGCGGGAGCGGCCGGCAAGGCCGGCGAGCTCGCCGAGTACGTCGGCGGGCTCGTGCGTCGCCGCACACCGTACCGTCTCGGCAGCGCCGTGACGCGTATCCACGGCGAGCGCGCCGTCGAGGCGGTCACCGTGCAGCGCGTCGACGCCCACTGGCGCCCGATCGCGGGAACCGAGCGCACCGTCGCGTGCGACTCGGTCGCGCTCGGGCACGGCTTCACGCCGCGACTCGAGGCGGCCATCCAGGCCGGGTGCCGGATCTCCTCGGCCCGGTTCGTCGAGGTCGACGAGCGTCAGGCGACGAGTGTCGCCGGGATCTTCGCCGCTGGCGAGGTCACCGGCATCGCCGGGGCCGACGCGGCGCTCGCCGAGGGCGAGGTCGCGGGGTTCGCGGCTGCTGGCGGAACCCTCGACGATGCGCGCATCGCCGCGGTGCTGCGCGCGCGCCGTCGTCTGCACGCGTTCGCCGATCGGCTCGCCACCCACGAGGTACGACGCGGCTGGACCGCCTGGCTCGACGACGACACGATCATCTGCCGCTGCGAGTCGGTCACGAGGGCGCGCATCGCCGAGTACGCGGATGCCTCGAGTCGGGGCTTGCGGCTCGCCACGCGTGCCGGGCTCGGCGCCTGCCAGGGTCGCACGTGCGGGCGCACGGTCGAGCAACTGGTCGCGGCGCCCGTCGACTTCGACGCGCGTCCGGTGCTCTCGTCGGTGCGGATCGGCGAACTCGCCGCGCTCGCCCCGAACGGGGGCGCTTCCACCCCTTCCGTCGGACCCGAGCCATCCGGTAGTGTGTGATATATTACTAAACGTCACGCGCCGACGGAGCCGCCCAGGACTCCACCACCGACGCGCGCGACCCACCGCTTTCGAATCGAGCAGCCAGACGTCGCCGTCACCGGCGCACGCGACCAGAATGGAATCGAAATGACCGAACCGACCATGGACCTCGGCGGTGTCGTCGTCGCGACGACCCTCGCGTTCACGGAAGACCCGTCGGCGCCAGCGGGCCTCGCGGTCGACTACGACCGCTTCGGCGAGCACGTCGACTTCCTGATGTCGAACGGCTGCCGGGGCGTCGGCCCGAACGGGTCGCTCGGCGAGTACTCGTCGCTCACCGACGACGAGCGGCGCAAGGTCATCCAGGTCGCGGTCGACGCGGTCGACGGCCGGGGCATCGTCGTCGCCGGCGTGCACGGCGTCGGCAGCCACCAGGCGCGCCACTGGGCTGAGCTCGCCCGCGAGGACGGCGCCGACGGCGTGCTGCTGCTGCCGCCCACCCTCTACCGCGCCAACGAGGGCGAGGTCATCGCGCACTACGCCGAGGTCGCCAAAGCGGGCCTGCCGATCATGGCCTACAACAACCCGTTCGACACCAAGGTCGACCTCACCCCGAAGCTCGTCGCGAAGCTCGCCGAGATTCCCGAGGTGGTCGCGATCAAGGAGTTCTCGGGCGACGTGCGCCGGGTCTACGAGATCAAGGAGCTGTGCGACATCGACGTCATCGCCGGCGCCGACGACGTGCTCTTCGAGCTCATGGTCAACGGCGCGGTCGGATGGTTCGCCGGGTACCCGAACGCGTTCCCGCGCGAGGCCGTGGAGCTCTACGACCTCTGCATCCGGGGCGACTGGCACGAGGCGAAGGCGCTGTACGAGCAGCTCGTCGCGGTGTTCCGCTGGGACTCGCGCACCGAGTTCGTGCAGGCGATCAAGCTCTCGATGGACATCTGCGGCAACTCCTACGGCGGCCCGACGCGTCCGCCGCGCGGCCCGCTCAGCGACGAGCAGCGCGCCCAGGTCACCGCCGACACCGAGCGGGCCCTCGCGGCACTCGCGGCGCGCCGGGTGGCGGTCGCCTGATGCGTGCGCGCCGGGTGATCTCTGCGGTCGACAGCCACACCGAGGGCATGCCGACCCGGGTCGTGACCGGCGGCGTCGGCCCGATCCCCGGGGCGACCATGAACGACAAGCGGCTCTGGGCGATCGAGCACCTCGACGGGCTGCGGGGCCTGCTCATGAACGAGCCCCGCGGTCACGCGTCGATGTCGGGCGCGCTGCTGCAGGCGCCGACTCTCCCCGGCGCAGACTGGGGCGTGGTGTTCATCGAGGCCAGCGGGTTCCTGCCGATGTGCGGCCACGGCACCATCGGCGTGGCCACCGTGCTCGTCGAGACCGGCATGGTCGAGGTGACCGAGCCGGTCACCGAGATCCGCCTCGACGTGCCCGCGGGCCTCGTCGTCGCCCGTGTCGCCGTGGACGGGGGCCGCGCGAAGCACGTCACGATCGAGAACGTGCCGAGCTTCGTCGAGCGCCTCGACGAGGTGATCGAGGTGCCCGGATACGGCGAGGTGCCGTACTCGGTCGCGTTCGGCGGCAACTTCTACGCGCTCGTCGACCTCGACGACGTGGGGCTGCCCTTCGACCGGGCCCGCAAGGACGACATCATCCGCGCGGGCCTCGCGATCATGGACGCGATCAACACCCAGCGCCCGCCGCGGCACCCCGAGCTCGACGGCGCGAACCACGTGCACCACGTGGAGTTCATCGCACCCGGCTCCGACGCGGTCAGGTCGCGCCATGCGATGGCGATCCACCCCGGATGGTTCGACCGTTCGCCCTGCGGCACCGGCACGAGCGCCCGCATGGCCGAGTTGCACGCCCGCGGCGAGCTGGCGCTCGAGACCGACTTCGTGAACGAGTCGTTCATCGGCACGGAGTTCACCGGGCGCCTGCTGCGCGAGACGACCGTCGGCGGGGTGCCCGCCGTCGTGCCGACCATCACCGGCCGGGCCTGGGTGACGGGGCTGGGGCAGTACTTCCTCGACGACGACGATCCGTTCCCCGAGGGCTTCGTCTTCTAGCGGCATCCGCCGTTCGCCGCACATCCGCCGGTGCTTGCGGCATCCCCCGCGAATCATCCGTCTGACGAGACATCCACAGGAGAAGCCATGGACGCCGCCCTCGACCAGATCGCCGCCCGCGCCGCCGCGGCAGCGCGACCCTTCGCCCAGACCACGCCGCGCGCCCGGGCCGCCGCTCTCGTCGCGGTCGCCGACGCGCTCGACCAGAACGCCGCCGAGCTCATCGCGATCGCGATTCGCGAGACCGGCCTCACCGAACCGCGGCTCACCGGCGAGGTGCGCCGCACCAGCAATCAGCTGCGCCTGTTCGCCGAGGTCATCGTCGACGGTGCGTACCTCGATGCGCGCATCGACGACGCCGACCCCGAGTACGTGATCGGCCCGCGCCCCGACGTGCGACGCGTGCTCGAGCCGGTGGGGCCGGTGCTGAACTTCGCGGCGTCGAACTTCCCGTTCGCGTTCTCGGTCGCCGGCGGCGACTCGGCCGCGGCGCTCGCGGCCGGCTGCCCTCTCATCGTGAAGACGCACTCGGGGCACCCCGAGCTGTCGCGCCGCACGGGCGAGATCGTCGCCGCAGCGCTCGCGGGTGCGGGCATGCCGGACGGCGTCTTCCAGGTCGTCGCCGGCCAGCAGGCGGGTGTGGAACTCCTGAAGGACGACCGCATCCGCGCCGGCGCGTTCACCGGGTCGACGCACGTGGGCCGACTCCTGGCCGACATCGCCGCGTCGCGGCCGCGGCCCATCCCGTTCTTCGGCGAACTCGGCAGCGTGAACCCCGCGTACGCGACCGCCGGTGCGATCGCCGCCGAGCCTGACCTGCTGCAGGGCTTCCTCGGCTCGGTCGCAGGGTCGGCCGGTCAGCTCTGCACGAAGCCGGGATTCCTCTTCGTGCCCCAGGGCGCCGAGCTCGGCCCGGTGGGGGAGGCCGCGGCGACGGTGCCCGAGCATCGCCTGCTCAACCCCGGCATCGGCCGCGCCTTCGAAGAGCGGCGGGGCGCCGTGCTCGCCGCCCCCGGCGTGACCGTCCTCGCCGAGGGCGAGGTGCGGGTCGACGACGCGCAGCAGCGGTTCGCGACGCCCACCGTCGTCGAGGTCGACCTCGCAACGCTGCGCGAGCACCGCGACGACCTGCTCGAGGAGTCGTTCGGGCCGCTGTCGATCATCGTGCGCTACGCCGATGCCGACGAGCTGCCCGCCGTGCAGCGCGACCTCTTCCCCGGCAACCTCACCTCCACCTTGCACGCGAGCGAGGCCGAGCTCGCCGACGGTCGGCTCGCCGACCTCGTCGACGCTCTCGCCGAGACCAGCGGCCGCGTGCTCTTCGGCGGATGGCCGACGGGGGTGTCGGTCACCGGCGCCATGCAGCACGGCGGCCCGTACCCGGCGACCACGACCGACGCCACGAGCGTCGGCACTGCCGCGATCACCCGGTTCCTGCGCGGCGTCGCCTACCAGAGCGCTCCGCAGTCACTGCTGCCGGCGCCCCTGCGCGACGACAACCCGTGGGGTGTGCCGCAGCGGCGCAGCACCGCGGGTCGCTCGGCCGGCTGGGGCACCCTCACCGGCCACCACTGATGCCTTTTTCAGGAGTTTCGGGCCGTGTGCGCCCGATTCAGCGGCGTGTCGTGCCGCTCCGGCGTGATTTCTCCTGAAAAGCGCATCGGGGTCAGCGCAGGCTGAAGCCCGCGGCGAGGGGGTCGTCGGCGTCGAGCTCGAAGGCCGCGGTGCCGACCCGGTACGCCTGACCCGTCACCTCGGGCACGACGCCGTCGGCGGTGCGCTCGGCGACCCGCGCGGTGAACCGGGTGCCGATGATCGAGTCGTGCGTGAGCGTCTCGCCCTCGCCGAGCACGTCGAGGTGATCGAGCAGCGCAACCCGGGCGGCGGTGCCGGACCCGCAGGGGCTGCGGTCGACCTCTCCGTCGGCGAAGACCGTGACGTTGCGCTGGTGCTGCCCGGTATCGGTGCGGCCGAGGTCGT